>NZ_KB912942.1:5638542-5944898 GCF_000383915.1 Amycolatopsis benzoatilytica AK 16/65
TCCGTCCGAAGACTTCNNCNNCGGCTTCGGGTGGTTAGTGTCAACCGCCTCGCCATGGGCGCACATGCTCGGGTACGGGAATATCAACCCGTTGTCCATCGACTACGCCTGTCGGCCTCGCCTTAGGTCCCGACTTACCCTGGGCGGATTAGCCTGGCCCAGGAACCCTTGGTCATCCGGCGGCAGAGTTTCTCACTCTGCATTCGCTACTCATGCCTGCATTCTCACTCCCGCACCCTCCACGACTGGCTTCCGCCGCCGCTTCACCGGATGCAGGACGCTCCCCTACCCATCAACACGACTGGACGCCCGCCTCAAGGACGAACGCCGATCTAAAGTGTCAATGACACAGCTTCGGCGGTGTGCTTAAGCCCCGCTACATTGTCGGCGCAGGACCACTTGACCAGTGAGCTATTACGCACTCTTTCAAGGGTGGCTGCTTCTAAGCCAACCTCCTGGTTGTCTGGGCAATCCCACATCCTTTCCCACTGAGCACACACTTAGGGGCCTTAGCTGGTGTTCTGGGCTGTTTCCCTCTCGACGACGAAGCTTATCCCCCGCCGTCTCACTGCCGCACTCTCACACCACGGTATTCGGAGTTTGGTTGATTTCGGTAACCCGGTAAGGCCCCTAGACCATCCAGTAGCTCTACCCCCGCGGTGAAACATGCGACGCTGCACCTAAATGCATTTCGGGGAGAACCAGCTATCACGGAGTTTGATTGGCCTTTCACCCCTACCCACAGCTCATCCCCTCAGTTTTCAACCTAAGTGGGTTCGGGCCTCCACGACGTCTTACCGTCGCTTCACCCTGGCCATGGGTAGATCACTCCGCTTCGGGTCTAGACCACGCGACTACAACCGCCCTGTTCGGACTCGCTTTCGCTACGGCTACCCCACCCGGGTTAACCTCGCCACGCAGCACTAACTCGCAGGCTCATTCTTCAAAAGGCACGCCATCACCTCAACGGCTCTGACGGCTTGTAGGCACACGGTTTCAGGTACTCTTTCACTCCCCTCCCGGGGTACTTTTCATCTTTCCCTCACGGTACTCGTCCGCTATCGGTCTCCAGGAAGTATTTAGGCTTACCGGGTGGTCCCGGCAGATTCACAGCAAATTCCACGAGCTCGCTGCTACTCGGGAACACCAGACAAACAACGACAACGTGTTTTCGCGTACGGGACTCTCACCCACTCCGGTCCGCCATCCCAAGCGGTTCCACTAACACGCGACATCATTCCGAGGACTGTCAGATCCTCGACGCTGGGTCCCACGACCCCGACCACACAACCCCTGACAGGTATCACATGCAATCGGTTTAGCCTCTTCCGCTTTCGCTCGCCACTACTCACGGAATCACGGTTGTTTTCTCTTCCTGCGGGTACTGAGATGTTTCACTTCCCCGCGTTCCCTCCACACCGGCTATATATTCACCGGCGGGTAACACCACATCACTGGTGCTGGGTTTCCCCATTCGGAAATCCTCGGATCACAGCTCGGTTGACAGCTCCCCGAGGCATATCGCAGCCTCCCACGTCCTTCATCGGCTCCTGAAGCCAAGACATCCACCATGTGCCCTTAACAACTTGACCACAAAGATGCTCGCATCCACTCTACAGTTCTCAAACACCACACCAGAAACAACGTGTGTTGCCTCAGGACCCAACAGCGCGCCAGCGAACAAGAACCCGCCCGGATCCGCGGCCGCCGTTCCACGCGAAGCCGAAGCCCCGCAGTACTAGGTCGGCGGCATCACCACCGCGAGAACCCGTAACCAGTAGTTCCACAATTCCTTGAGCAACCCGGACGGAAACACATTCGGCTTCCGAGCCCGAGCCACCCCGCGCCCTGGTTCCGGGTATCCCGGGGACGCGGATGTGTTGTGCTCCTTAGAAAGGAGGTGATCCAGCCGCACCTTCCGGTACGGCTACCTTGTTACGACTTCGTCCCAATCGCCAGTCCCACCTTCGACCACTCCCTCCCTTGCGGGTTGGGCCATGGGCTTCGGGTGTTACCGACTTTCATGACGTGACGGGCGGTGTGTACAAGGCCCGGGAACGTATTCACCGCAGCGTTGCTGATCTGCGATTACTAGCGACTCCGACTTCACGCAGTCGAGTTGCAGACTGCGATCCGAACTGAGACCGGCTTTAAGGGATTCGCTCCACCTCGCGGTATCGCAGCCCTCTGTACCAGCCATTGTAGCATGTGTGAAGCCCTGGACATAAGGGGCATGATGACTTGACGTCATCCCCACCTTCCTCCGAGTTGACCCCGGCAGTCTCCCACGAGTCCCCGCCATGACGCGCTGGCAACGCAGGATAAGGGTTGCGCTCGTTGCGGGACTTAACCCAACATCTCACGACACGAGCTGACGACAGCCATGCACCACCTGTACACCAACCACAAGGGAAGCCCCATCTCTGGGGATGTCTGGCGCATGTCAAGCCCAGGTAAGGTTCTTCGCGTTGCATCGAATTAATCCACATGCTCCGCCGCTTGTGCGGGCCCCCGTCAATTCCTTTGAGTTTTAGCCTTGCGGCCGTACTCCCCAGGCGGGGCGCTTAATGCGTTAGCTACGGCACGGACAACGTGGATGTCGCCCACACCTAGCGCCCAACGTTTACAGCGTGGACTACCAGGGTATCTAATCCTGTTCGCTCCCCACGCTTTCGCTCCTCAGCGTCAGTATCGGCCCAGAGACCCGCCTTCGCCACCGGTGTTCCTCCTGATATCTGCGCATTTCACCGCTACACCAGGAATTCCAGTCTCCCCTGCCGAACTCAAGTCTGCCCGTATCGACCGCACGCTCCACGTTAAGCGTGGAGATTTCACGGCCGACGCGACAAACCGCCTACGAGCTCTTTACGCCCAATAATTCCGGACAACGCTCGCACCCTACGTATTACCGCGGCTGCTGGCACGTAGTTAGCCGGTGCTTCTTATCCAGGTACCGTCACTTGCGCTTCGTCCCTGGCGAAAGAGGTTTACAACCCGAAGGCCGTCATCCCTCACGCGGCGTCGCTGCATCAGGCTTGCGCCCATTGTGCAATATTCCCCACTGCTGCCTCCCGTAGGAGTCTGGGCCGTGTCTCAGTCCCAGTGTGGCCGGTCACCCTCTCAGGCCGGCTACCCGTCGTCGCCTTGGTAGGCCATTACCCCACCAACAAGCTGATAGGCCGCGGGTTCATCCTGCACCGCCGGAACTTTCCACCACCAAAGATGCCTCCAGTGGTCATATCCGGTATTAGACCCAGTTTCCCAGGCTTATCCCAGAGTGCAGGGCAGATTACCCACGTGTTACTCACCCGTTCGCCACTCATCCCCGGCCGAAACCGGTTCAGCGTTCGACTTGCATGTGTTAAGCACGCCGCCAGCGTTCGTCCTGAGCCAGGATCAAACTCTCCAACAATGCTGTAAAGTTCGATCGAGACTATTCTCAATCATCATTCTCAAAGGAAACCCCGACGAGGGGGTTTCATATAAAAGCTCTACTGGCTTAGTTCACTAGCACACTGTTGAGTTCTCAAGCAACACACCCCGAACAAGTCCCGGAAAAACCGGACCAAGCTCGATGCGTTATTTCAAGCTTTTTGGTCGAGCATGCCGCTACCTGCGAGGTTAGTCGTAGGGAGTCGGCGGCCGCTCGTGGGCCGACGCTGAACGTTACCTGGTCCGATTCGCGGTGTCAACCCGCTCGGCCCGGGCTCCTGGTCCGGGAGGCTTGCGGCCCCGCCGGCCCGGTGTTCCTGGCGACGAAGAGAAGATTACATGCCTCTCAACCACCCGAAAACAGGGGGGTCACTTAACGACATCACCGCAGGTCAGTGAGCCTGTGCATGGGCGCCCAGCGCGACGACGGCCGCCGGCGGGCGCACCACGCGCCAGCCGACGGCCGCTGAAAAACCTGAACCAGGTGCCTACCGGGCAGGCAGCGCCGGGAGGAACTTCGGCGGCACCCGGACCGGCGCTACTCGTGTGTAGTCCGCGGCGATCGCGAGCATCTTGCCGTCGGCCCACTGCCCGCCCATGAACGAAATCCCCACCGGCAGCGGCCCGACCGATCCGGCCGGAACGGTGACTGCCGGGTAGCCGGCGACCGCGGCTGGTGTCGAGGACGGGATCACGTCGTTGTCGCCCTTGGCGCAGTCGGTCTTCCACGCCGGCGGGTTCGTCGGCGACGCGATCGCGTCCAGGCGGTACTTCGCGAGGGTTTCGTCCAGCGACCGCCTCGCCAGGTCGGTCAGCTCCGCGCGGTTCTTCCGATAGGCCGGATCGTCCGGGCCGGGGGCGGCCAGCGCCTGCTCGAACAGTTCCTGACCGGCGAAGCAAGTCCGCTCGAGCGGGTCGGCACGGTTGTACGCGACGAGGTCCGCCAGCGTGCGCGGTCCTGTCGGGCGGGTCGCCAGGTAGGCGTCGATGTCCCGGTGGAACTCGGTGAGCAGCGCCGGGAACTCCAGCTCGGACAGCCGGTCCTGGTACGGCAGGTTCACCTCGACGACGGTCGCCCCTGCTTTCTCCAGCGACGCCTTCACGTTGCTGACCACAGCGTCCGTGTCCGGGCCGAGCACCGGCAACCGCCACAAGCCGATCCGCGCGCCGCGCAGTACGCCGGGGCGGAGCAGCTTCGCGTAGTCGGCCGGCTGCGTCGACGGGTAGCGCAGCGTCGCCGGGTCCGCCGGGTCCCGGCCCTGCAGCACCGACAACGTGATCGCAGTGTCCACGACGTTGCGCGCGATGGGTCCCGCGGTGTCCTGCTCCGCGGAAATCGGCACGACCCCGTGTCGGCTGACCAGCCCCAGGCTGGGCTTGTGCCCTACCGTGCCGGTCATCCCGGCCGGGCACACGATCGACCCGTCTGTCTCGCTGCCGATCGCGACCTGCGCCAGCGAAGCGGCGACGCCAGCCGCGGACCCGGCGGACGACCCGCACGGGTTGTGGTCAAGCACGTACGGGTTGTGGGTCTGGCCGCCGACGCCGGACCAGCCGGAAGTCGGTTTCGCGGCGCGGAAGTTCGCCCATTCGGACAGGTTCGCCTTCCCGAGGATCACCGCGCCCGCGTCGCGCAGCCGGGTGATCAGCGTGGCGTCCGCGGCCGGCCGGCTGCGCAGCGCGCGCGAACCGGCGGTGGTGTTCTGGTCCCGGGTGTCCACGTTGTCCTTGACCAGCACCGGAATCCCGTCAAGCGGACCACGGATGCGACCGGTCCGGTGCCGCAGGTCGCTGGCCGCGGCCTGGGCCAGCGCACTCGGGTTGAGCGCGAGAACGGCGTTGACTTTCGGGTCCAGCGCCCGGATACGCGCCAGGTAAGCGCTGGTCAGGGCGATGGCGGTGAGCTGGCCGGCCGCCATCCGGTGCTGCAGGGACGGGATGTCCGCCCGGTCCAGGTCGAAGTACGGGTCGGCGGACGCCGGCGGTGCCGTCACCAGCCCCGCGGCCGCGACGAGCGCGGCCAGGACGGCGGGCAGTCTTCTTCCCATGTACCGATGCCTCCCCCACGTCGGGACGCGGCCGGGGCCGCCCCGTTCAGAGCATCGGCAACAGCGTGCGGAGCTCGTAGGGCGTGACCGCGCTGCGGTAGTTGTCCCATTCGACCCGCTTGTTGCGCAAGAAGAAGTCGTAGACGTGCTCGCCCAGAGCTTCCGGCAGCAGCTCGGATTTCTCCATCTCGGCAAGCGCTTCGCCGAGGTTCTGCGGCAGCTGCGCGTAGCCCGCCGCGCGGCGTTCGGCATCGGACAGCTGCCAGATGTTGTCCTCGGCGGGCGGCGGCAGCTCGTAGCCCTTTTCGATGCCCTTCAGCCCGGCGGCCAGGATCACCGAATAGGCCAGGTACGGGTTGCACGCCGAATCGAGCGTCCGGATCTCCACCCGGCGCGAGGACGCCTTGCCCGGCGAGTACATCGGCACCCGCACGAGCGCGGACCGGTTCGCCCTGCCCCACGAGACCGTCGTCGGCGCTTCGCTGCCGCTGATCAGCCGCTTGTAAGAGTTGACCCACTGGTTGGTGACCGCGGAGATTTCCTTGGCGTAGTGCAGGACCCCGGCGACGAACGCCTTGCCGGTCTCAGAGAGTTCGTGCGGGTCCTCGGCGTCGTAGAACGCGTTGCGGTCGCCTTCGAACAGGCTGACGTGGGTGTGCATCCCGGAGCCGGGCTGGCCGGTGAACGGCTTCGGCATGAAGGTCGCGTGCACGCCCTGGGTGAGCGCGACCTCCTTGACCACGTAGCGGAAGGTCATCACGTTGTCGGCCATGGTGAGCGCGTCGGCGTAGCGCAGGTCGATCTCCTGCTGGCCCGGCGCGCCCTCGTGGTGGCTGAACTCGACCGAGATGCCCATCGCTTCGAGCGTTTCGATCGCGTGCCTGCGGAAATGCGTCGCGGTGGCGTGCGCGGCCTGGTCGAAGTAGCCGCCGTTGTCCGCCGGCTCCGGCTCGCGGCCGTCGTCGGGGAGGTTGGCGAGCAGGAAGAACTCGATCTCCGGGTGCACGTAGCAGGTGAACCCGGCCTCGCTGGCCTTCGACAGCTGACGGCGCAGCACGTGCCGCGGGTCGGCCCACGACGGCGAGCCGTCCGGCATCGCGATGTCGCAGAACATCCGCGCGGAGTACGGGCTGCCCTCCGGCGTCTCCCACGGCAGCACCTGGAAGGTGGACGGGTCGGGCTTGGCGACCATGTCCGACTCATAGACGCGCGCGAAGCCCTCGATGGCCGAGCCGTCGAACCCGATGCCCTCGCTGAACGCGCCCTCCAGCTCGGCGGGCGCGACCGCGACGGACTTCAGGAACCCCAGCACGTCGGTGAACCACAGGCGAACGAAACGGATGTCGCGCTCTTCCAAAGTGCGGAGCACGAATTCCTGCTGGCGATCCATGGCCGAACCCTAACCAGCACGTGTTAACGCCATGTTTCACGGGTCACCCATCCCCGGATCGGGCTCAGCCGACCTGCGCGAGCTGGGGTTTCCCGGATCGGGTGATGGACAGCGACGCGACCGAGGCGATCACCGCGAGTCCGGCCGCGACGTACCAGGCGACGGCGTAGTCGCCGAGCTGGTCGCGCACCGCGCCCGCGGCCGAGGCGGCGAACGCCGCGCCCAGCTGGTGGCAGGCGAAAACCCAGCCGAAAACGATCGGTCCGGCCTCCCCGAACGAGCGAATGCAGAGCGCGACCGTCGGCGGAACGGTCGCCACCCAGTCGAGGCCGTAGAAGAGAATGAACGCCCACATGCTCGGCTGGACCGAGTTCGTGAACAGCTGCGGGAGGAGGGCGAGCGAGACGCCCCGCAGCGCGTAGTAGATGCCGAGCAAGATCCGCGGGTCGACCCGGTCGGTGAGCCAGCCGGACGCGATGGTCCCGACAACGTCGAAGATGCCGACGAGGGCGAGCAGGCTCGCGGCCGTGGTCTGCGGCATCCCGTGGTCGTGCGCGGCCGGGACGAAGTGCGTGCTGACCAAGCCGTTCGTCGTCGCTCCGCAGATGGCGAAGCCGATCGCGAGGAGCCAGAAGGTTCGCGTACGTGCCGCCTGGAACAGCACGCTCAGGCCGCGGCGGACGGTGCCGGTCTTCGGCTCCGGGCGGGCTACTTCGGTGCCTTCGGGCGCTCCATACGCGACAGTGCCGACGTCGGCCGGGTGGTCGCGTACGGCCAACAGCACGACCGGCACGACCGCGAGAGCGGCGATCGAGACCACCATCGACGCCGTACGCCAGCCGTCGCTGACGGCGAGTGACGCGATGATCGGCAGGAAGATCAGCTGTCCAGTCGCGCCTGCGGCGGTCAGTACGCCGGTTACGACGCCGCGGTGGCGTACGAACCAGCGCGTCGCGACCATCGCCGCGAAGCTCATCGCCATCGAGCCCGTGCCGAGGCCGACGAGCACGCCCCAGCAGAGGATCAGCTGCCAGCTGGCGCTCATGAAGACCGTGCCGCCAGCACCGAGGGCGACAACGAAGAGCGCGGTCGCCGAAACGCGCCGGATGCCGAAGCGCTCCATCAGAGCGGCCGCGAAGGGCGCGAAGAGGCCGTACAGGACGAGGTTGACCGAAACAGCGGCACCAATCGTTGCGCGGGACCAGCCGAACTCTTGGTGCAACGGGTCGATCAGGACGCCCGGCGCGGCGCGGAAGCCGGCCGCGGCCAAGAGCGCTACGAACGCGGCTGCCGCGACGAACCAGGCACGGTGCAGCTTGCGGGCGGGGAGGGTCTCAACGGTCACAGGTGGTCAGTCTGCTGGTCCGCGCGCGGCATCGACAGTGGCCGGAAGGACACCATCCGAAAGAATCGGGCCAACCGAGTAGGCTCTCGGCCATGCTCAGCCGACGTGCCCTGCCGGTGCTGCTGCTCTTCGGGTTGGCCGCCGGTTGCTCTGCGGCACCTCCGCTGCCCGCGGCAGGTGAGCTGCTCGCCGCCGCGAAGACGAACTTCGCCGCGGTCCGGAGCTTGCGCTTCACCGTCGGTGTCAACGGGGTGTTGCCTGGACTGCCGATGACGAAACTCAGCGGTGACATGACGCTGCAGGGCAAGGGCGCGGTGTCCGGCCGCGCCGAGTTCGTCGATCGAGCGTTCACGTTCGCTGTCTCCGGCAGCACCGCGACCACGAAGGACGCGAAAGGGCACGAAACGACCGGCTCCACGGCCTTCACCGCGAGCCGCTACCTCGGGCCGGGCGGGAGCCTCGTCGAACTGCTCGGCGCACTCCGGCAGCCGCAGACCGAGATTCGCGAGGTCATCCAGCAGATCGACGGTTATCGCGTCGGCGGGACACTGCCGCGGGCAGTCGCCGCGAAGCTGATCCCGCAGATCCACTCGGATGTGAACGTGAAGGTCTGGGTCACGGTCGCCGAGCCACGCCGCTTCGCGCGGATGTGGCTGCAAGTGCCGCCGGCGTCGGAGCGCGACAGTCCGGTGATGTACGAGGTCTTGCTGACCGATCAGCAGCCGTAAATCCGTGAAGGGCCCCTTGCCGGAATCTACTTGGGTTCTAGTGGTGGTTGCAACGCCTGAGTTGTTGAGGGGTTGCCGTGGCGGGGGTCCGGGAGGTTGCAGCGTCGCGGGGTCGGGGGAGGTTGGCGGCGGAACGCCGCCGGTATTTTGATCTTGTGGCGGAAGGCGTGGGAACGGTCGAGGCGTGCCGGGCTGTCGGGGTCGACCGGCGGACCGGGCACCGGTGGCGGCACGGGCGGCCGAGCCGGGCGGGGCGGACGGCCGTGCGGTCGCCGGCCCCGCCCTCGCGTCCGGCCCCCGTCGCCGATGCCCGCCCCGAGGCGCAGTCGCGGTTCCTGACGCAGCAGGAACGGCTGGCGATCGCCGACCTGCGCCGGGCAGGGGCCGGGGTCCGCGCGATCGCCCGGGAACTGGGCCGCGATCCCGCCACGATCAGCCGCGAACTGGCCCGCAACGCCCGTCCCGGCAGCCGCGGCTACCGGCCCTACGCGGCCCAGGCCCGCGCCGACGCGCGCCGCAAACGGCCCAAGACCGGCAAGATCGCGGCCTGTCCCGAGCTGCGCGACCTCGTGCAGGGCATGCTGCGCAAGAAGTTCAGCCCGGAGCAGATCAGCCAGCGGCTGCGCCGCGACCACCCCGACCGCCCGGAGCTGCACGTGACCCCCGAAACCGTCTACCAGGCCCTCTACGTCCAAGGCCGCGGCGAACTGCGCCGCGAACTGCACCGCGCGCTGCGCACCGGCCGCGCCGTGCGCAAACCCCGCCGCACCGGCGAAGCCCGCCGGCCCCGCTTCGCCGAACCCATGGTCATGATCAGCGAACGCCCCGCCGAAGCCGCCGACCGCGCCGTCCCCGGCCACTGGGAAGGCGACCTGATCATCGGCAAGGACGGAGCCTCCGCCATCGCCACCCTGGTCGAACGCGCCACCCGCTACACGCTCCTGGTCCCCCTGCCCCACGGCCGCGGCGCCGACGCCGTCCGCGACGCCCTCGTCACCGCCATGCACACCCTGCCCGACCACCTGACACGGTCCCTGACCTGGGACCAAGGCTCGGAAATGGGCCGACACCGCGAATTCACCATCGCCACCGGCATCCCCGTCTACTTCTGCGACCCCCACAGCCCCTGGCAACGCGGCAGCAACGAAAACACCAACGGCCTGCTGCGCCAGTACTTCCCCAAAGGCACCGACCTCTCCCTCCACAGCCCCGAACACCTCGCCGCCGTCGCCGCAGAGCTCAACTGCCGCCCACGCAAAACGCTCGGCTGGGACACCCCAGCCGAACGCCTCGCTACACTCCTCACCGAAACCAGCTAATCCAGCCTGTGTTGCGACGACCCCTCGAATCCGCCCTAAGTCCCGGAAGGAGCCCTTCACGGACGGGCTCAGCTGGCCTTGCAGCGAGTGCCCGCCGGCGGCGTCGTGCCGTCGATCAGGTACGCCGTCCCGACCTTGTCGACACAGGAGTTCCCCTGCAGGAACACCGTGTGCTGCGTGCCTTCGAAGGTGAGCAGTGCGCCGTTCAGCGCCTTCGCGAGGTTGACACCGGCCTGGTACGGCGTCGCCGGGTCGTTAGTGGTCGAGATCGTCAGCGTCTTCGGCAGACCCGGCACGTTCGGTTCGTGCGGCTGCGACGTGTTCGGCACCGGCCAGAAGGCGCAGGCGTCCCTCGCGGAGCTGGCCTGGCGGCCGTCGTCCAGGAACGGCGCGACCTTCACGTACTTCTCCTGCGCGTCCAGGATCTGCTTCGGATCCGTGACGCGCGGGTCGTCGACACAGCGGATCGCGGTGAAGGCGTCCTGCGTCGTGCCGTACCTGCCGTCCGGGCCGCGCTCGTTGTAGATGTCGGCAAGCTTCTCGAGCGTGGTGCCGCGCTGGAGCTTCAACTCGTTCAGCCCGGTGTTCAGGTACTGCCAGAGACTCTCCTGGTACAGCGCCTGGATCGCGCCTGTCGTCGCGTCTTCATAGGAAAGCTTGCGCCCGTCGCCGACAGGGACCGGGAAGTCGATCAGCCGGCGCGTAAGGTCCTGAAACTGCTTCGTCGCAGCAGCCGGGTCCTGGCCTAGCGCGCAGTCCTGACGCGCCGCGCACCACTTCGCGAACTCGTTGAACGCAGTGCCGAAGCCCTGCCCCTGCGCGATGAGCGAATCCTCCGGGCTCTGCGTCGGGTCGACAGCGCCGTCTAGGACCAGCGCGCGCACGTTCTTCGGGAAGGTCTCCGCATACGTGGAGCCGATGCGCGTGCCATACGAGTAGCCGAGGTATGTGAGCTTCTGGTCGCCGAGGACGCTGCGCAGCACATCCATGTCCTTCACGACGTCGCGCGTACCGACGTGCGAGAGCATGTCGTCGCCGTATTTCGTCCGCTGCGCACACTTCGAGGCGAAGTCCTTTTGCTCCGCTTCCTGCTTCGCGACGCCAGCGGGCGAACCGTCCGTCTCGCTGTCGTCGGCACGTTCGGCGTCGCGCTCTGGCCCGGTCAGGCACTTGATCTGCGGTTCGCTCGCGCCGATCCCCCGCGGGTCGAAGCCGACCAGGTCGAACCGCTTGCCGAGGTCGGACTGGTTCACCCGGTCGAGCAGCCCCGCCGCGGCGACCATGCCCGAAGCGCCCGGTCCGCCCGGGTTCACCAGAAGCGAACCGATCCGGTCGCCCTGGTCGCTCGCGCGGTGCCGCAGCACGCCGATGGTGATGGCCTGCCCATCCGGTTTGTCATAGTTCAGCGGGACGGTCAACCGGCCGCACTCGATGCCCTGCGCTCGGAAGGCGGACTGGGCGTCGTCCGAGGTCGCGTAGGGTGCACAGGCGGACCAGGACATGCTCTGCCGATAGAACCGCTCGAGTCCGGCGGGCACCGGGCCGGACGGGGCGTGCGATTCGACCGTGGGCGAGGGCAGGGCCTGTTCCGTGTTCGACGAGCACGCCACGAGCGTGGTCGCGAGCAGGCCGGAAGCCGCTAGCGCGAAGATTCGGCGGGCGTACGGGCTGGCGCTGGGATGACGGGACACGGTTTGATCGTGCCATCCGGGCGCGGAACTCCGACGCACCGTCGGCGCGTTGGGCAGTGCGGACGCGTCCGGAGACACATCGAGGCGAGGAGACCAGGGGTGGCATTGATCAGCCGGGTGGGCAAGCGGCTCCGCCGGATCATCCAGCGGCCGGGCAGCGTCGAGCTGACCCGCTACGAAGCGCTGCTGCCCGCTGTCGAGAAGCTCGAACCGGAGCTGGAGAAGCTCGACGACGCCGAACTCACCGAGCGCGCGGGCAAGCTGCGAGACGCGATCGGCGGTGCCGCCTCGTTCACCGACGACCAGCTGGTCGAGGTCTGCGCGCTCGGCCGCGAGGCGGCCCGGCGCAAGCTCGGCGAACGTGCCTTCGACGTCCAGCTGCTCGGCACGATGGGCCTGCTCACCGGCCACGTCGTGCAGATGGAGACCGGTGAAGGCAAGACGCTGGCCGGCGCGTTGGCCGCGGCCGGGTACGCGCTGCGCGGCCGCCGCGTGCACGTGGTGACCGTCAACGACTACCTCGCCCGCCGCGACGCGGAGTGGATGAAGCCGGTGTACGACCTGCTCGGCGTCACCGTCGGCTGGGTCGAGCCAGCGCACTCGAAGGAGGAGCGCAAGGAGGTCTACGGCCAGGAGGTCACCTACGGCGCGGTCGCCGAGATCGGCTTCGACGTGCTGCGCGACCGGCTGGTGACCCAGGCCGCCGACCTGGTGCAGCGCGCTCCCGAGGTGGCCATCGTCGACGAGGCCGACTCGGTGCTGGTCGACGAGGCGCGGGTGCCGCTGGTGATGGCCGGCTCGATCGACCACAACGACGCCGACGAGGAGGTCGCCAAGATCGTCCGGCGGCTGCGGCTCGGCCTGCACTACGAGACCGACTCCGAGGGCCGCAACGCGTGGCTGACCAGCGCCGGCGCCTCGGTGGTGGAGAAGTCGCTCGGCGGCATCGACCTGTACGACGAGTCCGGCTCGGACCGGCTCGCCGCGGTGAACGTCGCCCTGCACGCGCACGCTCTGCTCACGCGCGACGTCGACTACCTGGTCCGCGACGGCAAGGTGCAGCTGATCAACGCCGCCCGCGGCCGGGTCGCCGAACTGCAGCGCTGGCCGGACGGCCTGCAGGCGGCGGTCGAGGCGAAGGAGCAGGTCGCCGCCACCGACCGAGGCGAGATCCTGGACTCGATCACCGTGCAGGCACTGCTCGCCCGCTACCCGGAGGTGGCGGGCATGACCGGTACCGCGGTGGCGGTCGCCGAGCAGCTGCGCGAGTTCTACCGGCTCGAGGTCGCGGTGATCCCGCCGAACACCCCGAACGTCCGCGAGGACCAGCCGGACCGGGTCTTCGCCTCGCCGTCGCAGAAGCTGCGCGCGATCGAGGAAGAGATCCGCACGGTGCACGAGACCGGGCGGCCGATCCTCGTCGGCACCCAGGACGTGGCCGAGTCCGAGGAACTGGCCGAAAAGCTGGCGAAGGCCGACCTGCCGTGCGTCGTGCTGAACGCGCGCAACGACGCCGAAGAGGCCGCGATCATCGCCGAGGCGGGCACGAAGGGCGCGGTCACCGTGTCCACCCAGATGGCCGGCCGCGGCACCGACATCCGGCTCGGCGGCAGCGACGGCGCGAGCCGCGAGGAGGTCGCCGAACTGGGCGGTCTGCACGTGATCGGCACCGCTCGGTACCCGTCCAGCCGGCTCGACGGGCAGCTGCGCGGCCGGTCCGGACGACAGGGCGACCCGGGCAGCGCGATCTTCTTCGCGAGCTTGAACGACGACCTGGTGCTGTCGAACGCACCGGACCTGCCAGACGGCATCGACGCCGACAGCGAGACCGGCGAGATCACCGACCCTGCCGCGCACCGCCAGCTCAACCACGCTCAGCGCGTCGCCGAGGGCGTCGATCTGGAGATCCACCGCAACACCTGGCGCTACACCCGGCTGATCGAACGGCAGCGCGCCGAGCTGCTGGAACACCGCGACAAGGTGCTGCACACCGCGCTCGCCGCCGAGGAGCTGGAGAAGGCGCAGGAGGAGAAGTTCGGCGAGCTGAAGGAGAAGCTGGACGACGACGAGCGGGTCGAGCAGATCTGCCGCGAGGTCCGGCTGTTCCACCTCGACCAGCTGTGGTCGGATCACCTGGCGTATCTGACCGACGTGCGCGAAAGCATCCACCTGCGCGCGCTGGCCCGCGAGACGCCGCTGGACGAGTTCCACCGCGCGGCGATCCCGGAATTCCACAAGATCATCGCCGAGTCCGCGGCCCGGGCGGCGAAGACGCTGGAAGAAGCCGAGATCACCGACGACGGCATCGACCTCGCCGACGCCGGGGTGCGGCGGGCCAACACCACCTGGACCTACCTGGTGCACGACAACCCGTTCGACTCCGACTTCGAGCAGACGGTCAAGAAGGTCCGCAGCATGATGCGGATGAAGAAGTCCTGATTTCTGTGCCCGGAGGGCCCCTCGCCGCGCGCGAGGGGCCCTCCGCCGTTCTCTGGCTCACCTCCGCTTAGTTTCTGTCGGCGTGGTGGGACAGAATGACGGCATGCCGCAACTGCGCATCGCACTCGCCCAGGTCAACACCACCGTCGGCGACATCGACGGGAACACCGCACTCACCGTCGAGTGGGCCCGCAAGGCCGCCGAGGCGGGAGCGCACGTCGTCGTGTTCCCGGAGATGTCCCAGACCGGCTACCCCGTCGAAGACCTCACTCTCCGCCGCACGTTCGCCGAGGCGTCCCGGCGGTCAGTGACCGAGCTGGCGCGCCGCCTCGACGAGGCTGGCTGCGGCGAGCTGCTCGCGTACGTCGGCTACCTGGATTACGACGAGGTCGGCCCGCGCGACGCGGCGGCCGCGCTGTACCGCGGCGAGGTCGTCGCCCGGCAGTTCAAGCACCACCTGCCGAACTACGGCGTGTTCGACGAGCACCGATACTTCAAGCCGGGCACCGAACTCGAGGTGCTGCGCCTGCACGGCGTCGACATCGGCATGGTGATCTGCGAGGACATCTGGCAGGACGGTGGCCCGATCTCGGCGCTGGGCAAGGCCGGGGTCGACCTGGTGGTCGCGCCGAACGCCTCGCCGTACGAACGCTCGAAGGACGAACAGCGGCTGCCGCTGATCGCGCGGCGGGCCGCCGAGGCGGGCGCGCCGCTGGTGTACACGAACCAGGTCGGCGGTCAGGACGACCTGGTCTTCGACGGCGACTCGCTGGTGGTCGGCGCGGACGGCGCGTTGCTGGCCCGGGCACCGCAGTTCGTGGAGCACCTGCTGGTGCTGGATCTGGACCTGCCGGCATCCGAGCCCGGGCCGTCGGGGTCGTTCGACGGTCTTGACGTGCACCGGCGAGTGCTGAGCGATGCGCCGCTGCCCGCTTACGAGCCGGTGGCCGCTCCTGCGATCGTCGAACCTCTGTCGGACGAGGCCGAAGTGTGGTCGGCGCTGGTCGTCGGGCTGCGCGACTACGTGCACAAGAACGGTTTCTCGACGGTCACATTCGGCTTCTCCGGCGGGATCGACTCCGCGGTGTGCGCGGCGCTGGCGGCGGACGCACTGGGCGGGGACAAGGTGTACGGCGTTTCGATGCCGTCGAAGTACTCGTCGTCGCACTCGAAGGACGACGCCGAGGATTTGGCCGAGCGAATCGGCGCGCACTACCGCGTGGAGCCGGTGGCGGACATGGTCGACGTGTATGTCAACCAGCTGAAGCTGACCGGACTCGCGGAGGAGAACATCCAGGCGCGGGTGCGCGGCATGCTGCTGATGGCACTGTCCAATCTGGACGGTCACCTGGTGCTGGCGACCGGGAACAAGACCGAACTGGCGGTCGGGTACTCGACGATTTACGGGGACGCGGTCGGGGCGTTCGCGCCGATCAAGGACCTGTTCAAGACACATGTGTGGCAGCTGGCCCGGTGGCGCAACGAGGAAGCCGCCAAGCGCGGCGAGACGCCGCCGATCCCGGAGAACTCGATCACGAAACCGCCGTCGGCGGAGCTGCGGCCCGGGCAGAAGGATTCGGACTCGCTGCCGGATTACGAACTGCTGGACGACGTCCTGGACGGGTACGTCGAAAACGACCGGGGCTACGCGGACTTGATCGAGGCCGGATTCGACCCGGCGACGATCGACCGCGTCGTGCAACTGGTGGACCGGGCCGAGTACAAGCGGCGGCAGTACCCGCCGGGCACGAAGATCACGTTCAAGGCTTTCGGACGGGATCGGCGGCTGCCGATGACGAACCGGTGGCGGGAACGGAAGTCCTGACCGGCGTTTCCCCGATGCGGACGCCATCTTGCCCGGTCCGCGCGGCGCGGGGTCGTGTCGTTTTCCCGCCAGTTTCTGTCGGCGCCGGACCGTACGCTGGGCCGCATGACGGTTGGGTTCACGGTGTTCGACACCCCGATCGGGGCGTGCGGCCTCGCCTGGCGCGACGGTGCGGTCATCGGCACCGCACTGCCGGGCAGCACGCCCGCACGCACGCGGGCGCACCTGGAGACTCGCTTCCCGGACGCGGTCGAATCACCGGTGCCGGAAGACCTGCGGCCGGTAGTGGAGGACGTGGTCGCGCTGCTGTCCGGCCAATCCCGCGATCTGCGTTCGGTTCCGCTGGACTACCGGGGAGTGCCGGAGTTCAACCGGCGCGCGTATGACGTCGCGCGTGCCATTCCGCCGGGAAAAGTGCTGACCTACGGGGACATCGCGCATCGGCTGGGCGCACCGGGTTCGGCGCAGGCGGTCGGGCAGGCGATGGGGAACAACCCGTTCCCCATCATCGTGCCGTGCCACCGGGTGCTGGGCGCGGGCAAGAACACCGGAGGGTTCTCGGCACCGGGCGGAGTCGAGACGAAACGGCGGATGCTGGTGATCGAGGGGGCGTTTCCGGACGAGCCGACGCTGTTCTGACCGGTCCGGGCCGGGGTTCTCGACGGAACCGGGTGGGTTCCCGCCGAAGTCTTCGCCGGATGGAGGCTGCGGGCGGCTCCTGGTCGGAGTCTTCGCCGGGCGGAGGACGCGGGCGGCTCCCGTCGGAGTCTTCGTACGAGCGAGCCGACTGGCGACCTGACCAGGTTTTCGAGCGAGCTGGCCAGAGTTCGGGGCGCGAGCTTGGCAGCTGACGACGCCAAACCCCCGTTCCGGTTCGACGACGAGCGCCCCGGGTTCCGGCCACACCCCCAGTGCAGCCGGACTCCGGGCAGCCCGCCGGAATCCGGGCGGAACGATGGTCAAGGCTTCCAGGATGCGCGGCGTTCGGGCACGTCCGCACGACACCGGTCAGCCCGGAACGTGATCTCGGCGGAGTCGGCGGCCCCGGGCTCAGCGCTCTTCCCAGCGTCAGGTCAACCCCGCAGCGCTCGCGCATCCCGGGCAGCTCATCCGCAGGCAGCTCGTCCCGGCCGGTCTTCCCCTGCCCGGCCTGCTCCCGGCGGCCCGTTCAGCCCGGCCCCTCCTGTCCCCGCAGGCCGTGCCTAGCTTCGCGACCCAGGCCGCTCAGCGACCGCCGGACCTGCCGGTCATTCCCCCGCTTGCCAAGGCTTCAGCCAATCCGTTGCCGGCCATCCCTCGACCGCGGCCAGCAGCGGCATCGCGGTTGCTCCGTCCAGCGATTCCCGGATGATGTCCGCGTGTCCGGCGTGCCGAGCCGTCTCCTCGATCAGGTGCAGCAGCACCCACCGCACCGACCAGGCGTCCACGTCCGGCGGGAACCACGGGACGTCCTTCGGCACCGGGACTTCCTGGTCCAGGTCGGCGATCCCGGCGATGACCTCTTCGGTCCGGGCGGCTACCCGGTCGTACCCGGCGAGCACCGAATCCATCGTCTCGTCCGGGCCCAGCCGGTAATTCTCCTGGTACCCCGCCATGCTCTCGGCGAACGGCTTCGGCTCGACGCGCAGCACCCGGTCTATCCACTCGCTCTCGGTGGACGACACATGTTTCACCAGGCCGCCGACGCTCAACTCGCTCGCGCTCGGCACCGCGCGGGCCTGCTCGTCGGTCAGTCCGTAGACCGCCGCCTTCATCGCCTGGCGTTGCTGGGCCAGGAAACCGAGCAGTCCGCTGCGCTCGTCGGGGGTCGGGGAGACTTTGCCAGCCATGGTGGCCTCACTTCCGGTGTCGGTTGCTTCGCAGCGTCCCATCCGCCACCGACAATTTCCGGCCGTTCGGCGGGACCGGCATCTGCACGACGTACGCGCCGCCGAGCACGATCTCCGCCGCCTGAACGACCAACTGCACTCTCGTGGACACTCCCTGCAGGTGCCCGGCCATCTCGGCGGCCACCACCAAGAGCCACGCGAGAAGGACGAACGACAGCCCGCCGACCGCCACGGCGCGCCAGCGCGGCGGCCACCACAGGACCAGGCTCACCGCGCCGAGCACGAAGATCAGGTTCAGCAGGATCGGCGTCACGACGGTCTCCGGCACGCCGGCGCACACCATCAGCACGATCCCGAACGCGCCCACCGAGACCGCGGTCAGCCGGCTCGTCCAGTGCACCGGCACCAAGCGCATCAGCGCCGGCCCGGCCAGGAAGAACGCCAACCCGCCCAGCCCGGTCGCGATCTGGAATTCCGGGCGTGCGCGCAAGAGGTCCCAGACCGGCTGCCGCACCGGCGAGACTCCGGTCGGCAGGAAAAACTCCAGCAGCCACGCGGAATACCCCGCCAAACCCAGTCCGATCAGGGCGATCGAAGCCACCCGAGCAGCGCGCACTTGCCCACCCTAAGCGAATCCCTGCGACGGAGTGCCAGACGGTGTCACACCCGTGACTTACCGGCCCGGGACCGGCACCATCCGCTACCGACTCCTCACACTGAGCCAGTGCCGGTCACACCTGGGGCCGGACGAACGGGAACAGCACGGTCTGCCGGATCGACGTCCCGCTCAGCATCATCAGCAGCCGGTCCACGCCCATGCCCAGGCCGCCGGTCGGCGGCATGCCGTGCTCCAGCGCCAGCAGGAAGTCCTCGTCCAGTTCCATCGCCTCGACGTCGCCGCTCGCGGCGCGCAAAGACTGGGCTTCCAGGCGGCGGCGCTGTTCGAGCGGGTCGGTCAGCTCGGTGTAGGCGGTGCCCACCTCGGAGCCGAACGCGATCAGGTCCCAGCGTTCGGCCAGCCTCGGGTCGCGGCGGTGCTGGCGGGTCAGCGGCGAGACCTCGGTCGGGTAGTCGGTGTAGAAGGTCGGCAGCACCGTCTTTCCTTCGACCAGGTGCTCGTGCGCTTTCAACACCAAGTCGCCCGCGCCGGCGTCCTCAGGCACCGGTACACCGGCGGCGAGGCACACCTTTCGCAGGGTCGCGACCGAAGTGCTCGAGTCGATCTCCTCGCCGAGCGCCTCCGACACCGCGGTGTGCACCGGGATCACTGGCCAGTCACCGGAGATGTCGTGCTCGACGATTCGGCCGTCGGCGCCGTGGCGACGCACGATCTGTGCGCCGTAGGCGGCTTCGGCGGCGTACTGGATCAGCTCGCGCATCAGCTGCCGCATGGAGTTGTAGTCCGCGTACGCCTGGTACGCCTCCAGCATCGTGAACTCCGGGTTGTGCGTCGCGTCGACACCCTCGTTGCGGAAGTTCCGGTTCAGCTCGAAGACCCGCTCGACCCCCGCCACGCACAGCCGCTTCAGGTACAGCTCCGGCGCGATCCGGAGGTACATCCGCATGTCGTAGGCGTTGATGTGGGTGATGAACGGCCGTGCGTTCGCACCGCCGTGGATGGTCTGCAGCATCGGGGTTTCGACTTCCAGGAAGTCGCCCTGGTGCAAGCGCTCCCGCAACGAGCGGACCACGGTGGACCGCAGCCGCAGCAGGTGCGCGGAGTCCGGGTTGACCGCCAGGTCCAGATAGCGCTGCCGCACCCGCGTCTCCGGGTCGGTCAGGCCCTTTCGCTTGTCCGGCAACGGATGCAGGCACTTCGCGGTGACTGTCCACTCGTCCACCAGCACGGACAGCTCGCCCCGCTTCGACGTGATCACCTCGCCGCTCACGCCGACGTGGTCGCCGAGGTCGACGCCGGTGCGCCAGCCGGTCAGGTCGAGCACCTCGGCGTCGAGCATCAGCTGCAGTTCGCCGGAGAAGTCCTTGATCCGCGCGAAACACAGCCCGCCGAGGGTGCGCAGCGCGAGCACTCGCCCGGCCACCCGCACCCGTTCGCCGGTCCGGGTGTCCGGGGCCAGCTCGCCGAACTTGCCGACCACGTCCCCGAGCAGGTCCTCGCGGGCGAAGCCGACCGGGTACGGGTCCACCCCCAGCTCGCGCAGCTTGTCCACTTTGGCCACTCGCACCCGCACCTGCTCCGGGCGGCGCTTGGCCGCCGGGACCACCTTCGCGGCCGCTTCGTCGATCTGGCGGACCTGATCGAAGAAGTCCTCGCTGACGTTCTCCAGTTTCAGCGTGCGGGCGCGGCCGGTGGGCACGAAGCCCTCCAGCGCGCCGGCGACGATGCCGACCCGCGGGAGTCGCCGGGCCGAGGTGTAGCAAAGGAACCGCGGTTCCCAGTCCGGGCCGTACTTCGCGTTCGACCGGTAAAGCGACTCCAGCTGGAAGAACCGCGACGCGACACCGAGCACCGACCGCCAGGCGCGCAGCACCGGGCCAGCCCCGATCCGCTCGCCTTCGGAGAACACGGCCCGGAACATCGCGAAGTTCAGCGAGATCCGCTGCGTGCCGATGTGCTGCGCGGCCGCGACGACCTCCGCCACCATGAACTCGTTGAGCCCGTTCTCGGCGTCCCGGTCGCGCCGCATCAGGTCCAGCGAAAGACCGCGCCGGCCCCACGGCACGAAGGACAGCAGACCGCGGAGCTGGCCGCGCGCGTCGTACGCCTCCACCATCACGCTGCGGCCGTCGCTCGGGTCGCCGAGCCGGCCGAGGGCCATCGAAAAGCCGCGCTCGGACTCGTCGCCGCGCCACTGCTGCGCGCGGGCGAGCAACTGCGCCATCTCGTCTTCGGGGATTTCGCTGTGCCGTCGCACCTGCGCGGTGTACCCGGCACGCTCGATCCGCTTCACCGCCTGCCGGACCGATTTGCGCTCGGGACCAGTGAGGGAGAACTCGCGAACGTCGAGGACCGCTTCGTCACCGATCTCCAGCGCGCGCATCCCGGCGGCCGCGTACGCCTTCGCGCCTTTCTCGCTGGCACCGAGAGCACCCGGGATCCAGCCGTACGTACGTGCCTCGTCGATCCATGCCTGCACCGCGTCCGGCCATGCGTCCGGGTCGCCGATCGGGTCCGCGCTCGCGACACTGGTGCCGCCCAGGACTCGGTACGTCACCGCGGCGCGACCGTTGGGAGCGAACATGACGCTCTTGTCGCGACGCGTCGCGAAGTAGCCGAGCGAGTCGTCCTCGCCGTACTCCGCAAGCAGGCGGCGCACCCGCAACTCTTCCTCGTCGGTCCGGATGCGGCGGCTGCGTACGCCGCGGAAGAGCGTGTACAGCGCGGCTGTAGCCACGAAGGTCGCACCGATGTCGAGCACCCAGTCGACCCAAGCCGGCCCCTCGCCGATGCCGATCCGGCGCAGCTGCAGGTTCTCGCCGGTGGCGTGGTTGACGGTCCAGGCGAACCGCTCCCAGGTGTCGCCGAGCGTGCCCGGGAACACCTCGGTGAGCCCCCAGCCGAGCAGGATCACGCCGACGAAGCCCAGGAACAGCACGGACAGCCCGTTCCACCAGGCGCCAGGGGCGAGCCGGGCGGGGAACGCGGGCCGCAGCGTCAGCAGGAACCAGATCAGCAGGATCGAGATCGCGTCGGCGACGGCGAGCGCGCCGACCTGGGTCGGGATGTGCCGCATCTGCCGGGTGCTCAAGGTGAGCAACTCGGGCGAGAACAGCAGCAAGTACTGCAGGACCAAGGTGGTCACCAGGCCGGCGACCTGGAACAGCACGAGCACGTACAGCGCGGCCTTCTTGCGCCGGCGCAACGCGGCGCCCAGCACGGTGAGCATCAGGATGATCACGAGGCTCGAACTGGTCGGCACGCTCACCGCGCCGAACACCATGTCGATGCCGTTCATCACGCGTCCGTGCCGCCCGCCGGCTAGCAGCAGCACCACCGAGAAAATCGCGGCGAGCTGCACGATCGTGGCGGCCAGACCACCGGCTCGGGCCTTCCAGCCGGGGATGCGCGGGCGGGCGCTCACTGCGGTTTTCATCGGTACCTTTCTGCGGGGCACCGGGTCGCTGCGAAGGCCCGGCGTTTCCACCACCGGACACAAAACGGTCCGATGCCTGTCAAGACGTCACAGGAGGCAAATCGGTTGTCCGCACCCGCCCGTGTGAAGCTGGTCGCACGGTCTTGGGGCGGTTCGGCCCGCGTGTCACGCTGAGACCGGTACTGATTCCACGACCCGGGGACCTCTTCGAGGCCCCGAGGGAAGGACGGTCGACGACGATGTCTGCCCAGCCTGCCGGTTCCTCCGGCGAAGTAGCCGCGCCGTACGGAACGGGTCCAGCCTCCCCGGCCGGAACGCCGCGGAAGGTTCGCATCCACCATCTGCGCGAGCTCAAGGAACGCGGCGAGCCGTGGCCGATGCTCACCGCGTACGACATGTACACCGCCGAGCTGTTCGACGAGGCAGGCATCCCGGTGCTGCTGGTCGGCGATTCCGCGGCCAACAACGTGTTCGGCTACGACACCTCGCTGCCGGTCACGGTGGACGAGCTGCTCCCCCTGGTCCGCTCGGTCACTCGGGCGGCGAAGCGCGCGCTGGTCGTGGCGGACCTGCCGTTCGGCTCCTACCAGCTGTCCCCAGAGCAGGCGCTGGCCACGTCCGTCCGGTTCATGAAGGAGGGCCGCGCGCACGCGGTGAAGCTGGAAGGCGGCCGTCGGTTCGCCGCGCACGTCGAAGCGCTCACCTCGGCCGGGATCCCGGTCATGGGCCACATCGGCTTCACCCCGCAGAGCGAGCACAACCTCGGCGGTTACCGGGTGCAGGGGCGCGGCGAAGCGGCGGAGGCGCTGCTCGCCGACGCGCGGGCCCTGCAGGAAGCCGGCGCCTTCGCGGTCGTGATGGAGATGGTGCCCGCCGAAGCGGCCAAGCGGGTCACGCACGAGCTGACGATCCCGACGGTCGGTATCGGCGCCGGTTCGGACTGCGACGCCCAGGTGCTGGTGTGGCAGGACATGGCCGGGCTGCGCCGGGGCAAGGCGCCTAGGTTCGTCAAGCGCTACGCCGACGTTGCCGGGGTGCTGCAGAACGCCGCCAAGGCGTTCGCCGAAGACGTCCGGCGCGGCGAATTCCCGGCGCCGGAGCACGAATTCCACTGAGCTGTCCGGGGAGCGCCGACGCCGGGCCACGGCGCTCCCTGCTTCAGCCGAGCGGCCTCGCGACCGCGCGGCGGGCCAGGCACTCACGGCCGGCGGCGGAACCGCTGGGCGAGTTCCGGGTCGTTCTCCCACCACAGCCCCTTCGCCGGCGCCTCGCCTGATTCCGCTTCCTCGTCCAATTTCCGGTCTAACCGTTTCGCCCGCTTCTCGTCGTCACGCGCCCATCGGATGAACAACGCGCCGACGAACGGCAGCCCGGCGACGTCGCCGCCGATCCACAGCACACCGGCGCCGATGATCTGGTCGGTCCGCTGGTCCGGGCCCCATTCGCGATGCACCGCAGCGTAGTGCGCGGGCGCGAGCAGCGGTCCGAGCCACAGCACTAGGCCGAGCGCGCCGTCGAAGACCACTTCGGTGAACGAGATCCACACCGACACCAGGTGCGAGCCCTCCCGCGGCGTCGGGTCGAGCTGCACACGGCTGTAGAAGTAGAGGAAGCCGGCCAGCACGAGCGCAGTGCGCACGAGGCCGCCGACCAGCGCCGAGTCGAGCGAAAGCTCGTACAGCGGCGTCAGGTAGATGATCAGGAACGGCGCGATCAGCATCACCGTCACCGACAGCGGGAAGGTGATGAAGCGAGCGAAGCCGCTTCGCCCGTACTTGCGCAGCCAATTGGCGAGCCCAGGCGACGCGGTGCGCATCAGCAGCGTCACCGGCGCGCCGAGCGCGAGCAGAAGCGGCGTCACCATCAGCAGCACGGTGTTCTGCGTCGCCCGGACCCAGAAGAGCGTCGTGTCGTACTTGCCGAGGAACGAGCAGGTGACGAACACGAGCGTCGCCAGCCCGCAGAGGAACGCCGAGGTGCGTGCGCCCGCCCAGTTCTCCTGGCGGCGGGCGGCGAGGACGTAGGCGACGCCGAGCGCGAGCGCGACAATGACGGCCGGGACGTCGAGCGTCCAGGCCGTCAGGTACGTCGCTCCGCTCAGCGGCGGCAGGTCAGGCACGATTTCGATGTGCTCAGTGTGCACCCGGCGGAATCGTCGGCTACGCCGCCCCTGACACCGAGAAGTAGATCAAGCTGCCGATTCCGGCGATACCGCAGTAGATGGCGAAGGGGGTCAAGGTGCGCGTCTCGAAGTATTTCGTCAGGAAACGGACAGAAATATAGGACGCGATGAAGGCCACGACGCTGCCGACCAGTGCCGGGCCGAGCGACGAGCTGTTCTCCGGCTTGAACAGCGAGGGCATCTTGAGCACACCGGCAGCGAGGATCACCGGGGTGGCCAGCAACCAGGCGAACCGGGCGGCGTCCTCGTGGTCGAGGCCGCGGCGCAGCCCGGCCACCATGGTGATGCCGGAACGGCTGATCCCGGGCAGCAGCGCCAGAATCTGCGCCGAGCCGATCAGCACGGCCTCCTTGACGCTCAGCTTCGAGAGCCGGACGTCGGTGGCCTCCTCGACGGTGACCGCGCGCATCACCATCGTCTCCTCGGCACTGAAGTCGATGGTGTCCTCGGACCGTCCACCGCGCGTTTCGACCGGTTTCCGGGCGAACTTCTCCGCCGCGTAGAGCACCCCGCCGTTGAGCGCGAGGAAGATCGCCGACGGCACCGGCTTGCCGAGGAAGTCCCGCAGCAGGCTCTCCAGGAGCAGCCCGGCGATCCCGACCGGGATGGTGGCGAGGATGAGCAGCCAGGCGAGCCGCTGGTCGGCGGTGCGCACCTCGCGCCCGCGGATCGACGTCCACAGGCCGCCGACGATCCGCACCCAGTCGCGCCGGAAAAACAGCACCAGCGCGAGCGCGGTGGCCACGTGCATCGCGACCAGCACGGCCAGGTAGGGCGAATCCTTCCCGATGCTCAGGTCGTTCGCCCAGCTCCCGCCGACGAGCGCGGGCAGCAGCACGCTGTGCCCGAGACTGGACACCGGAAACAATTCCGACACCCCTTGCAATGCGCCGACCACAATGGACTCGACGTAGCTGACCGCGGACATTCGCGGGCCTTTCTCGAACCGGTTTCGGGATTTCCGCGCAAAAGCTACCGATGCCCCGGTTAACTCCGGGCAAGCCATCCCGGAAAGCGCCCGGAGTACCGCTCGCGGACACCTGTCGTTCATTCACATACTTGAACAACAATCATGTACTTGACCAGTGTTCGCCTGATGTCTTAGCGTGAGCGCCACGCCGCATCGAAGTGATCGAAGTGATCGAAGCCTCGACGAGGAGGGTTGGAATGCGTGTACGCGATCGAGTTCTGGCAGCCGCTGCCGGAGCCGTGGCACTGCTCGCGCTCGCCACACCCGCGGCGTCCGCCGGGACTGTTCCGGTCAAGACTTCCGCCGAACTGAAGGCCGCGCTGGCCGCCGCCACGCCCGGCACCACGATCCAACTGGCCGCGAACACCACCTACACCGGCAACTTCAAGGCGACCGCCAACGGCACCAGCTCCAGCCGGATCACCCTGACCGGCCCGCGCAGCGCGGTAGTGCAGGCGTCCGGCGGCCGGACGATCGAGCTGACCGGCAGCTACTGGACGATCTCCGGCTTCACGGTCACCGGCGGCCAGAAGGGCCTGATGGCCCTCGGCGTGAACCACACGCTGGTCGACGGGCTCAAGGTCGCCGGCATCGGCAACGAGGGCATCCACTTCCAGCACGGCAGCAGCGACAACGTCGTGCAGAACTCGGAGATCTCCGACACCGGCAAGGAGAACGGCGGCTTCGGCGAAGGCATCTACTTCGGCTCGGCGAACAGCAACTGGCCGAACGGGCAGCCCGACCACAGCGACCGCAACAAGGCGATCGGCAACAAGATCGGCCCGAACGTGCGCGCGGAGTCCATCGACGTCAAGGAAGGCACCACCGGCGGCGAACTGCGCGACAACACCTTCGACGGCACCGGCCAGAGCGGCGAGAACTACGCCGACAGCTGGGTCGACGTGAAGGGCAACGACTACCTCGTCACCGGCAACAAGGGCAGCAAGGTCTTCGTGCACGACGCCACGTACGGCTCGTTCGAGGTCCACGTACAGGTCGACGGATGGGGCCAGAACAACACCTTCGCCAACAACACCGCGGACGTGCAGGCACCCTCGGCCTACGGGTTCTACGTGGTCAAAGCGGCCACCGGGAACAAGGTCTGCGCCAGCAACAAGGTGACCAACGCGGGGAAGGGTTTCGCGAACGTAGCCGCAACGCCCGGCTGCTGACGCGATCACAGACGGGGGCCCGCTCAGCCCGGCGGCGGGGGCGGGCCCCCACCTGCGTCCGGCGGCGCACCACCCCAGGTGCGCCGCCGGAGCGCGTTCGGGGAAAGTATCCGCATGGACGAGCTCTACCCGCCGACTCCGGTGCGGGCCGACGGGATGCTGGACGTCGGCGACGGACACCGGATCTACTGCCAGGAAGCCGGGAACCCGGACGGGAAACCGGTCGCGGTGCTGCACGGCGGTCCGGGCAGCGGGATCTCGCCGATGATGCGCAGGCACTTCGACCCGGAGGCATACCGGATCATCCTGTTCGACCAGCGCGGGTCCGGGCGCAGCACGCCAAAGGCGGGCGAGGACGACCTCTCGGCGAACACGTTGTGGCACTTGGTGTCCGACATGGAGCTGCTGCGCGAACGGCTGAACATCGCACGCTGGCAGCTGTTCGGCGGTTCGTGGGGCTCCACCCTCGCTCTGGCCTACGCGCAGACTTACCCGGCGCGCGTGTCGGAACTGGTACTGCGCGGCGTGTTCACAGTCCGGCAGCGCGAACTCGACTGGCTTTACCGCGGCGGCGCGGCGAATCTGTTCCCCGCTGAGTGGGAAGCGTTCGTTTCACCGCTGCCGGAGGCACAGCAGGCGGACCCGATTGCCGGGTACGCGGAACTGCTGCGCTCCCCCGACCGCGCGGTGCGCGAACGGGCGGCGATCGCTTGGAGCGTCTGGGAAGGCGCGACGGTGGCCTTGCTGCCGCAAGAGTCCTTTGTGCACCAGTACTCCAACCAGGAATTCGCAGTGACGTTCGCCCGCCTCGCCGTGCACTACTTCCGGCATGGGGCGTGGCTGGAGGAAGGGCAGCTGATCCGGGACGCGGGGAAGCTGGCCGGCATCCCCGGAGTGCTGGTGCAGGGACGCTACGACGCGGTGTGCCCGCCGATCACCGCCCATCAGCTGCACCGGGCGTGGCCGGGTTCGGAACTGAAACTGGTCGAGGGCGCCGGGCACGCGGTCAGCGATCCCGGCGTGATGGCCGCGCTTCGGGCCGCCGCCGACAGCTTCCGATGAGTCCGTGAAGGGCCCCTTCCGGGAATCGGATTCTCGGAAGGGGCCCATCACGGACTTGCGGTTTCAGATCCGGCCGCCGCTGGAGCTGTCGCCGCCGGAGAGCCGCTGCGCCAGGTAGACCGGCACCGTCGACACCACGATCAGCACCGCCGCGACCACGTTGACCACCGGGGCCTGGTTGGGCCGGAACAGGTTGTTGTAGATCCAGATCGGCAGCGTTTCCATGCCGGTGCCGAGGGTGAACGTGGTCACGATGATCTCGTCGAACGACAGCGCGAACGCGAGCAGCCCGCCGGCCAGCAGCGCCGAGCGCAGCATCGGGAAGGTCACCAGGCGGAAGGTCGTCATGCCGTCCGCGCCGAGGTCCATCGACGCCTCTTCGAGGTTGCCTCCCATCCGGCGCAGCCGGGCGACGACGTTGTTGAACACCACCACGATGCAGAACGTGGCGTGCGCGACGATCGCCGTCATCAGGCCGAGGTCTAGGCCGAAAATCGTGCGGAACGCGTTGTTCAGCGCGATGCCGGTGACGATGCCGGGCAGCGCGATCGGCAGGATCACCAGCAGCGACAACGAGTTCCGGCCGAAAAACCGGTACTTTTGCAGCGCGAAGGCGGCCATCGTGCCGAGAACCAGGGCGATCGCGGTGGCCGACAGTCCGGCGACGACGCTCGTCCACAGCGCGTGCAGCGCGCCTTCGTTCGTGACCGCCCGGCCCCACCACTCGAGCGTGAAGCTCTTGGGCGGCCAGCCGAACGTGGTGTCGGCGTTGACCGAGTTGAGCAGGACCACCAGCAGCGGGAAGTAGATCACCGCGAATCCGACGCCGAGCGCGGTCCACAGCAGCACCCGGGCGGGTTTCGACATCCGCACGGCGGTCTCCTAAAGGTTGTCCAGCGCGCCGGTGCGGCGCACCGCGGCCAAGTAGACGAGCATGATCACGACCGGCACGGTGGCCACGGTCGCGGCGAACGGCAGGTTGTTGGCCGCGCCGATGTTGTCGTACACGACGTTGCCGAGCATCTGCGACGTGCCGCCGACGATCTTCACCGCGATGTAGTCGCCGAGCGACAGCGAGAAGGTGAAGATCGAACCCGCCACGATGGCCGGGAAGGTCAGCGGCAGGATCACCGACCGGAACGTGCGGAAGGACTTCGCGCCCAGGTCGCCGGAAGCGTCCACCAGCGAGTCCGGCAGCCGCTCGAGACCCGCGTAGATCGGCAGGATCATGTACGGCAGCCAGAGGTAGGACAGCGTGATCACGGTGGCCGTGACGCCGTAGCCCGGGCCGGACAGGCCGACCGGGCCCAGCAGCCAGTTCAGCACTCCGTTGCCGGACAACAGGGTCCGCCACGCGTACGCCTTCACCAGGTAGCTCGCCCACAGCGGCGTCATCACCAGGATGACCAGCAGGCGCTGCGTCTTCGGCGAAGCCAGCTTGGCCATCGCGAACGCCATCGGGAAGGCGATCACCGCGTCGATCACGGTCACCAGCAACGCGATGCCGACCGTGCGGAAGGTGATCGTGCGGTAGACCGAATCACTGAAAAGAGTGACGAAGTTGTCGAACGACCAGTCGGTGACCACCTGTCCGGTGTAGACGTCGGTGGTCCAGAAGGCCGTGATGAACAGGGCGGCGAGCGCGCCGAGGTAGGCCAGTCCGAGCCAGAGCATCGGGGCCGACAGCAGGAGACCTAGGCGCAGCTTGGGTTTGCGGTGGAAGAAAGCCGAGAGGCGATGGCCCGGCGGGCTCACTGCGGTCATGGTTTAACACTTTCGGGTGAGGATGGGCGAAGCTGAGCAGCACCCCAATGTGGCATTGGTTGCGTCGCATGCACCGAATGCCACATTGGGTGCGTTGGATGCACCCAATGCCACATTGGGGCTCGCACAGCCCGCGGGAGATCAGCCCTTGATCTCAGTCCAGGCGCGGGTCCAGTCGCCGTAGTCCTTGCACTTGACGTCTGTGCGGCCGTCGAGGCACTGCGGGATCGGCGTGGTCCAGTACTGGATCTTGGCGGCGTACGCGGCGTCGTTGGCGTGGTAGGTGTCGCACAGCGACTTGTCCTTGAACTCCGCGCATGCCTTGGAGTTCGCCGGCGCCTCGCCGAAGTACTCGGCGACCTGGGCGTTCACCTTCGGGCTCACGATGTAGTCCATCCACTTGTACGCACACGTCTTGTGCTGCGACTTCGTGGCGACCATCCAGGTGTCCGACCAGCCGGTCGCGCCCTCGCTCGGCACCGTCGCGGCCACCGGCGCGCCCTCGCTCTTGGCGAGGTTCACGGTCACCTGCCAGGCGGTGCTGATCACGCCGTCGCCGTTCTTGAGCGACTGCGTTTCCTTGAGGTAGTCCGACCAGTACTCGGAAACCAGCGGACGCTGCTTCTTCAGCAGGTCCACCGCGGCGGCGAACTGCTTGTCGTCCAACGCGTACGGGTTCTTGATGCCCAGGTCCGGCCGGTGCGCCATCAGGTACAGCGCGGCGTCGGCGATGTAGATCGGCGAGTCGTAGGCGATGACCTTGCCCTTGTACGGCGACTTCTCGTCGAACATCGGCGACCACGACTTCGGCTCCGGCGTAACCTTGTCGGTCCGGTACGCGAGCACGTTCGCGCCCCAGCCGTGCGGAATGCCGTAGGAGACGTTGTTGACGCTGTTCCACGACTTGTTCTTGAGGAACGGGTAGATGTCGTTGTAGTTCGGCACGAGCGCGGTGTTCACCGGCTCGACGTCACCCGAAGCGACCAGCCGCAGCGACGCGTCGCCGGAGGCGGAAACCACGTCGTACTGGCCGGTCTTCATCAGCGTGACTGCCTCGTCCGAGGTACCGAACGGCTTGACGTTGACCTTGCAGCCGGTCTGCTGTTCGAACGGCGTGACCCAGTTGACCTTTGGGTCGTTCGAGCCGTTCTCCGCGTAACCCGGCCAGGCGAGCACGTTGAGCTGGCCTTCCGGCTGGCCGAGCTGCGTCAGCGCGGCCAGCTTGGGCGGCGTGAAGCCCTGCGCGCCCGGCGCCGACCCCGTCTTGGAGTCGGAGCCCGAGGTGCCGCAGGCAGCGAGCAGGAGGCCTACGCCGCACAGCCCTGCGAGCAGCGTCTTCCTGTTCTTCATAGCGAGAGAAACCTTCCCGTGAGGAACTAGCCGGCTTCGGGGACCCGGAAACTGTGTTCGCGGCGCCAGCGCAGGCGAACGCGACCGTCGGCGAACTCGGTCGGCTCGCTGGTGTTCTGGCGGACTACGGACAACTGACCCCCCGCATCGAGCGCGACAGCGTAGCGCACAGTCGATCCGGCATACACGACATCCGTCACCGAACCGGTCGCGGACGTTTCGCCGGGACCGGCCGGAGACGCGAGATCGCTGTCGATGCGGATCTTCTCCGGCCGGATGCTGTACACGCCCGGCTTTCCGATCACCGCTTCCGCGCTGCGCCCGCTCAGCAGGTTGGACGTGCCGACGAAACCGGCCACGAACGCCGTCGCCGGGCGTTCGTAAACCTCCACCGGAGTGCCGACCTGTTCGATGCGGCCCGCGTTGAACACCGCGATCCGGTCGCTCATGGTGAGCGCCTCGTCCTGGTCGTGGGTGACGAAGACGAAGGTGATGCCGACCTCGCGCTGGATCTGCTTGAGCTCGATCTGCATGGTCTGGCGGAGCTTGAGGTCGAGCGCACCAAGGGGTTCGTCCAGCAGCAACACTTTCGGGCGATTCACCAGAGCGCGCGCGAGTGCTACCCGCTGCCGCTGACCGCCGGACATCTGCGCAGGCTTGCGGTCGCCGTAGTCCTCCAGCCGCACCGTGCGCAGCGCTTCCTTCGCCCGGGACTGGCGTTCGGCTTTCGCGACCCGCTTGACCTTCAGCCCGTACTCCACGTTCTGCCGCACCGTCATGTGCGGGAACAGCGCGTAGTCCTGGAAAACCGTGTTCACATCGCGGTCGAACGGCGCCAGCTGGCTGACGTCCTGGCCTTCCAGTTCGATCGTGCCCGCGGTGGGCAGTTCGAACCCGGCGATCATCCTCAGCACGGTGGTCTTGCCGGAGCCGGACGGGCCGAGCATCGAGAAGAACTCGCCGGGCGGGATGTCGAGGTCGACCCCGTCCACGGCGCGTACCTTGTCGAAATGCTTCTCCAGTCCGGTGAGCCGGATCGCCGGCTGGCCGGACGGCGCGCGCTTGCCGGGGCGCCGTGTTTCGGCGGGGGCTTGATGGGGCATGACGGGCCTTCCCATGGATCTTGTCACGATGGCTACAGCGCGCTCATCACATGCTTGACGCGGGTGTAGTCCTCGAGGCCGTACAGAGAAAGGTCCTTGCCGTAGCCGGACCGCTTGAACCCGCCGTGCGGCATCTCGGCCACGAGCGGGATGTGCGTGTTGATCCACACGCAGCCGAAGTCGAGCTTCGCGGAGAACCGCATGGCGCGCTGGTGGTCCTTGGTCCACACCGACGACGCCAGGCCGTACGGGACGCCGTTGGCGAGCTTGAGCGCCTCGTCGTCCTCGGTGAACCGCTGCACGGTGATGACCGGGCCGAACACCTCGTTCTGGATGATCTCGTCGTCCTGGCGAGCGCCGGAAACCACGGTGGCCTCGTAGAAGTAGCCCTCGTCGCCGGCGCGTCGCCCTCCACAGTGGACGGTCGCGTGCCCGGGGAGCCGGTCGATGAAGCCGGAAACCTTCTCCAGCTGGGCGGCGTTGTTGAGCGGGCCGTAGGCGGCGTCTTCGCCGGTACCGGTCTTGTTGGCCTCGGCCTGACGGGTGAGCGCGGTGACGAAGGTGTCGTGCACGTCTTCGTGCACGAGGACCCGGGTGGCGGCGGTGCAGTCCTGGCCGGCGTTGAAGTACCCGGCGACCGCGATGGCTTCCGCGGCGGCTTCCAGGTCGGCGTCCGAGAAGACGATCACCGGGGCCTTGCCGCCGAGTTCCAGGTGCACCCGCTTGACGTCGTGCGCCGCCGAACCGGCGACCTCGATGCCGGCCCGCACCGAGCCGGTGATCGACACCATCGCGGGAATCTCGTGCTCTACCAGGGCGCGGCCGGTGTCGCGGTCGCCGCAGATCACGTTGAACACCCCGGCTGGCAGGTGCTCGCCGCAGATCTCGGCGAGCAGCAGCGTGGAGGCCGGGGTGGTGTCGGAGGGCTTGAGCACGATGGTGTTGCCGGCCGCGAGCGCGGGCGCGATCTTCCAGATCGCCATCATCAGCGGGTAGTTCCACGGCGTCACCTGGGCGCAGACGCCGACCGGTTCGCGCCGGATGAACGACGTGTGGCCCTCCAGGTACTCACCGGCCGCGCGGCCTTCGAGCACGCGGGCGGCACCGGCGAAGAAGCGCACTTGGTCGATGACCGCGGGCAGTTCCTCCTGCATGGTCAGCGCGAACGGCTTGCCGGTGTCCTGCGCTTCGACCCGGATGATCTCCTCGCCCCGCGCTTCGAGCGCGTCGGCGATCTTCAGCAGCGCCAGCTGCCGCTGCGCCGGGGTCGTCTCGCGCCAGCTTTCGAACGCCTCCGCGGCGACCTTGAGCGCGTTGTCGACGTCCTCGGCGCCAGCCACCGGCGCGGTGCAGTATGCACGTCCAGTAACCGGGTCGACGATCTCCGCGACCTTCCCGGACAGCGAATCGACATACTTGCCGCCGACGTAGTGCTTCAACTCCTGCACGCGTGCGCCTCCTGACTCTCCGTGGCAGGGTGAAACATATAACTCCATATTTCAAATGACAAGACCCTGGGGCAGGATTAGCCCCATCGCAGGCCGAGACGGGTGGACCAACGATGCGCAAGGAGATGTCGAACAGCGCACGACTGGCGATGTTCGCTCCGCTGGATCAGGTGGGGCGCGCGGAGGCGGTCGCGGCGCGGCTGTTCGACGCCATCACCCTGGGCCTGCTCGACGACGCCGAACAGCTGCCGAGCGAAGCCGAGCTCGCCGCGCAGTTCCGGGTTTCGACCGTCACTGTCCGCGAGGCGCTGGCCGTGCTGCGGCAGCAGGGCCTGGTGGAAACCCGCCGCGGCCGGGGCGGCGGGAGCTTCGTGCGCACGCCGGAGTGGCCGGCGCAGAGCTCCTGGGCCGAACGCCTGCGCCTGGTGTCGATGGCCGAGCTGCGCGACTTCGGCGACCACTACCTGGCCGTCGCCGGTTCCGCCGCGAAACTCGCCGCGGAACGCAGCACGCCCGAAGACCTCGAACGGCTGCGCCTCACCGCGGAAGACCTCCTCGGCGCGACCGGCCCGGACGCGACCCGCGCGGAACGGCACTTCCACCTCGAAGTCGCCGCCGCCGCCCAGTCCCCGCGGCTCACCAACCAGGAAGTTCAGCTGCAGGGCGAACACGGGGTGTTGCTCTGGGCGCCCCTCGGCGACGAGGAAGCCTGCCGCGGGTCCTACGCTGAGCACCAGGCGATCGTCACCGCGATCGCCGCCGCCGACGGCGATCGGGCGCGCGCGCTGACCGAGGACCACATTCTCAGTGCACTCGACCGTCTCGCCGATCTGCACTTAACGCTCGAAACGCCGTAAGCTCCGATGACCCCGCATCACGAGGTGAGCATCGTGACCGACACTTCCGCGCTGCCCGGCGACGACGTCGTAACCCAGGTCTCGGCACTCGTCGAGGAGATTTTCGCGCGCCTGAAGCCGGTCCTGGCCGCCGCCGAGGCACTGCTCGCCGAACCCGGCGGCTCGACCGCGGACGCGCTGCCCGGTATCCGGCCGCAGGTCATCGATGCCCTCGGCGGCCTGGTGGTCGGCGCCGGCTTCGTCAGCGCGCCGAACGCCTTGGCCGACCAGGAATTCGGCTTCGAATGGTGGACCTCCTGCGGAACCGAGGACGAGAAGCCGGAGCAGCTGTTCATCAGCCTGGACCCGGAGAGCCCGAATTTCCTCGACTACACGCGGCAATCGTGGTTCACCGTGCCGCGAGACAGCGGGCGGCGGCACATCAACGGTCCGTACGTGGACTATCTCTGCACCGACGAGTACACGCTTACCTTCACGGTGCCAGTCACCCGCGGTGAGGAATTCGTCGGAATCGTTGGTGCGGATGTGTATGTGCGCGAGTTCGAGCGCACAGTGAGTCGCCGGCTGCGCGCGCTGGGCCGGGCCGCCGCGCTGCTCAACGCGCAGGGCCGGGTGATCGTGTCGAACAGCGTGCGGCAGGCGACCGGGTCGCTGGTGCGCGAGATCGACGTGCCCGCGTGGTGGGCGGCCGGCGCCGAGCCGCGGACGACGCCGGGCGGGACGATCCTGCGCCGGTGCGGGGATTCGCCGATCACGTTGCTGGTCACCGCCTGAGCCTGCGCCTTGCTCCCGGCGGCGGCGAGCAAGTCCGTGAAGGGCCCCTTACCGGACTTGGATTCCCGCATGGGGCCCTTCACGGACGGTGCCGGTCGCTCGACCGGGATCGGCGCGCGTGCGAGGAGGTCTTGAACCGGCGGGTCAGGGCCGGAGCTGCAGGGCGAACCACAATTCGGCGCGGACGCCAGGCGCGTCCAGGTCGCGGCCCAACAGCTCAGTGGCCTTGGCAACCCGGTTGCGCAGGGTGTGCCGGTGCACGCCGAGTTTCGCCGCCGCCAGATCCCAGTGCCCGTGGTGTTCGAGCCAGCAGCGCACCGACGTTTCCAGATCGCCGCGGCCGGTCCGGTCGAACTCGCGGATCGGCGTGAGCAGCTGTTCGGAAAACGCTTGCGCGGCTTGTGGATCGACCAGGCCGAGCAGGCCGGCCCCGGCGTAGTCGGCGTAGCGCAGTAGCGGAACCCGTCGCGCCCGCGCCGCGGCTGCCGCTTCTTCTGCTTGCCGCAGCGCGGCCGGGAAATCCGCGGCACTCGAAAGCCCGCTGTGGAACTCTCCCGCTTCGGCGACCGTATTCGCCAGTTCGCCGTTCTCGGCCAGGATGATCAGGTTGTCCCCGCGATGCGCGACGAACACTTGGCCGGCAAGGGTTTCCAGCCGCTCGTACAGCAGGTTCCGGGCGGCCTTGGTGCCCTGCACGGCGAAGACGGTCCACGGTCGCGCCGGAAGATCCGGCAGGACCTCCCGCGCCAGCTCGGCCTGCCCGGCGGCGAGCAGCTCCAGCACGCCGGTGTGCAGCTGGGAAAGCGAAACCCGTTGTGCACGGTCTTGTTCCAGGGCAAGGGAAAGCAGCGACACAGCCGTGTTGACGATGTGCCGCCCAGTGCTGTCCAACGGTTCCTCGGTGCCGACCGCCAGCGCGCCGCGCGTGTGCAGAGTCTGCAGCACGACCTCGTCGTCACCGACCGACAACACTCGCGTGCCAGCCCGAAGACCGCTGACGTCCAACTCGATCTCGCGCGCCCGGGCGGGCGCGGCTTCGCGTACCCGGCCGGCCGAGTCGTACAGCACCACCCAGCCGTCGATGAGCCGCGCGAGCCGTCGCACCACTCCCCCAGCCCCGGCTCGGCCGACCGCAGTGCGGGTCAGTTCCTGCTGCGCCCGGCCGATCCGGACCGTCGCGGCGTACTCGTCCGCGGCGACCGCGCGGGACACCGCACGGGTGATGGCGATGAACGGCGTCTCCCTCGGCACTTCCAAGACCGGCAAGCCGACCTCGTCCGCGGCCGCCACGAGCGCGTCCGGCACTTGCGCGTGACTCAGCCCGATGCCGAACCCGAGCCCGGCGACCTCCGCGTCGACCAGCCGCCGGACGTACCCCGCATAGGTCGCGCTGTACAGCGTCAGACCGGTGGTGAGCAGCAGCTCGCCGCCTTCGAGAAAGCTTTGCGGGTCGGTCAGCTCGGTCGGGTGCACCCAGCCGATCGGGCGGTCCAGCCCGGCCTCGCCGGCCACCACGCGCAGACCGAGTGCGGGTTCGGCGGCCAGCGCGCGCAGGGTTAATGCCATAACGGCCAATTGTAGCTACAGAATTGGACAGAATGTCCAGCTGACGGCGGGCCGCGAAAGCCCCATCCTGAGGGGCGACCCCCCAGGTGTCGTGAGTGCTCGCGCCGGTCCTTTCCGGCCGCACCGCCCCACGACCGCGACGCAGGAGCGACCCGTGACTACCAGCATCGCCGCCGAGCCGCAGGCTCCGGCACCCCGGCAGCGCAGGCTGCAGACCGCAATCCCCGGGCCCGCTTCCCGTGCGCTGCAGGAGCGCCGCGCCAACGCGGTCGCCGCGGGCGTCGCGTCGACGCTGCCCGCCTACATCACCTCGGCCAGCGGCGGGCTGCTCACCGACGCCGACGGCAACGTGCTGATCGACTTCGGCTCGGGCATCGCGGTGACCAGCGTCGGGCACTCCGCGCCCGAGGTGGTCGACCGAGTGCGCGAGCAGGCGTCCTTGTTCACCCACACCTGTTTCATGGTGACCCCGTACGAGGGCTACGTGGAGGTGTGCGAGGCGCTGGGCGAACTGACGCCGGGCGACCACTCGAAGAAGTCGGTGCTGTTCAACTCCGGTGCCGAAGCGGTCGAGAACGCCGTGAAGATCGCGCGCACCGCCACCGGCCGCCAGGCCGTCGTGGTGTTCGACCACGCCTACCACGGCCGCACCAACCTCACCATGGGCATGACCGCGAAGTCGGTGCCCTACAAGCACGGCTTCGGCCCGTTCGCGCCTGAGGTGTACCGGGTGCCGGGCTCCTACCCGTACCGCGACGGGCTGGCCGGCCCGGAAGCCGCGCGCCAGGCGATCGACCGGATCGAGAAGCAGATCGGCGGCGACCAGGTAGCGGCCGTCGTGCTCGAACCCATCCAGGGCGAGGGCGGCTTCATCGAACCGGCTCCCGGTTTCCTGCCGGCGATCTCGGCGTGGTGCCAGGCGAACGGCGTCGTGTTCGTCGCCGACGAGGTGCAGACCGGCTTCTGCCGCACCGGCAACTGGTTCGCTTCAGAGCACGAAGAGGTCGTCCCGGACCTCGTCTGCACGGCCAAGGGCATCGCGGGCGGTCTGCCGCTGGCCGCGGTGACCGGGCGCGCGGAACTGCTCGACTCGGTCGGCCCGGGTGGCCTCGGCGGCACCTACGGCGGCAACCCGATCGCGTGCGCCGCGGCGCTGGGCGCGATCGAGACCATGCGGGGCGAGGACCTGGCCGGCTCCGCCAAGCGCGTCGCGGAGCAGGTGCTGCCGCGGCTGCGAGCGCTGGCCGAGGAGACCGGCGTGATCGGCGACGTCCGCGGCCGCGGCGCGATGCTGGCCGCCGAGTTCGTCAAGCCGGGCACCACTGAGCCGGACGCCGACCTGACCAAGCGGATCGCCGCGGCCTGTCACGCGCAGGGCGTCGTGATCCTCACCTGCGGCACTTACGGCAACGTCGTCCGGCTGCTGCCCCCGTTGTCCCTGTCCACCGAGTTGCTCGACGAGGGCTTGGCGGTCCTCGAGTACGCGATCCGCACGGAGGCTGTGAAGTGACTTTTCCGTTCTGGGTAGCTGGAAAGCCGGTCACCGCCGGCGATACCGCCGTCGTCCGGCATTCGTTCGACGGCTCCGACGCCGGTTCGCACTACCTGCCCGGACCGGGCGAGGTGGAGGCCGCGGTCCAGGCCGCGGCGGACGTCGCCGACGAGTACGCGACGCTACCCGCGCACGTCCGTGCGGGCGCACTCGACCACGTCTCGCGCCGTCTTGCCGAGCGGGCCGACGAAATCGCGCAGCTGATCACCGCGGAATCGGGCAAACCGCTGAAGTGGGCGCGCGGCGAGGTCGGCCGGGCGGTGTCGACGTTCCGCTGGGCGTCCGAAGAGGCCCGCCGGTTCTCCGGCGACCTGCAGCGGCTCGACACCGACCCGGGCGGCACCGGACGGCTCGCGCTCGTCCGCCGCGTGCCGCGCGGCCCGGTGCTGGGCATCACGCCGTTCAACTTCCCGCTGAACCTGGTGGCGCACAAGGTCGCTCCGGCGATCGCGGTCGGTGCGCCGATCGTGCTCAAGCCGGCCCCGGCCACGCCGCTGACCGCTCTGCTGCTCGGCGAGATCCTGGCCGAGACCGGCCTGCCGGCGGGCAGCTGGTCGATCCTGCCGCTGGGCAACGAGGCGACCGCCGAACTGGTCAAGGACCCGCGGCTGCCGGTCGTGTCGTTCACCGGTTCGGTGCCGGTCGGCTGGGCTATCCGCGACACGGTGCCGCGCAAGCATGTCGCGCTGGAGCTCGGCGGCAATGGCGCGGTGCTGGTCTGTCCGGACTGGACGGACCTGGACTTCGCCGCGCAGCGGATCGCGACCTTCGCGATGTACCAGGCCGGGCAGTCGTGCATCTCGGTGCAGCGCGTGTACGCGCACGCCGACGTTTACGACGAACTGCAGGCCAAGGTGCTGGCGCAGGTCGCCGCGCTGCGCACCGGAAACCCGCGCGAGGACGGCGTCGACGTCGGCCCGCTGGTGAACGAAGCCGCCGCGGCCCGGGTCGAATCCTGGGTCTCGGACGCGGTGGCCGCCGGCGCGAAGCTGCTCGCCGGCGGCGGCCGTTCGGGTGCGACGGTGGAGCCGACCGTGCTCGCCGACGCCCCGGAAGACGCTTCGGTGATGGCGGACGAGGTGTTCGGCCCGGTCGTCTCACTAGTCCGGGTGTCCTCTGTGGACGACGGGGTGGCGCGCATCAACGCGTCCCGATTCGGCCTGCAGACTGGCGTTTTCACCCGCGATCTGCCGACCGCGTTCGACGTGTCCGCCCGGCTCAAAGTCGGCGGCGTGCTGGTCGGCGACGTGCCGAGCTTCCGCGCCGACCAGATGCCCTACGGCGGGGTGAAGGACTCCGGCGTCGGCCGGGAAGGCCCGGCCGCGGCGATGGCGGACTTCACCGAGGAGCGGGTGACCGTCCTTACCGGACTGACTCTCTGAGCGCCGCGTATGCGTCCACTAAGGACGGTCCGTACCACGTGAGGTAGCGCCCGGAGATCAGCACCGGACGCATCTTCGGGAAGAAGCCGGGGCCGTCGTCCTGGGTGAACTCGTACGGCTCGTCGGGCAGTACGACCAGGTCGGCCCCGGTCTCCCGGATTTCTTCCAGGGAAGGCCGGGGATAGCGCTCCGCGTGTCCGGAGTAGACATTCGCCACGCCGACGCGGCGCAGCACGTCCCCGGCGAAGGTGTCGCGGCCCAGCACCACCCATGGCTTGCGCCACACCGGGATGACCGCCCGGTGCCGTACCGGCGCGGTCTCCCGCCAGAGGTCCTCGGCGGTCACCAGCCAGTCCGGCTCGTCGATTTCGTACACCTGGGCGAGAATGCGTCGCAACGAACCCAGCGCGGCCGGCACCGATTCCGCGGCGGCCATCACGAACACCGGAATCCCGTTGGCCCGCAGGGTTTCCACATCCTCCGGGCGGTTTTCCTCGGAGTTCGCCAGCACCAGGTCCGGTCCGAGCGCCAGCACCCGGTCCAGCTTCGGGTACTTCGACCCGCCGACCCGTGCCACGTCCAGCTCCGCCGGATGGGTGCAGTAATCCGTCGCCCCGACCAGCCTTCCCGGCGCACTGACCTCGACCGCCTCGGTCAGCGACGGCACCAGCGACACCACCCGCCGCGGCGGTCCGGCCAGCGGCACCGGCTCGCCGAGATCGTCCACCAGTTCCGCGTTCCTCATACTCGCTCGAACGACACCTTCCGCTGCTCGACGTCCACCTCGGTCAGCCGCACCGCGATCCGCGCGCCCTCCGGGAACCGCTCGCCGGAGCACTTCGCCATCACCGGCGGATGCTCGACCAGGATCTCCGCCCGGGTCTCCTCCGCGCGCAGCACCACCGCGGTGAACTCGTGCCCGACATGCTCGGCCAGCACCCACGCTTCGACCTGATCGATGCACGCGCGTTCCACCCGTGCCGCCAGACTGTCCGAAGCAGACATTTGGCCGGGCACCTCGGCCAGCGCTTCGCGCACCCATTCCGGAACCTCGCGTCCCGCGGTCACCGCGAGGCACACCTCGGTGCCGAACCGGTCGACCAGCCGGCGAATCGGCGCGGTGACATGCGCATACGCCCCGCCGATCCCGGCGTGCGTGGTCACCGCGGGCAATTCGCCGTCGAACGCCGTGTATCCCGCGCCGCGCAACAGCCGCGTCGTGTCGGCGTACAGCGCCATCGACTCCGGCCGTCCCGGGTCCAAAGCGGACAGAAACTCCGACACGGCGAGTTCGGCCGGCCACGCCAGCCCGACCGCCGCGGCCGAGCGCCGCAACCACTGGACCGCGTCGGATTCGGGCGGCGGCAACGTCCGCAGCACGCCGACCCCCGCGTCGATCATGATCCGCGCCGCCGCCATCCCGGTGAGCAACGAGATCTCGGCGTTCCACGCGTCGACGACGGTACGCGGCCGGCGCGCGAGCACCCAGCCGCCGTCCACCCCGCCGCTGATCTCCTGCTCCGGCAACTGCAGTTCGACCGCACCGCGCTGCACGGCCAGCCTCCGCCGCAACCGCCCGAGATCCGGCAGCGCTTCGACCGAGGGATGCGGCCGCCCGGTGACCAGCGCCGCCTGCACCCCTTCGTAGTCGAGCTGCTCGGTGGACCGGATCAACGCCCGCCGCACCCGGGTCGCCTCGATCTCGCCGTCCTCGCCGACGTCGATCGTCCACAGGACAGCGGGCCGTACCTCGCCTGGCAGCAGGCTCGCCGCGCCCTCGGACAACACCGGCGGATGCAGCGGCACGTTCCCGTCCGGCAGGTACAGCGTCTGCCCGCGCCGCCGTGCCTCGTGATCGAGCGCCCCGCCCGGCGGCACGAACGCGGCGAGGTCGGCGATCGCGTACTGCACCCGGAACCCGCCCGCCCTGCGTTCGATCACCATGGCCTGGTCCAGGTCTTTCGACCCGGGCGGATCGATCGTGACGAACGGCAGGCCGGTGGCGTCCTCGCGGCCGCCGGCCGAGGCGAGCGGATCGAGCACCGCCGCTTCGGCCTCCGCGAGCACCTCCGGCCCGAACGATTCCGGCAACGCGAACTCCGCCCGGAGACGACCGAAGTCCCCTCCCGACGCTGGCGTTCTCAGCACGAGTGGCGGCACGCTCCAACAGTATCCCGCCGGACCGCCCGAGATCGCCCGTTCGGGCGCGGGCCGGTCGGGTGTAGCGTGCCATGCAACTGATAACCGTCTTCATTTTCAGAAGGGGCAGGCACGTGAAGATCGCGTTCGTCGGCAAGGGCGGCAGCGGGAAGACGACTCTTTCGTCGCTGTTCGTGGCCCATCTGGCCGGTGCCGGCCACCCGGTGCTGGCCATCGACGCCGACATCAACCAGCACCTGGCGGTGGCGCTGGGCGCGAGCCCGCAGCAGGCGCTGACCTGGCCGACCCTGGGCGAGCACCTGCCCCTGATCAAGGACTACCTGCGCGGCGACAACCCGCGCATCGCCTCCGCCGACGCGATGATCAAAACCACCCCGCCCGGCCGCGGCTCGCGGCTGGTCCGCCCGTTCGAGGACAACCCGGTCTTCGACGCCTGCTTCCGCCAGCTGAACGGCGTCCGGCTGGGCATGACCGGCCAGTTCACCGAAGACGACCTGGGCGTCTCCTGCTACCACTCGAAGGTCGGCGCGGCGGAGCTGCTGCTGAACCACCTGGTCGACGGCCCGGACGAATACGTGGTGATGGACATGACGGCCGGCGCGGACGCGTTCGCCTCGGGCCTGTTCACCCGGTTCGACGTGACGTTCCTGGTATGCGAGCCGACACTGCGCAGCGTCGGCGTCTACCGGCAGTACGCCGACCATGCCCGGGATTTCGGCGTGCACCTGGTCGCGGTGGGCAACAAGGTGACCGACAGCGACGACGTGGAGTTCCTGACCGCGCAGCTGGGCCCGGCGCTGCTGGGCTGGATCACGACGTCCGGCCACGTCCGAGCCGCCGAGCGCGGGGCGGCGCGGCCGATCGGCGAGCTGGAGCCGCAGAACCTGTCCACGCTCGCCGCGATGAAGTCCCAGGTGGACGAGACGCCCCGGGATTGGGTGCGGTATCAGCGGCAGGGGGTGGAGTTCCACCTGCGCAACGCCCAGGCGTGGGGCAATGGCCGGGCGGGGATGGATCTGGCGGAGCAGGTGGACCCGGAGTTCGTGCTGGACCCGGCGGTGTCGGCGGGCCGCTGAGGCCGCGTCAGCGCGCCAGGGCCCGCCCCCTGGCGCGGTAGCACGGCAGGGCGCTGAGGACAGCTGGACAGGTCCGTCCGCGGGGTTCGGCCGGACGAGCCCGGCCGACCGGAACGGATCCGTCCGGGCTCGTCCGCACAGCTTCCCGTCGAGCGCGATTCCGGCAGACCGCTCTCGCCGTCCGCGGTGGGGAGCGCGGGCGCTGCTCGGCCGAGAAGCACCTCGCGCTCGGGTTTGCCCGGCGCGGTCAGTCGCCGTCCCATTTGCGGTCGGCCGCGTCGGCTTCTCGGGTGCGTTCGCGGGCGATCTCGAGCGCACGGCGGGCCGTGGCCTCGTCCGGGTACGGGCCGAGGAGGTCGACACCGCGGCTGCGCTCGAGGTGCTCGACTTCGCGAGTGCGAGTGTTGTAGTACCAGCCCTGGTCGGGGTTCGGATCGTCAGACATAGGTTCAGCCTGGCACTTCGCCGCTCAGTTGCGCCAGCGGAACGGGATCTCGGTGGGCGCGCCGGTGGGACCGAACTCGGCTGGCGCGTCGGAGTCCTCGTGGTCCGGGTGCTCGTCGAACCACCCGCGGGAATCCGGCACCGCGATGCCGCGCGGCGGAGTCGCGGCGTCGTCCTCGGGCGCGCGGTGGCTCGGCTCCGGCACCGGCGGCACGGCCGGTTCCTTCCCCGGGAAAACCGGCAGCTCGGTCCGATGCACCCGGCTCGCCGGCGGCGGCGCGGCCGGCCCGGTCTCCTGCCCGGGAAAGACCGGCAACGGCCGTCCGTCCGGCCCGGTCTCAGCCGGACGAACCCCGCCGCCGGGCTGCGGCAGGGGGAACTGCCCCGACGGCGTCGGCGGCTGCCCGTAGGCAGCGGGCGACGGGGCCGGCGGCGGACTGCCGAATCCCGCACCCTGCGGCGGATCGACCGGCGTAACCGGATGCTGCTCCCACGCGGGGGACGCCGGCTGCCCGTACTGCGGGACTCCCGCCGAACTCGGCGGCTGAACCGGCGCGGGAGGAGTCTGCTGCGGCCCGGCCATGGCCGGCGGCGGTCCGGCCGGAGGCTGCGGCGGGGCCAAAGGCGGTTGGTGAGGCACTGGCCCAGGCTGAGACTGCGGCGGCACCGCCGCGGATGGCGGCACTGGCTGATACGGCGGCACCGCGCCCGCGTGCGGCGGCTGTGGCATCGACTGCTGCGCGACGCCCCCAGCCGGAGTCCCCGGCGGCGCGCTGGGCATCGGCGGGCGCGGTTCGTATGCCGCCGTGCTCTCGATTGGCGGCCGAGGCTGCGTGACGCCCGGTGCATACGGACCCGGTTCAGGCCGACCCTGCTGGCCCACCCCACCCGCGGCATTCCCTTGCGGCGGAACAGCTTCCGCCGCAGGGCGGGCCGGTTGCCGCGGCTCGTGCACGTAGGGCTTCGGTTGCCACGCCTGCCGGGCACGGAGCTGCGCGTCGCTGGTCGCGTCGCGGCGTCCGGACGGGACCGGCGAATCCGGGACGGCCGGAGCACTCGCCGGATCGGCCACCGGACGCGCTGGAACACCCGGGACGACAGACTGGCCCGCCGCTGCGATCGGCGGCTCGGGCGTCGTCGGCTGCGCAGACACCTTCGCCGGTTCGGGCGTCCTCGGCGGCTCGACGGGAACTGGTTCCGTCGCCACCCGTTCAGCAACCGGCACAACCGGCTCCGCAGGCGCCACGGGTTCCGCTGCGGGTTCGGCGACCTCCACTGGTTCCGCGCTCGCCTCGCCGAGTTCCGCTATCTCCGAGTCGGGTGCCGGAACGGCGGGCACCGCGGCGTCGTCGCGAGAGGCAACCGGGACCGGCTCGGCGAGAGGCTCCTCGACCGCAGCCGGACCTGCCGCCGACACCTCGTCCACGCCAGATCGCGGGGCCTCGGCAGGAGGCTCGACCGCAACCGAGGGCTCGTCCGCAGCCTCCGCGACCTCCTCCTCGACGGGCGGCGATGTCCCGTCAGCCGGAGCTTCCTGGACCGAAAAACCCGTCTGTTCCGGTTCTGCGGCGAGCGATGTCTCCGCAGTCTCCGGTCCGCCCGCGCTCTCGCCGACAAGTGGTGAAACCGGTTCGGGCGCAACCGATTCCCGGGCTTCCTCCACCGGAGGCGGACTGGGCACCACCGGACCGGGCGGTGCCGAAGACTGCTCCCGACCGCCAGCCGCCTCGGCCGCGCCCGGCGGCGGCCCGGCCGGCGCGGGCGGCTGCACCGGCGGCTGCGGGACTAGGCCGGCCGGCGGAGCCTGGCTGACATTCCTTGACGGCACCGCCCCCGGGACACCCGGTCCAGCACCGGAGCCCGAGTCCGCCGCTCCCGGACCACCACCGGAAACCGACCCGGGCATCCCCTCCTCAGGCCCGTGCGGCACCGACCGCCACACCGGTGCCGGGCCGATGTTCATCGGAACCGGCGCGGCCAACGGCCCCGGTGCCGCCGGCTCCCCGGGCACCGCCCCCGGCGGGCCCGCCGGACTGCCTGGCATCCGCTTCTGGATCGGGTCCAGCGACGACACCAGAACCGTCGTGCGCTCCGGGTCCTGGACTTTCCGGCCGCTGCGCTCGCGGTACACCATCTCGCCTTCGGCGTCCATCTCGACGAGGTAGCCGGCTTCGGCCAGCTGCTCCTCGTCGAGATCGACCAAGCGCTCGTACCGGGACGGCACCACCCGGTAGACCGGCCAGGACAGCTGCCCGTGCTGTGCGTGGAACTGGGCCAGCAGCGCCGCCATCTGCTGCTGCCACGGCAGCGACATGCCCTCGGCCAGCGACCGCGGCAGGACGACGTACCCGGGGTCCACGCCCGGCCAGCCCTGGTTCAGCAGGTCCGCCAGCGGAGTGCTCGACGCGGGGTGCGCGGACTGGCGCGGCGGCTGCGGCGCGCCGAACAGCGCCGCCGGGTCCTGGGGCTCGTTCTGGCCCGCTTTGCCGCGCTTGCCGAATTTCCGTGCCACGTGTGCCATCCTCTGCCAGCGCGCGGCCACGTGCTCGTGGACAGGCCGCGACTTCGGGTGAATCCGGACCCGTTGGACCGGGTCAAGAGCCGGTGCCTCCCGTACCCATGCTAGACGCCGGGGCGCACCGCCTGCGGCACGACTTCGCGCTCGTCGAACGAGAACGGCCGGACGTGCACCGGAACGCCGGTCTGCTGGGCCTCGACGATCTTGCCGCCGCCCAGGTACATCGCGACGTGGTGGATGGTCGAGGGATCGGCCGGGTCGGTCGCGAGGAACACCAGGTCGCCGGGCTGCGCCTCGCGTACCGGGAGCATCGCGCCCGCCTTGTACTGGTCCCGCGACACGCGCGGCAGGATCACCCCCGCCGACTCGTAAGCGCGCAGCATCAGACCGGAGCAGTCGAACGAATCCGGGCCGGTCGCGCCCCACACGTAGGGCTTGCCCTGTTCGGCGAGCGCGAACTTGATCGCCTGCGCGGCTGCCTGGCTCGGCGGCAGCGCCGCGCCGACACCCTGCCCGCAGCCGACCACGTCGGCGATCTGTCCCAGGTTCTGCACCAGCGAAGCCGCCATGGCCTCCCACCGGTGGTACCGGTCCGGAAAACCGGAACGCTCGACCTGCTGCGCAGCGTCCCCGGGGCGCATGTTCTGCCAGTCCTGGACGGCCAGCAGCACGTCGTAGAACTTGTTGATCGCGTAGTTCGGGTCGGTGACCTGGGCCGCACTGCCCCAGTTCATCGACGGGCGCATCTGGAAGATGCCGAGCGAGTCGCGGTCGCCGTAGTGCACGTTGTGCAGCCGCGATTCGGTCATCCCGGCCTGGATCGCGACCTGCCAGGCACGCGGCGCCAGACTGCGCTGTTTGCCGATCGAAATGATCAGCGACACGGTGTTGCGCGATTCCTGGTCGAGCTGGGAAGCGTCCGAGCCGCCCTGCGCCGGCTGCCCGGGCTGGGTGGGGCCGATCGCCGCGTCGCAGGCCGCCGGGGCGATCCCGCCCGCCGCCGCCTGCTGGTCGGTGACGACCTTCGTCACGACGTTGCTGGTGAGCACAGCGGCGAAAACCGCGGCGACCAGCACCGCGACGAGAACCGCGATCTTCACGGTCAGCTCGCCTGGTCGTAGTCCGATACTCGCCATCCCGCGTCAGTCTTGACCACGGTGATGCTGAGTTTCGGACCGTCGGTGGGGACCACGACCTTGACCGAGCTGACATACGACTCGACGACCGTCGGGTCGCCGGTCACCTTGGTTGCCGGGATGTTCCCCGGGTCCACAGTGGACATCACGGGCAGGTACTCGTCGGTGGTGAGCCCGCGCATCCCGTTCAGCCAGTCAGCGTTCGAGATGCCCGCCGGATGGCGCACCCAGGCGTTCGCCCACTGCCTGGCGACGTTGACCGCCTCCGGGCTCGGCGCCGCTGAGGTAGGCGTGACCAGCGGCTGGGTCAGCCGGGTCGGCAGGGTCTCAGTGCTCGGCACCGGGGCCGCGACGCCGGTGTGCGGCGCGGCTGACGACGACGCCGCGGCGCCGGTCTGCGCGGCCGCCGGTTTGCCGAGCACCTTCGGCAGGCCGATGCCCAGCGCGGTGACTACCAACGCGAGGAACACCAGCGTGCCGACGAGATGCCGGGGCGAGCGGAGCGGGAAACCCCACAGGCGGCGGTAGACCGCGGTCCGGCCGCGGTTGGTGCGGATCGGCACGGGTCACCGCCCCATGACCTGGTCGGTGTCGCGCACTTCGATGCCGCGCGACGGGCGATACAGCACGAACACCGGTTTCCCGGCGACCACCTCGGGGTCCACCCGGCGCGGCTGCGCCCGGATGCCCGGCGGCGTGTAGCCCGGCTGGTCCGGGGCGGGCGCGGAGTACCCGCGGTCCGGCGCGCTCATCCGGGACGGCACGACCACCGGCTCCGGCTCGTCGCTCCACCGCCGGTCCGCGACCGGGGACGTGTCGACCTGCCTGCTCTCCCGGAGCGGACGGCCCGAACTGGACAGCACGTAGTCGCCGGGCGCGCCGGCCACCGGGTGGTACTGGCCGAACACCGGCGCCGCGCCGCCGCGGCCCGCGGGCAGCGCGCCCGCGGCCGACTGGGCCGGACCGATCGCGCCCGGCCACGGAGCGCCGGACCACGCCGCGGCGGGACGAGCGGCCCGGGAGCCGTTGTCGAGCCGTTGCGCGCTGGCGAACACCGCCGCCTCGGGCCGGTAGCGGCCGCCGCCGACGGTCGCGCCGATCGGGCCGCGCACCTCGCCGTCGACCACGTCGTCGGTGTCGCGGACGTTCTGCCAGAACTCGTCCTGCGGCGTCGGCCCGTTGTTCCCGCGAAACCGGGAGAAAATCCCGCCGCGCGGCGACGGCACCGCACCGCCGACCATGCTGACCGACATCTCGACCATCTGCCACAACCGCCGCACCGGACGCCCAACCAGGAACAGCAGCACGGTGATAAGCCCGGCCAGCACCATCTTGGTGAGCAGGTTGAGCGAATCGCCCGCGCCGAAGATCGCCTGCAGCAGCAGCGCGTGCACGCCGGCCAGGACGGACAGCACGACCAGGTTGAACGCGATCGCGCCGGCCACCTTGAGCACCCGGCGCAGGATGTCCGGGTGCAGCAGCGCGACCAGGCCGATCAGCGGCGCGGTGAGCGCGAACAGCCGGATCAGCACCTGGGCGAGCAGAACGGACGCCTTGGCCAGCAGCTGGAAAAGCGAGTAGACGAGGCTCTGGCCGAGAGCGAGGAACCCGGACCCGGTGCGACCACCGGCTTCGCCGGTGAAGTAGCCGGTGGTGGGGCCGAGTTTGGTCGAGATGTCTTTGAAGGCAGCCTTCTTGCCGTCGATGACGTCCTGCTTGGCGTCGTCCCCGTTGCGCAGCTGCGGCCAGGTGAACGCTTGCGCGTCGAGCAGCTTCTCCCCGTATTGCTTGGCCTGCGGCGAATTCGGGTCGCCGAATTCCCCGCGCAGCCAGTTCTGGTAGACGACCTCGTTGTGCAGCTCCGTCGGCAGGATGTGCCGGACGACCTTGTTCTCCGAGTTGTCGACGAACCCGGATTGGATATTGGTCGTGGTCTGCACGATCGCGTTGTCGATCGGATCCAGATAGCGCAGCATCGCCAGCGACGAGGCCGCCAGCCACACCGCGGCCAGCCCGTACAACGCGCGTTTGCTGACCCCGGCCAGGTCACCGCGCCAGATCTTGCTGAACAGCATGATCGACATCAGCAGCGCCACCAGGCCGAACAGCTGCGCGTAAACGTTGTTGTAGACCTTCTCCGCGCCGGACTTCACCGCGTTGTAGATCGGGTTCAGCAAGCCGCCCTCGAGCACCGTGTAGTGCAGCGAGTTGGTGGCCCCGACGATGTTCTTGCCGATGTTGAAGAGCTGGTTGCCCGCCCAGGTGTCGATCGTCGTGCTCGGCGACGCGATCGCCGACAGCGCGGTGCAGTTGGTCTGGTAGGTGTTCCAGACCAACCCGGCGTAGTTGTACTGCAGGTACGGGCTGCCCGCCTCGCCGTGGCCTTCGACCGGTGGGTCGAGCGCGCCGACCATGCCCGCCCCGGGACGCTCCGGATTGGGCGATTCCCCGCACGCCGCGGCGTTCGCCGCCGGGGCGAAAAGCACCGTTTGCACGCCGATCACCGCCACCACGGCGAGCATCGCCGCGCGGCGGCTGGGGCGGCCGCGGCCGGGTTTCGGCCCTTCCTTGATCCGCTTGCGCAGCGCGTGCCAGCCGGCGGCGAACGCGAGGACGAACGCCAGCGTGAAGACGGTGTTCACGCAGGCCTCCTCGAGGCCGTCGCCGGCCGGGTCGGATCAGCGGGTTTCATGCGGCATCCCTGCCGGTGCCGCCTTTGCCCGCGCGGGCGTGCCGGTCCTCGGCCGAACGTCCGTTGTGCACTGCACCCTCCACCTCGCCGGTTTCGGACGCGAGCGGGTCCGGCGAGCCCAGCAGCTGCTCGTCGGCGAGACCGACCTCGAGTTCCGCTTGGAGTTCGAAGTCGTGTTCCAGCTCGTCGTCCTCCGGTGGGGCGGGGACGTACGGCTTGGCCTCGTCCTCGCGGGGTGCCACGAGTTCGCTGCCGGGTTTCTTCGTGCGTGCGTCGGGCGAACCGGGGGTGGTGTCCATGACCGCGCGCAACGAGTCGAGATGCGGGCCGGAGAAGTCGACGCGGATCCGCTCCACGCCGCCGGCGCCGTCGCCGAAGATGAACTGCCGGGGCTCCATGTCGCGTTCCAGGCCGCGCTGCGCACCCGGGCGGCGGCCCAGCGCCGCGACGACCTGCTCGTAGCCGACGCCGACCGGCACCTTCAGCAGCCGCAGCGCGTCCGCCTGGGCGTCGTCGTCGTCCAGCCTGCCGACGAACACCGAGTCCAGCAGCGCCACGAAACCCTGGATCTTCAGGAAGTCCGCCGGGATCTGCGACGAAAGCAGCACCCGGACGTTCCACTTCCGCGAGTCACGAGCGAACCGGTTCATCAGCACTCGCCCGGTCGGCACCTCGGACAGGAAGAACGCCTCGTCGATCCAGACGCCCTTGCGCAGTTCCTTCGGCTTCTCGTACACCGACCGCTGGGTCAGCCAGGCCGCCAGGTTCAGCATTTCCACGCCGAGCGATTCGGCGTCGGTCCAGTACTCGCGCGGCACGCCGTCCTTGGGCAGGGTCAGACCCGCCATGGTCAGCACGGTCATCCGGTCGTCGCGGGTCTCGGCGTACGGGTCCGCGCCGTCCTCCGGGATCAGCAGCGCCATCCGCTCGCGCATCTCGTCCAGGAAGTCGGCGACCACGACCGCGTGCTCGTGGTGCTCGCTGGAGTCGCGCCGCAGCGCGTCGATGACCTGGCCCGGGTCCGCGTCGAACCGGCCGCCGACCGCGCGGACCGCGCGCAGCAGCACGATCCGGGTCTGCGCCATCCGGGACACCTCGTACGGCAGCACGCCGGTGAGCACGTCCAGCACCAGCCGCCGCCGGGTCGCTCCGGCGAGCGCCTTTTCGCGCCGCCAGGAGCGTTCCGGGTCCTCCTCGTCCATGAAGTGCTCGATCAGCGGATCGGCGACCACCCGGTACGGGTTGAGGATGCCGGGCTGGGCGTTGAGCAGGTTGATCGGCCGCGCGTAGGGGCGGATCTCCGGCAGGTCGCACAGCCGCGACAGCGGGCCGGACGGGTCGAGGATCGTCCAGTGCGCGCCGGCTCGCAGCGTCTTGTAGACGATTCCGCCGCCGAGGAACGACTTGCCGCCGCCGAGGCCGGCCACCATCGCGGTGAGGCCGGATCCGTCGCGGATCTCCTGTGCCATCCACGGATCCCAGGCGACCGGCCGCCGGGTCGCGGTGACCGTTTCGCCGAGCAGGATGCCGCGCCGGTCGCCGACCTCCGCGGTCGCGGTGGGCACCGCGGACGCCGTCCACACCACCGAGCCGCGGCGCATGTACGCGGCCGAGGCGAGCGGCTCGCCCGGGATGAACTCGCGCGCCATCGCGTACTGCGCTTCCGGGTGCTCGATGGCGATCTTCGGCTTGTACAGGTCGAGCAGCTGCTGGGCGAGCCGCAGCGCGTCGCGCTCGGTCGGCCCGGAGACCGCCAGCCGCCACCACGACCGCACCCGGGTGGCGAGCGCGGTGAAGCCCGACGTCATCTCGTCGTCGATCTCCAGCACCCGCCCGGCCTGCCGCGACAGCGACTGCGGCGGTTCCAGCTCGTGCTCGTCGGTGTAGTGCTTGACCTGCGAGCGGACCTTGTTCATCTGCCGCTGCAGCTCGCCGGACACCTCTTCCGGGCGGCGCACGTAGATCCGCGCGGACACCTCGACCGCGGCCGGCAGCCGGTCCGCGTGCTGGATCCACGGGTCGTCCACCTCGGGGATCTGCAGCCCGTGCATCTGGCCGACGGTGAGCACCGCGAGGTGCCGTGACACGCCGGCGTTGGACCCGGTGCGGCCGCGCACGGTGACCGTCGGCGCGTACGGGTCGGCGTGGAAGTCAGCCGCGTCGGTGAAACTGGCGAGGTCTTCCGGTTCCCAGGCGGCGCCGGGCACGGCGGGCATGTTGCGCGGCGCGGGCAGGCCCAGCGAGCAGGAGCGGTGCATCAGCCAGGACATCTCCTCGGCGTGCACCGGGCGGCCTTCCAGCCCGGCGCTGCCGATGACCTGGTCGAGGTGCTCGATCTCGGAGTCCAGCGCGGCGAGTTCGGCGTCGACCGCCTCGGGCAGGATCCGGCGCAGCACCGGCGCGGCACGCTCGACCGCGCGGTCCACCATCCGCCGGGTCTGCACCTGAACGCCCAGGTAGACCTCTTTTTCCGCCATCGAGCGGCCCATCAGCTGCTGCTGCTCGCCGATCAGGTAGTCGTCGAACGACGGCGCGCCGGGGACGTCGTTCGGCCGGCCGACCGCGTTGTGCACGTGCGCCTCGGCCCACATCCGGATCGGGTACGGCCGGTTCGTGACGCGCAGGTGCAGCCAGCGGCCCTGCAGCTCGGAGTACTGGCCGGCGATGGCCGCGATCAGGTCCCGGCGCTGCGAATCGGACCGGAACGACCAGCGCTGCGGTGCGAGCCGGTACCAGGCGTACACCTCGTACCCCGTCCGCAGCAGGTGCCCGTCGATGCTGCGCGCGGCGATCGACGGCGTGTACGCCGGTATCGCCTGCTCACCGGGCAGCCGGCGGCCCTTGCCGCCGGAGTTCTTGCCGCCGGACGGCGAACGGCCCTGCGACTGCGCGTTCCACGCGTCGGCAGGGGTGTCCCGATCCCGCTTCCCTCGGCTTCCGCCGCGACCGAACAACGACTACCTCCCGGCCCGAGCCGCGGGGCGGCTCCGGCGCGCTCGTGGTGCTCCCTGATTCCCGGCCCTGGTTCCCGCTCCGCGGCTGACGCCGTGGTGCTGGTATTGCCGCCTTCTTTTGTGCTTCGGCAGCGGGCGCTGCGCCCGCACCCGGACCCGGCTGGCGCTCGCCGCGCCGCCCTCGCCCGAAGTCTGTTCACGCGGCGCGCGCAGCTCCTGGCCCATCATCGCGATCACCGCGCCCAGCGGGCGCTCGTGGCTGATCTTGGCGGTGATCAGCCGGGTGATCACGATCGTGGCCACGAACGCCCACGCCGTGGAAAAGAACCCGAAACTCCAGCCGACCCACCGCTCCACGGTGAGCACGAGCAGGAAGATGGGAATGCCGACGAGCCACGCGACGTAGCGGGCACGCCAGGGAAAAGTCGCCTTCGGCGGGCCGAGCCAGACGGCATCGACCCGGTATACCTCGTCATCGGTCCTGATCCGCACGCCTGCTCCGCCTCAGCCGGTGAACAGGCCGGCGATCCACTGGCCCACGTTGACGCCCGCGCCGCTCACCGCCAGCCCGATGATCGCGAGCGCGATGACGACGCCGGCGAGCCGCCGCATGACCCCTGCGTTGTCTCCCTTGCCGCCGCCGAGCCACAGCAGCAGAAGCGCTACCGCGAGCAGCACGAGCGGGATGACGTTGTCGAGCAGCCAAGTGCGGACATTGGCGGTGCCGAGCCCGGCAGCCAGCGTCTCGAGGGTGGTCATGCTGGTCATCGCGATACTCCCGGTGCACGGTTGGCGCCGCGCTGGTCTGGCTTCGGCGAAGCTGTGAACACCATCATGGCGTTACTTGGCGTAATGGTCAAAGCGCGCTGGGTACATGTCGACTTGTGGTCAAGGTTGGGTGCTGCGGTCCGGTGCACAGGATTGCTCGCCCTCCATCATCGTGGCAAGGGTGCTCCGGATTAACCCCAGCCACCCGGATTTCGCAGCGCACCGGCGAAGTGGCCCCGCAGGAGGTGCGGTGGTCACTCTCGGTGCGCTCCAGCCCGGCGTGTCGGGCGGGGACCAGTGTGACATGCCCCGATCGGCCCCTCGCCGCGAGTCCGGTGCGTGAGCGCGGCGCTTGGAAAACGATCTGGAATCGATCACTCTCCGATGCGATTCCGGTCACTACCGCGCCCGAAGTGCGCACTTGTTCACTACAAAGCGTGATCTCGGGCAGCCCGGCCGCCGCGAGGTCAGCCGCGCGGCTTGAGGCTCGGGATCGCGCCCGCCTTGATCGCGGTACGGCCGAGCGGACGGCACAGCTCCGCCAACCGGGCGGTCTTCTCCGCGCCGAGGTGCTGCCACGGCCCCCGCGACGCCGCGTTGGTCGCCGCTTCGACCCGCTCCCGCAAGTCCTGCCCGCGCTCGGTGAGCGTGCCGTCCGCGGCGAGGATCCCGTCGTCGGTCAACGCGGCGACCTCGGCGTCCCACTGCTCGTCGCTCCACCCCCGGGTGCGCCTCACCGCGGCCGCGGCGGTCCCGTCGCCGGTCGCGGTGTGCGTGACCAGCGCGGCGAGCCCGGAAAGCCCGTGCACGGTCAACGCGGCGACGTGCGCGTCCCCGCGGTACTCCCGCAGCAACGTGAGCGCGTGCCACAACACGAGGTGCGGCTGTTCGGGCCAAGCCAAGTGTGCATGCCCGGCGTAAAGCGGACGCCCTTCCGGCGTAGCTCCCTCGGTCGCTTCTCGCGCCAGCTCCGCGGCTTCGGCGACCGCTGCGGACGCGAGCGTTTCTTCCCCGAGCAACCGCCGGTAAGCGTCGTCGACCGCCGCGAACCGAGCCGCCAGGATCGCTTCCGGCGTCGCGAGCTCCCAGGCACGCGGAACGGACCGGGCGACTGTCTCCGGGTTGAAGTTGTGGAACGTCGCCGTGACCACCGCCGGCCCGACCGGCCCCATCGCCGCCGACCGGCTGGCGAAGTACGCCATCGACCCGCCCTCGAGACCGACGGCGGAGAGCCGTTCCTGTGCCTCCGGCGCGAAGTAGATCAGAGCGTGCAGGACATCGAAATTCTTCTTGAACGCGACAGCTTCCGCGGCGGCTTCACCCATGCGGCTGATAGTAGTGATGCGGCGGACGAGCTGGCATGTAAGCCGGATCCTGTTCCTGCCGGGCCTCACGGCCGGACAGGCGACGGTCATCCATCTGGACCTGCCGTTGCCGACAGGCTCTAGCAGCCTACCCGCAGACATCGGACGGGCCGCCCTCAATCGCCTGCGCAGGAGCCGAAACTCCCTCTTGGCCTTGCTCCGGGTGGGGTTTACCTAGCCATCCCGGTCGCCCGGGATGCTGGTGGGCTCTTACCCCACCGTTTCACCCTTGCCTCCCGCCTCGCGGCGGTGGCGGTCTGTTCTCTGTGGCACTGTCCCGCGGGTCGCCCCGGGTTGCCGTTAACAACCACCCTGCCCTGCGGAGTCCGGACTTTCCTCGACCGTTTCCGGCCGCGACCGTCCTGCCAGCTCGTCCGCCGAAGCAGCCTACCCGGTGGCCGGGGCGGGGCGGCGAGGGCGGGTTGGGTTCGGCCCGGCCGGCCGGCCCGGTGTCCCGATCCGGAGCACGCCCCGGGGTAGCGATCCGGCTTCGGGGTGCCGCACCGCACAAGCCGTCCCAAGCTCGACCGCGACCCGGCTACCGTCCTCACCGTGCCCAGCCCCCTAGCCGCAGCAGCCTCCCTGCTCCTGCTGGCGATCACCCTTCTCTTCGCGATCACTCGTCCGCGGAACCTCCCCGAAGCAGCTGTCGCCCTCCCCGCCGCCGCTGTCGCGATCGGACTGGGTCTCACCACCCCCCAGGAAGCCGCCCAGAGGACCGTTCAGATCCTCCCCACGCTCGGCTTCCTCGCCGCGATTCTCCTGGTCAGCCACCTGGCCGCGGCGGAAGGCGTCTTCACCTGGCTGGGCGGGAAACTCGCCGAAACCTGCCGGGGCAGGCCCCGCCCTCTCCTGCTGCTCACCTTCGCCGCCGCCGCGCTGGTCACCGCAGTTCTCAGTCTCGACGCGACGGTCGTCCTGCTGACCCCGGTGGTGCTGGCCACCGCCGCGCATCTGAAGCTCACCGCGCGCCCGCACGTCTACGCCTGCGCACACCTGGCCAACTCGGCCTCCACCCTGTTCCCCGTCTCCAATCTCACCAACCTGCTCGCTTTTTCCGCCTCCGGCCTCACCTTCGCCGGCTTCACCGCGCTCATGGCAGTGCCCTGGCTGGTCACCATCGCCATCGAGCTGGCCGTCTTCGCCTGGTTCTTCCGCGGAGACCTCAGGCAACCGCCCAGCACCGAAAAACCCGAGCACCGCGAGCCCCCGGTGTTCACCCTCGGGGTCTTGGCCGTGATGCTCGCCGGCTTCGCGACCGGCCAGCTGGTCCACGTGGAACCGGTCTGGATCGCCGCGCTGGCCGCGCTGGTCCTGGCCGCGAAGGCGTTGGCAGAACGCAAAATCCGCCCCTGGCAAGTGATCACCGAGGCGTCGCCGCTGCTGGTCCTGTTCGTCGTCGCGCTGGCGGTAATCGTGGAAGCCGTCGACAAACACGTCCTGGGCGGCCTGCTGCAGAACCTCCTGCCGACCACCGCCGGCCTGCCCGAGCTTCTGACCGCCGCGGCGGTCGCCGCGATCCTGGCGAACCTGGTCAACAATCTGCCGGCGACCCTGATCCTGCTGTCCGTGCTGGGCCCGCACCCGAATCAAGGCGTCCTGCTCGCCGTCCTGCTCGGCGTGAACATCGGCCCGAACGCGACCTACCTCGGCTCGCTGGCGACGCTGCTCTGGCGGCGCGTCGTGCTGCGCCACGGCGAGCACCCGAGCGCACGCGAATTCCACGTCCTCGGAGCGCTCACCACGCCGGTTTCGCTGGCCGCCGCGACCTGCGCGCTGTGGCTGGTGCGGTGAGCGGACTCAGCCGCGCGGAGCGATCGTGCTGCCCCGAGCCAGGGTCGGCCCGCAATCGGCCAGGCCGTTCCCGAACCGCTGCGCCTCCACGTCCATCATGGTGACCTGCGCGTAGTGCTGCACCGCCGCGAGCTTCGCCGGATCGGTGACCGCGTCCTTGCGGACGAAGTCGCCCTGGCGCTTTCCTTCGCCGGGATACACCAGGATCGGGTAGTAGTCCCGGTCGATCCGCGGGTCGATGCTGATCTGGTTGCCGTCCGCCCACGGGCCCCACGAGTGGATGAAGGTCGGCTTCACGACGTCGAACACGTAGTCCCGCAGGCCCTTGATGTTCTCGTCGTGGGTGAGGTCCGCGATCGGCGCGTTCACCAGGCCGGCCATGTCGACCAGTTCGAGCCGGCTGGTCATCGACGAGCCGCCGAGGTCGGGCAGCAGCAGCGACGCTTTCTGAAGGCCGAGCATGTCCGCGTAGGTGTTGAAGCCGCGGCCGAACCGGTCCGCGATCAGGCAGGCCGGCACCGTCGGGCGCTTGATGAACTCGTCGGAGTGCTGGACGAAACCGATCGCCGACGGGACTGTCGCGGCCACCAGCACCACCGACGCGATCGCGCGCCACCGCGGCTGCACCGTCCGCAGCAGCTCGGCGAACGCCATGACGCCGGACAACGTGCCGAGCACCCACACCGGCGTCGCGAAACGGTACTGCGCCATCCAGTCCGGCACCATCACGCCGTAGGCGATCACCCCGAGCGCGAACGGCACGACCAGCGCGAGCAGCGGACGCCGCCAGGAACCCTTGCGCAGCGCCCAGATCACCACCGCGCCGAGCACCACCGTCAGCGCGACCCCGGCGTACACCGCCAGCTCGTGCGGCCGGACGATCGAGCTGAGCGTGGGCAGACCTTGCCGCTTCGCCACCGACGGGTTCGCCAGCAGCCGGTGGAATTCCAGGTAGCGCCACACCACGTAGGCGCCGAACAGCACTCCGAACGAAGCGATCGACACCAGCGCGGACCGGAAGCTGGGCCAGAATCCCTCGCGCTTCACGCCGAACAGCAGGACGATCGGGTACGCGCTGGCGTAGATCAGGCCCTCCGGCCGGGTCAGCGCGGCGGCCGCGACGAGCGCGCCGGCCCCGATCGCGACCTTGAACGACAGCGGGTTTTCCTTGCGCAGCGCGGTGAACAGCAGCGCGGCGAGCGCGGTGACGAGGAACGCGAAGAGCGAGTTCTCCAGCCCGGAGACGACCCAGATCACGAACGACGGGATCGCCGCCAGGCCGAGACCGGTGGCGAGGGTGACCGCCCACGCGTGCCTGTGGAACACCTGCCGGGCCACCAGGTGGCAGAGCACCAGGATGCCCGCGGTGAAGAACAAGCCGAGCAGCTTGGGGAACAGCACGTAGTCCGGGACGCCGAACAGCAGTCCGTGGTCGAACAGCCCGGCGAGCTTGCCGAGCGCCAGCAGGACCATCCAGGTCGGGTCGGAGAACCCTTCGACCGGCGGGGCGCCGGGGGCCAGCACCGGGCCGAGTCCTTCGGCGACGCTGCGCGCGTAGGAGAACGTGATGGCCGCGTCGTCCACGATCCAGTGCGCGTAGCGGGTGGCGTGCCAGGCGACCGCCGCGACGCCGGCCAGCACCGCCAGCGTCGACGCCAGCCAGCTCAGCCGGAACCGCGCCGGCCGCTCGGCCGTCTCCTCGGGCAGGTCGGGCTCGGATACTGCGGTGAGTGCGCTAGCGGTCATGTCCTCGTCACTGTTTCCGTTCGCGGATTCTGGCCGAAGAAACGCACGAGCCTGCGCCCCCCTTGAAGTCCCGGCCGGGACCTGCGCCGCGGCGCCGCGGTCGACACCGCACTCTAGCCAATACCTCATCCGGGCCAGTGGAGGCGTCATCCCCGAGCGTGATCCACGCCACATTTCATCCGGGTCAGGACAGGTGCGAGATGTCGTTGACGAGCCGGACCGAGGCGTTGCCGTCCGGGTAGAACTCGACGATCGACAGCGAGGCCAGGTCCAGGTGCAGCCGGAACAGCAGCGACGGCCCGGCGTCCAGGCCGATCCGCAGCAGGGTCTTGATCGGCGTCACATGGCTGACCAGGACGACGGTCTGCCCGTCGTACTGTTCGACCAGGTCGCGGCGCGCCTGGCCGACCCGCTCGTAGACCGCGTCGAAGCTCTCGCCGCCGGGCGGCGGGCAGGACGAGTCGCCCAGCCAGTCGCGGTGCAGCTCCGGGTCGCGGCGCGCGGCTTCGGCGAAGGTGAGGCCCTCCCATTCGCCGAAGTCGGTTTCGATCAGGCCGGGGTGCGTTTCCACCCGGCCGCCGAGCGCGTCGGCGACCGCCTGGGCGGTCTGCTTGGCGCGCATCAGCGGCGACGCGACGATCGGCGCGGCTTCGCCGTTTTCGCTGAGCAGACCGGGCATGGCGGCGAGCCGCTTGGCCGCGGCGCCGGCCTGTGCCAGTCCCTGCTCGGTAAGCGGGACGTCGCCGCGACCGGAGTACCGGCGGTCGATCGACATCGCGGTCTGACCGTGGCGCAGCAGCAGGAACCTGGTCGGCGTGCCGACCGCGCCGGTCCAGCCCGTCGGGGAAACCCGGTCCGGCTGGACGGCTTTCGCCTTCGGCCGTTCGGGGGCGGCCAGGCTGGCCGCCTTGCCGGTCCCGTCGTCCATCGCGATGTTCGCCAGCCGGTCGGCGTGCGAGTTCTCCGCGCGCGGAATCCAGGTGTAGCCGACGCGGGCGAACTGCCCGGCGATCTCGCGCGCCCGCGCGGCGAGCGGCTGCAGCGCGGCGTGCTTGATCTTCCACCGGCCGGACATCTGCTCCACCACGAGCTTCGAGTCCATCCGGACCTCCACCGCGGACGCGCCGAGCTCGGCGGCCGCTTCGAGGCCGGCTACCAGGCCGGAGTACTCGGCGACGTTGTTCGTGACGACGCCGAGGTATTCGTGGCGTTCGGCGAGCACCTCGCCGGTCGCCGCGTCCTTCACCACCGCGCCGTAGCCAGCCGGACCGGGATTGCCCCGCGATCCGCCGTCGGCCTCCACTACGACCCGGTCGGTCACAAGCCCGACTCCAGGGTGCGGACGAGGATCGCGCCGCAGTTCTCGCATTGGACCACGACGTCCTCGGCGGCCGCCTTGATCTCGGAGACGGTGGCGCGGTCGAGTTCGAGCTGGCACGCGCCGCACCGGCGGGCGCGCAGCAGCGCGGCGCCGATGCCCTTGTGCTCGTGCACCCGGGTGTAGAGCTTGAGCAGCGGCTCCGGGAACCGCGGCAGCAGCTTCGCGCGGTCCTCCTTGCGCCGGGCCTCGGTGGTGTCCAGGTCCTTGAACGCCTCGTCGCGACGGGCTATCGCTTCTTCGACCGCGTGTGCCGCCTGGTCGACCTCGGCACCGGTGCGCTGCGCGTCCAGGCCGAGTGCCTCGCGCTGTTCCATCAGTTCGATCAGGTCGTCCTCGAGCGCGCCTTTGCGGCGGCCGAGCGTCTGCAGCTCGTGCTCGACGTCGGTCATCTGCTTGGCGCTGACCGACCCGGATTCGAGCAGCTTGCGGTCGCGGTCCTCGCGCGCCCGCACCGATTCGACCTCTTTCTCCTGCCGGGCGATCTCCCGGTCGAGGTCGGACATGGCGGTCTCGACGGACACCCGCGCGTCGCGTTTGTCCCGGACGGTCTTCTCCCCGGCCTCGATCTCGGCGAGCTCGGGCAAGGTGCGGCGGCGGTGCGCGACGCGCGAAAGCTCGGCGTCCACCTTCGCGAGTTCGAGCAGCTGACGCTGGACGGCGGGGTCGGCCTTCACTGTGCTCCCTGATTCACTGTGCAGCTGGGCGGGTGGCGCGCACGGTCCACGGGTCGGTGCACCGCGTGGAGACGTGAGCTTCGACGGTACCCGCAAAGGCCGCGCCGACCTGCGCCGAGGCCAGTCCGCACCACGGCCACTCGCTGGCCCAGTGCGTGACGCCGACCAGCGCGGGGGCCTGCCCGGAGCCGGCGAGGTGCTCGCTGGCCGGGTGGTGGCGCAGATCCGCGGTCACGTACGCGTCGACGCCTGCGGCGGTCGCCTTCGCGAGATACGAGTCGCCGGCCCCTCCGGACACCGCGACCGTGCGGATCGGGCGGTCCGGGTCTCCGGCGCCGAGCACGCCGGGCACGGTGGCCGGCAGTGCGTCGGCGACTCGCTGCACGAACCGTGCGAACGGCTCGGCCGCGGGCAGCTGCCCGATGCGGCCGAGTCCGGTGCGGCTGCCCGGCTCGTGCGGGTCGAGCGGCCGCTCGACCTCGAGTCCGATGGCCGCGGCGAGCGCGTCGGACACACCGGGGTCGGCCGAGTCGGCGTTGGTGTGCGCGCAGTAGAGCGCGATGCCGCCGCGGATCATGCGGTGCACCAGCGAGCCCTTCGCGGTGTCCGCGGGAACGCCGTGCACGCCGCGCAGCAGCAGCGGGTGATGCGCGACGATCAGCTGCGCACCGAGCTCCTCGGCTTCGGCGATCGTCTCCTCGACCGGGTCGACGCAGAACAGGACGCGGTCGACGTTCTCGGCCGGGTCTCCGCAGACCAGTCCGACGGCATCCCAGCTCTCCGCGAAGCGGGGCGGATAGCTGCGTTCGAGTACGGCGATGATCTCGGCTAAAGCGGGCACTGTGGGATCCTCGCACGATCGCTCTGGGAGACTGCCTGCCATGCCTTCGCTGGTCTTCGTCTGCTCCGGGAACATCTGCCGCTCGCCGATGGCCGCGCTGGTGTTCCGCGCGAAGCTGGCCGACGCGGGCCTCGCCGGCGCGGTGCGCGTGTCCAGCGCGGGCACCGGTCCCTGGCACGCCGGCGAGCCGGCCGACCGCCGGGCGCGTGCCACGCTGGCGGCGCACGGCTACCCGACCGAACACGTCGCGGCGCAGGTCAGCGACGAAGACCTCGAAGCCGACCTCCTGCTCGCCGCCGACGAAGACCACCTGGACTACCTGCGATCGCGGGTCGAGGACTCGTCGCGGGTGCGGTTGCTGCGGTCCTTCGACCCGGCGGCCCCGGAACGAGCCGAGGTGCCGGACCCGTATTACGGCGGCGACCAGGGCTTCGAGGACGTGCTCGCGATGATCGAGCGAGCCGTGCCAGGGCTGCTGGACTGGGTCCGCGAACAGCAGTGACATCAGGTCCGGGTGTGCGCACCGAGCGCGACCGCCTACCGTAGGGGGGTGCGGTTGCGGTTCCTGCTCCGGCCCGGGTGGCTGGCGTTGACAGTGGTGGTGTTCACCTTCGCCATCTGCTGTTACACGCTGCTGGCCCCATGGCAGTTCCGGCGTGACAGCGAACAGGTCACCCAGAACAATGCGCTGACCACGTCGTTCACCGCGAAGCCGGCCCCGGTCGCGCAGCTGCTGCCGCCGGGCACCTCGCCGGGCAAGAACACCGAGTGGCACCTCGTGTCCATCACCGGCACGTACCTGCCTTCGGCGGAAGTTGTCGCGCGGCTGCGCACTGTGCAGGGCGAAGGCGCGTATGAAGTCCTCACGCCGCTTCGCGCCACCGACGGCACCGTGTACCTCATCGACCGCGGCTATGTCGGGCTCAGCAGCAACTCCGGCGTTCTCCCGTACGCGGCAGCGCCCGGCGGTCCGGTCACTGTCATCGCGCGGGTGCGAAGCGACGAGACCGACCCGAAGCACCGGGACGCGTTCTCCGACGCGTCGACGAACGGGAAGCTGCAGAGCTACACCGTCGACTCACGAGTCGTCGCGAAGGCGTCCGGGCTGGACATCCGGCCGGGGTATTTCCAGCTCGACGCGAATCAGCCCGGTGTGATCAGCCCGCTGCCGTTGCCCCAGCTCGAGTCCGGGCCGTACTTCTCGTACGCGCTGCAGTGGCTGGCGTTCGGCACGATGGCGCTGCTGGGCTGGCTGTACTTCACGATCCGCGAGCTGCGTCCCGGCGGTGCGCTGACCATCGAACGGCCCGAGCGGGCGACGCGCAACCGGCGCAAGTCGGTCGCCGAGATGCTCGCCGAAGACGAGGACGAGTTCTCCCCGACCTCGTAAGGTGCAGTAGTGACGCCTGAGCGGCCGGACCAGTTTGCCGGTCCGTGAAGGACCCCTTGAGGGAATCAAAGTCCCGGAAGGGGCCCCTCACGGACAGACCAGCGGATGTTCGGCGCGCACCACCCGAAGACACGCTTTGAGTGGCCTGATTCTTTCCTGGAAAATTGGACCTTCAACCGGGCCACTGGCGGGATGATACTGGCCGCATGCTGATCCACCCCTGGGATGCCGCGGACGAGGACGAATGGCGGTCCTGGCTCGCCGGGCACGATTTCGGCGAGCTGGTCGCCGGCGGCCGCGGCCGGGATCTGCCGGTGGTCGTGCCGACGCATTTCGTTTTCGACGGCGCCGCGACGATCTGGCTGCATCTGGCGCGGCCGAACCCGGTGTGGCCGCTCTTGGAAGAACATCCGCGCGCCCTGCTGACGGTGACCGGCGACTACAGCTACATCCGCTCGGAGTGGAACACCGCCGACGACCCCGCGCTGGGCGTGCCGACGTCGTACTACGCGAGCGTGCAGCTGGCCTGCGACGTCCGGCTGATCGACGACCCGGAGGAGAAAGCCGGGCTGCTGAACCGCCAGCTGGCCCACTTCGAACCGGACGGCAAGCGCACCCCGGTGTCCGCTGTGGACGCTCCGGACCGGCGGCTGCTGCCCGGGATCCGCGGAATCGAGCTGAGCGTCACCGAGGTGCGGGCGAAGTTCAAGTACGGCGGGAACAAGCGGCCGGAGGACCGGCGGCGGATCGGGGCGCTGCTGTCCGAACGAGACGGTCCGCTCGACGCGGAAGCCGCGGCACACCTCAAACCTTGACGCTCACGAAACCTTGACGCTCACGCGTTTCGGCGCCGCACCCCGCTGGCCACCGCCACCACGACCGACGTCGCGGCGGCCAGCCAGCCGACGACCCGGGACAGTTCGACCGCGCGCGTGACGTGACCGGCGTCCGGGTTGCGGCCGACGCCGAGCACCGGCAGTTCGACCACGCCGTGCGGGTACTCGGTGCGGCCGCCGACGCGGATCTCCAGCGCACCGGCGAACGCCGCCTCGACGCGGCCGGCATTGGGGCTCGGGTGCGCGATCGTGTCGCGCCGCCAGGCCCGCCACGCGCCGCCCGCCGAGCCTCCGACGACCGGTGCGCCCAGCACGGTCAGTGCGGCGGCGACGCGGGTCGGCAGGAGGTGGACGAGTTCGTCCAGCCGGTCGATGACCCAGTGTCCGGGCAGCAGGCGGCGCAGCAGGCCGACGGTGCGGGTCGCGAGCAGCCCCGGCACTCCGGCGACCGCGCCCCACAGCAGCGGCGCGACGACTACCTCGGACGTGTTCTCGGCCAGAGTTTCCACTGCTGCCCGGGAAAGCCCGATCATGCTCAATCCCTCGGTGACCCGGGGGTCCAAATCGGACAGTGTGCCGCGCGCCGGTTCGAGGTGGCCCTCTTCGAGATCGCGGGCCAGCTCGGTGCCCTGGGTGGCCAGCCCGGCCGCCCCGACGACCGCCCAGGTCGCGACCGCGGTGGTGGCCGCCTGCACCACCGGGCTGCGCCGGCCGGTGCGTTCCGCGACCACCCCGGCGAGGACGGTCGCGCCGGCGATGCCGAGGCCGGTCGAGCGCCGCGCGCCCGTCGCCGCGACGACCCTGCGGAAAGCCGTGACCGGTGGACGGTGCCGCGGATCGCCGAGGGCACCGTCGGCAGCCAGGCCGAGAATCAAGCCGATTGCGCGCGCCGCGCTCACTGGTAGCCCCCCGGACGTGGACGATTCAGTCGCCGAGATTACTGGACACCGCAGCGGCGATTTCTTCGCGTGCCTGCTCGACGATGTCGCGCATCGCGCGTTCGGCGCGGGCCGGGTCGGAGAGCGCGACCGCCTCGGCGACCTCGACGTGCAGCGCCACCGCCTCGGGCTGTGGCTCGTCCGGCATCAGGCCGTGCTCGGTGCGCCCGGCGAGCACTTCGGCGACCACCGAGGACAGCTGCGCGAACATCGGATTCCGCGACGCGGTCAGCAGCAGATCGTGGAAGGCGACGTCGTGGGCCAGGAATGTGTCCAGATCCCGGGCCCGCGCGGTGCGCTGCAGGTGCACGGCCAGCGCGCGGATGCGGCCGCGCTCCTCCGGCGTCGCCCGTAGTGCCGCGAACCGGGCGGCGCACGGCTCGACCGCGGAGCGCAGCTCGGTAAGCGTGCGCAGCGCGGCCGCCCGGTCCGCCCCGTCGAGCTGCCAGCGGATCAGCCTGGGGTCGTAGTGGTTCCACTCGGCCGGCTCGCGCACCGTGACGCCGACCCGGCGACGGCTGCTGGTCAGCCCCATCGTCTCCAGGACCCGGACGACTTCCCGGGCCACCGTGCGCGACGCCCCGAACCGCTCCTGCAGCTCTTCCGAACGCAGCACGGCGCCCGGCGCGAGCTCGCCGCTCGCGATCGCCGCCCCCAGTTCGTCGAGCACCTGCTCGTGTCGATCACTCCCCACCTGGCCAATCTAGCGCTCTGATTCGATTAAGTACTACTTCTTCTTGATTAAGTACTACTTTTGAGTTTGACTCTGCGGAGCACAAAGACGTGGGAGGTGCGGATGACGGTCATCGTGGTGATGGGCGTATCGGGCTCGGGCAAGACGACGGTCGGAACGGCGGTCGCGAAGGAACTCGGGACCAGGTACGCCGAAGCGGACACCTTCCACCCGCAAGCGAACATCGACAAAATGACCGCGGGTCAGCCGCTCACCGACGAAGACCGGGCGCCGTGGCTGGCCGCGATCGCGTCCTGGATCGGCGAGCACCACGAGAACGGCGCGGTGGTCAGTTCGTCCGCGCTGAAGCGGCGCTACCGCGACGTGCTGCGCGGCGGCGGGGACGTGTGGTTCCTGCACCTGCACGGTTCACGCGACCTGCTCGCCGAGCGGATGAAGACCCGCACCGGTCATTTCATGCCGGTTTCGCTGCTGGATTCCCAGCTCGCCGACCTCGAACCGCTGGAGCCCGACGAGCCCGGCGCCACCTTCGACATCAGCCATCCGCCCGCCGAACTCGTCCAGGCGGCACTCACTGCGTTCCGGGAGCGCGCATGACTACCCTCGCCACCACCGCCCTCGCAGCCGGCTGGACCGGCCACGACACTCGGCTGATCGTCGCCACGGTGCTCGCCATCGCCGTGATCGTGGTGCTGATCAGCAAGGTCAAACTGCATCCGCTGCTGGCGCTGACGCTCGGCTCCGGCGCGCTCGGCCTGGTCGCCGGGATGCCGGTGGACAAGCTGTTGAAGAGCTTCACGACCGGCGTCGGCAGCACCGTCGCGTCAGTCGGCGTATTGATCGCTTTCGGTGCCATGCTCGGCAAACTGCTCGCCGATTCGGGCGGCGCGGACCGGATCGTGGACACCGTGCTCGGCCGGGTCCGCGGTCCCGGCCTGCCCTGGGCGATGGCGCTGGTGGCCGCGCTGATCGGGTTGCCGATGTTCTTCGAGATCGGCCTCGTGATGCTGATCCCGGTGGTGCTGCTGGTCGCCAAACGCAGCGGGAAACCGGTGCTGTTGCTGGGAATCCCGGCACTGGCCGGCCTGTCGGTGCTGCACGGCCTGGTTCCGCCGCACCCCGGCCCGCTGGCCGCCGCGGGGTCGCTGAACGCGAACGTCGGCCTGACTCTGGCCCTTGGCCTGCTGGTCGGCATCCCGACGGTGATCATCGCCGGTCCGTTGTTCGGACGGCTGGCCGCCAAGATGGTGCCGGACGCGACTCCGCCCGAGCGGCTGGTGCCCGAATCGCAGAGCACCGATCCGCAGCACCGGCCCAGTTTCGCCGCGACGCTGTCCACCGTGCTCTTGCCGGTGGTGCTGATGCTGGCCAAGGCGCTGTCGGACATTCTGGCGGACAAGGGAAACACCGTCCGCCGGGTGCTGGACTTCATCGGCGACCCGCTGGTCGCGCTGCTGCTGGCGGTGCTGGTCGGAATGGTCGTGCTGGGCCGCCCGGCCCGGCTGAACCGCGAACGCCTGTCGTCGGTCATCAACGACTCGCTGGCTCCGATCGCGGGCATCATGCTGATCGTCGCCGCGGGCGGCGGATTCAAGCAGACCCTGGTGGACGCGGGGGTCGGCGACGTGATCACCAGCCTGTCCAAGGGCGCGAACCTGTCGCCGCTGCTGCTCGGCTGGCTGGTCGCGGTGGCGATCCGGCTCGCGACCGGCTCGGCCACCGTCGCGACCGTCTCGGCGGCCGGCATCGTGGCTCCGCTGGCCGCGACCCTCGATCCGACGCACAACGCCCTGCTGGTCCTCGCCGTCGGAGCCGGGTCGCTGTTCTTCTCGCACCTGAACGACGCCGGGTTCTGGCTGGTGAAGGAATACTTCGGGATGTCGGTCGGGCAGACGCTGAAGAGCTGGTCGGTGATGGAGACGGTGATCTCGGTGGTGGCGATCGCGCTGATCTTGCCGTTGGGCGCGTTGCTTTAGCCACTCGTGATCCCGATGTCTTGACACCGTAGGCGCGGCGATCCCAGGTCCGTGAAGGGCCCCTTGACGGAATCTAAGTCCGGCAAGGGCCCCTTCACGGCAGTTCCGCCCGGAAGCGAACAGAATCACGTGAATCTAGCTGGCGGCCGTGAGCGGGCTTCCCTTCCAGGAAGCCCGCTCACGGCCGTTATCGCTTTTCCCCGGCCGGTTGTCCCCTGCGCTGGCGATCGCTCAGTCCGGGCACCGGCCGCGGGATCAGGTCAGGGCCGGATGTTCTGATTGAGGTGGAAGACGTTGTCCGGGTCGTACCGGCGTTTCAGGCTGACCAGCCGGGCCAGCTTCTCCTCGCCGTACGCCGCGCGGACCCGGTCCTCGCCTTCGATGCCGAGGTTGTTCACGTACACGCCGCGGGAGTACGGCGCCATCGCTTCGGCGAACGACCGGAGGTGGGCACGCCTGGCGTCGTCTTCGGCGGGGTCGGTCCAGTTGCTCGCGGTGAGGAACTCGAACTTGGCGCCCCGATGCCCGACCGCCGTGTCCTGCTCGCCGACCCGGGCGACCGCGCCGCCGCGGGTCTGCAGTGAGCCGGTGATCGGCGGATGCCCCTGGCCCGCAGTGGTTCCGCGGGCTAGGAATGCCTCGATCGCCGCGTCGGGCAGGTCCCACAGGTAGTGCGACTTCCAATACCGGCGCAGTCCGTGCCGCCATCCGGCGTCATTGCCGCACTGCAGGTCGAGGTAGGAGACCGGGCCGGCCGTCTCGGCGAGCGGAGAAGCCGCGGCACGCAGCTGCCGGTCGAGGCGCAAACCGTCTTCGACTGCGCCGACGTGCACGAACGTCAACGTCACCACGGGTTTGCCGTGGTGTTCGGCGGGCACCGGAGTGTCCCGCTCCGCATCCCACACCGAGGCCACCCACGTTGTTTCGTCGCTGGCGTCCTCGGCGAACTGGCGCAATGCCCGCAGCACCCGCGCACCGTCCTCGAGTGCGTAGAAGGCGGTTCCGGTCGCGACCATCGGGCCGACCGGGTGCAACTCGAACTCGAACGCCGTCGTCACGCCGAAGTTGCTGCCCGCGCCCCGCAGCCCCCACAGCAGGTCGCGGTCGCCCGCTTCACTCGCGACCACGACGGTGCCGTCGGCGAGCACGACCTCCGCGGCACGCAGGTTGTCGCAGGCGAGCCCGTGTTTTCGGGCGGTCCAGCCGAATCCGCCGCCGAGGGTCAGGCCGGCGACGCCGGTGTGCGAGACGAATCCGCTGGTGACCGCCAGATTGTGGCGCTGGGTCTCCCGGTCCACCGAAGCCAGCAAACTGCCCGCTGGCACGAATGCCCGGCGAGTGCCCGGGTCGACACGGACCGTGCCCAGACCGGACAGGTCGATCGTCACCGCTTGGTCCGCGACCGAAAGTCCGGCGATGCTGTGCCCTCCCCCGCGCACCGCGATTTCCAGACCGCGTGCTCGGGCTGCGCGCAGCACGGCGGCCACGTCCGCGGTGCAGCGGCAGCGTGCGATGAGTGCGGGGCGCCGGTCGATGCATCCGTTCCAGACGCGGCGAGCACGGTCGTAGCCGGGATCGGCTGGGAGAACAAGGTCGCCGGAGAAGACCGAGCGAAGTTCCTCGGCCGCGTCCAGGGCCGCTTGCTCGATGTCTGCGAGAGCATCCATGGCGAGGCTCCTGTTCTGTCGCTGGCGTCACGAACAGTGTGCGCACCGGCACTAAACACCGGCTAGATGCCGGGCACCCCCGCGCTGAGGCACCATGGAGGCCACGGCGAGGAGGCCGGTCGATGGAGTTCCGGATCCTGGGGCCCGTCGCGGTGATCGGCGACGACGGCAGCGGAGTCCCGCTCGGGCCGCCCCGCCAGCGTGCCCTGCTGGCAACGCTTCTGATGCACCTCGGCGAGCCGCTTCCGGTCAGCCGGTTGATCGAGTTGTTGTGGGGCGACGCGAAGCCGACGTCGGCGGTCACCATCGTGCACGGTTCCATCAGCGGTTTGCGGCGCGCATTGGCGGCGGCCGATCCGGGAGCAGCGGACTTGCTGGCGACCGAACCGGGAGGATATGTCCTGCGAGCGCGCCCGGACCAGGTCGACGCGCTGCGGTTCGAGCAGTTGCTCAGCCGGGGCCGGAACGCGCTGCCAGCGGACCCGGAGAGCGCGTCGGCGGCACTGGCCGAGGCGTTGGCGCTGTGGCGGGGCCCGGCTTTGTCTGATGTGGACACTCCAGTCGCGACAGAGACCGCGGCCAGGTTGAACGAACTGCGGTGCGACGCTTTCGAAACGAAGGCGGAAGCCGATCTCGCGCTCGGCAGGCACGCCCACCTGGTGGACGAGCTGGAAGCCTGGACGGCCCAGCATCCGCTGCGCGAACGGTTGCGCGCGCACCTCATGGTCGCGCTCTACCGCAGCGGACGGCAGGCCGACGCATTGGCTGCCTACCAAGCCGCCCGTCGCGCTTTGCTTGACGAACTGGGTGTGGAGCCAGGACCGGTGCTGCGGGACTTGCACCGTGCGGTACTGCAGCAACACCCGTCCCTCGATCCGCCGGATGCGACCCGGCCTCGCGCCCGGCTGCCGCGGCCGCTCGGCGCGTTCGTCGGACGCGACCAGGAACGCGCCGAGGTCACCGCTCTGCTTGACGCGCACCGGCTGGTGACGCTCATCGGCGCGGCGGGCGTCGGGAAGACCCGGCTCGCGATCGAGGTCGGACGGGCCGCGGCGGCACGGTTTCCCGCTGGTGTCTGGTTTGTCGATCTGGCTCCGTTGACCGCGTCCGCGCTCGTGACACACACCGTCGCCGGCGCGCTCGGCCTGCGCGCCGAGCCCGGATCGACGCTGCTCGACACAGTGTCCGCCGCGCTGGGCCATCGCCGCGGATTGCTGATTCTCGACAACTGCGAACTGGTCATCGAAGGCTGCCGGACGCTGGTCGAGGCTCTCGCCGCGGCGGGTGCCGAGGCACGAGTCCTGGCCACCAGCCGCGAATCGCTCGGCATCGCCGGTGAGGTCGGCTGCCCGGTCCGGCCGCTTCCCGTGCCGGGCCAGGACGCGTCCTGGGAACGAGTAGCGGCGAGCGAGGCGGGGTGGCTGTTCGCCGCACGGGCGGCGACGACCCGGCCGGGGTTTCGGGTCACCGAGGGCAATGCCGAGGTCGTCGGCGACATCTGCCGGCGTCTCGACGGCCTGCCGCTTGCTCTGGAGCTGGCCGCGGCACAGGTGGCCACCTTGCCGCTGCGCCGGATCCGCGACCAGCTCGACCACCGGTCGCGCCTGCTGGACTCCCGGGAGGGCACGACCGGCGGCAGGCACCACGGCCTCGATACCGCCTTCGACGGCAGCTACCGCTCGCTCAGCGAGCCGGAACGGATCGTGTTCGCGCGGCTGTCGGTCTTCGCGGGCGGATTCACGCTGGACGCCGCCGAGGCCGTCGTCGCGGACGCCGAACTTCCCAGCTCGGAGGTGGCTCGCCTGCTGTCCGGGCTCGTCGCTCGCTCGTTGGTTCAGCTGGAAGAGGTCGCACCGGCTCGCGGCCGGTACCGCATCCTCGAACCGCTGCGCCGCTACGCCTATAGCCGTCTCGTCGAACGCGGCGAAGACATGGCGGCTGCCCGGCTGCACGCCCGCTATTTCCGCTACGTCGTGGAGGAAACCGAGCCGAACCTTTACCGAGCGGGTTCCGCGCGGTGGCTCGACCGGCTCCGCGCGGACAGCGGGAACTTGCGCGCCGCGCTGGAGTGGGCGTTCGGCGAGCACGGCGACCGCGAACTCGGCGCGAGACTCGCGTCGGGACTTTGGCACCGGTGGGACCTCGCCGGCACCCGGGTCGAAGGGCTGCACTGGCTCGACGCCGGACTGGCGGCCACCAGCCAGTCCCGAACCGCCCTCCGAATGCGCTTGCTCGCCGCGGCGACGCTGCTCCGGCTGGGCCTCGGCGAACTCGCCACCGCTCAGCGTCTGGCCGACGAACAGCTCGCGCTGGCCCGATCCGTCGGAGACCGCAGATGGGAAGGCGACGCGCTGACCCGCATCGGCATGGTCAGCTGGGCCCGCGGCGACCCGGCCGCGGCGCATCGGCCGCTGGAGCAAGCGGTGCGAGCGCTGCGGGCCTCCGGCGACCGCTGGCGCGAAGCGATCGCACTCGCGCACCGGGCGCGGGCGCTGCGCGATGACGATCAACTGGCTGCGGCACAAGCGACTGCGGAGTCCGCGCTGGAGGTGGCGCAGGAGGTCGGGGAGGACGCCATCCTTGGCGTTTGCCTGGATGTCGGCAGCACTATCGCCAACCTGCAAGGCCGCGTTGGCCGTGCGACCGAGCTGATCGCGTTGGCACTACAGCACTACCGGGCCGTCGGGTATCGCGAGGGGGAGGCGTCCGCGTTGCATGTCACCGGCCTGCTGGCGCTGGCGGATCAACCGGAACGGGCGCGCGATTCCTTTCGGACGGCGCTGGAACTGTGTATCGCATCAGGACACCGCGCCGGCATAGCCGCGAATCTGGAAGGTCTTGGCCGCGCGCTGCTCGCATCCGGTGCCCGCTCGCGCGCGGCGGCGTTTCTTGGTGCGGCTGCCGCACAGCGTGCGCGCATCAGTGTTCCGGCGTCGGCCACCGCCCGGCCCGCGTTGGACGCCGCGCTGGGACGGCTGCGGTCCGAGCTCGGCGCTGAGGAGTTCGAGCGAGCCAGCAGCCGGGGCGGGCAAGCGTCGCCGGATGAGCTGGTGGAATGGGCCGCCGAGACCGGCACTGGAGCGCCACTGGCCTCGGTGACGTTCGTCTATGCGGATGCCGAGACCGAGCGGCTGGCTCCGCTGCTGGACCGGGAGGCGTTGGCGTCGCTCTCCGGATGGCTCGACCGCACGCTGCGTTCCTGCTGCACGGACTACGGGGCCGAGCGGATCCGCCGGAAGGGGCGGGGCTACCTCGCGACGTTCCGCGATGCGGCGACGGGGTTGCGGTGTGCGTGCGAGATTCAGCAGAGAATGGCGGAACATCGGCGTGCGCACGGGTTCGCGCCGCGGATTCGGGTCGGGGTGGATTGCCGGAGCGGTCCCGGTAAGGACACGGCCATGGGTGCCGGGACTGGGGACCTCGTCGGCGCGGCCGAGTCCGACGACGAGGCCACCGCTGTCGCCGTCGGCGCGGCTCGGGCTGCGGGCTACGGCCGGGTCTCGGCGACCCGCTCCGCAGTCGAGGCGGCGAAGGGTGCGTTCCCTGCCTCGGCGTTCGGGCCGTTGGGCCCTGCCGCGGGGATACCGGAACTCGGCGAAGCTGCCGGGCCGGTCGAGGTCGCGATCGTCGAGTGGTCCGCGCGGTGACCCACCGGATCGTGCGGGCTGAGCGGGTGCTGCCGTCGATTCCGTCTCGGGAGTGAACTCGACTCGCAACCTCCTTCGCCGCGGTTAAGAGCGTGTCTCACTTGGCTGTTGGTTCAAGCGCGGCACGTCCGTGAAGGGCCCCTTGAGGGAATCTGAGTCCCTCCAGGGGCCCTTCACGGACATCCGTGCGCGATCTCGGCAACCCAGCCCACCGAGACTCGCTCTGAACGCTGCTTGGCAGTCCTTCACCCTCCGGTGCCCGTTCACGACAACTCACGCCGGCTAGGGCGCTCCTCGTCCGCTCCGGGCCGCCCCCTCCGCTCCGGAGTCCTCGAGCGGCCGACCGTTGACACGTGACCATATGGTCACCTATTCTGGATTCATGCCCGACGAGGACCTGGTTTTCCGGGCACTGGCGGATCCGACCCGCCGGTTCCTGCTCGATCTGCTCTACGCGCGTGACGGCCGCACGCTCACCGAGCTGGAGTCCGAAGTGGACATGAGCCGGTTCGGGGTGATGAAGCACCTGAAGCTGCTCGAGGAGGCCGATCTGGTCGTCTCGCGCAAGGAAGGCCGGGAGAAGCGGCACTTCCTGAACCCGATCCCGATCCGGCAGATCCACGACCGCTGGATCGACAAGTACACCGCGCCCCGCGCGTCGGCGCTGCTGGGCCTCAAGGCCGAGCTCGAAGCCGGAACATCCGCGCAGGCAAGAGAAACCGAGGAGTCACCATGACCGAGACCACGACCGTGCAGGTCAACCGGGTGTACATCAAAGCGACCCCGCAGGCGGTGTGGGACGCCATCACCCAGCCGGAGTGGACGCAGAAGTACGGCTACAGCGGCTTAGCCGACTTCGACCTCAAGCGCGGCGGGAAGCACCGCACCAAGCCGACGCAGGAGTTCATCGACGCGGGGTTCACCAGCGATCTCCTCGAAGGCGAAGTGCTCGAAGTCGAGCCGCCGCGCAAGCTGAAGATCACGTGGAAGCTGCTGATGGACCCGGGCCTCACCAGCGAGCCGTACACGACGATCACCTACGACATCGAGGAAACCCAGACCGCGGGAACCCGGCTGACCGTCACCCACGACGTCACCGGCGCGCCGAACCACGCTGCTCTGGTGTCCGGCGAACGCGAGGACATCAACGCCGGCCCGGGCGAGAACGCCGGAGGCGGCTGGGCATGGGTGTTGTCCGACCTGAAGTCCGTGCTGGAGACGGGCAAGAGCATCGCCGCCTGACCAACGCGGAGGCGGGGCGGCCGCGATCACCACCCGCCCCGCCCCAATGTGGCATTGGGTGCATCTGACGCACCCAATGCCACATTCGGAGCATCTGACGCACCCAATGCCACATTGGGGGCGGGCCGATCAGCCGCGGGGCCTCAGACTCGTTGCGTAGCCGCCTTGAGCGCTGCCTTCGCCGACTCCGACGCCCCGATCTTGTCCAATCCGAAGAGCGCCGCACCGACCACCGGGTTCACCTCCACCACGCGCACGTGTGCTCGCGGGGCCGCCTTCAAGCACCGGCGCTCGATGTCCGCGATCACGGCTTCGCTCACCCCGGTCAGCACTCCTCCGCCGAGAATGACCTCCGAAGACGAAGTCGTCAGATCCAGGCGGCGCATGATCGCCCCGGCCAGCAGGCTGACTTCTTCGGCGAATCGGGTCACCACCGCCTGCGCCACGTCGTCACCGGCCTCGGCCACCTTGAACAGCAGCGGGCACAGGCCGTGGATGGTTACCGAATCGATCTCCTCGAAGTGCAATCCCTGCACCACATCCAGCAGTGTCGCAGCGCCGTAGTACTCCGCGACCGCCGATTCCAGTGCGGTCGCCGGGCCCCGGCCGTCCTCCGCCCGGACCGCCCACCAGAGGGCTTCTTCTCCCAGCCGGTAGCCGCCGCCCCAGTCGCCGGAGACCTTGCCCAGCGCGGGGAAACGATACGAGCGGCCGTCGGGCGCGAAGCCAGCTCCGTTGATGCCCGCGCCGCACACCACTGCCACCCCGGTGCCGTCCGCGCTGCCCGCCCGGAGCAACGCCAGCACGTCGTTTCCGACGTCCAAAGTGGAGCTCCAGCCGCGGGCGGACAGCCCTTGACGGAGAGCCTCTTCCTCCCGGGGGAAGTCGAGGCCGGCCAGGTAGGCGGAGGTGTGCACCGCGAACGGCGGCTCGGGCGGCAGCCCGCCGGAACGGAGTGCCTCGTGCACGAGTTCTTCCAGCGCGGCAACGCATCCGTCGACTCCGACGCGCTGGGGCGAAGCGCCGGGGCCGCGGGACTGGCCGAGCACGGCCCCGTCCCGCGAAACCACCAGCACCTCGGTCTTGCTGTTGCCCCCGTCGATCGCGACGACAGCGTCGCTCATGCCTTCGCCCAGGGCAAGAAGTCCTGGTTGCGAGCAACGAGTTCGTCCGCCAGGCGGTCCGCCTTCCCGTACTGCCCGACCAGGGGGTGTGCCAGCAGCGCGTCCGCGACCCGGTCCCGGCCGCCCTTGATCGCAGCGTCCAGCGCCAGGTGCTCGTACGCGGTGACACCGGCGATCAGTCCGGCGAACCGCGGGTCGACCGGGGCCTGCGGGATCGCGGTCGCGCCGGCGGAGTCGACGTTGGCCGAAACCTCGATGACCGCGTCGTCCGGCAGGAAGTCGAACGTCCCGTTGTTCTGAACGTTGACCACGTGTTCCTCGGCCGGACCGCCGGCGGTCAGCGCGTGCACGAGTTGCACTGCCGCTTCCGAATAGTAGGCACCGCCGCGCTTTTCCAGCGACTCCGGCTTCGTCACCTGTTCCGGGTCGAGGTAGATCTTCAGCAGCTCTTCCTCGACGTCGCTGACCACCTCGGCCCGCGGCCGCTCGGTCTGCTGCTTCGCGACCTGCGCGTCATGCGAGTAGTAGTACTTGAGGTAGTACGACGGGACCGCCCGCATCCGGCGCATCCAGTCCACCGGCACGCTGACCTCTTCGCCGAGAAATTCCGCGTGCTGGTCAAGCAACTCCGGCAGCCGGTCGACGCCGTCGAGCAGTACGCCGCGCTCCCAGCTCAGGTGATTCAGTCCAGTGTGGACCAGTTTGACGTCGCCGGTGGACGCGCCCAGCAGCTTCGCGAACTTGCGCTGCAGGTTGATCGCGACGTTGCACAAGCCGACCGCTCGGTGACCTTCCCGCAGCAGCGCGCGAGTGACAATGCCGACCGGGTTGGTGAAGTTGACGATCCAGGTGTCGTCGCCGGCGACCTTGCGGACGCGCTCAGCGATGTCGAGCACGACCGGGACCGTGCGCAGCGCCTTCGCCAGGCCGCCCGCGCCGGTGGTTTCCTGCCCGACGCGTCCGCACAGGTGCGGGAACGTCTCGTCCGACGCCCGCGCCTTCTGCCCGCCGACGCGCAGCTGGATCAGGACCGCCGACGCACCCTCGACCCCCTCTTCCAGGTTCGCGGTGGTGCGCACGCGCGCCCGGTGCCCGGCGTGCTCCAGCAACCGCTGACTGAACCCGCCGACCGCTTCCACCCGGTAGGCATCCGGGTCGATCAGCACGATCTCGTCGACGTCGAGCGAAGCCCGCCGCCCGGCGATGCCGTCGATCAGCTCCGGCGTATAGGTGGACCCACCGCCGACCACTGCCAGTTTCATCCCTTGACTCCTGTGAACGTGATGCCCTTGACGAACGATTTCTGCGCGAACACGAACAGCACGATCACCGGCAGCATGATCAGCGCGGTGGCGGCCATCGTGAGATTCCATTCGACGTGGTGCATGCCTCGGAAGGACGCGATCGCCAGTGAAAGCGGCCAGTTGTCCTTGTTCTCGCCGGTGTACAGCAGCGGGCCGAAATAGTCGTTCCAGGTGAACAGGAAGCAGAACATCGCGGTGGCCGCGATACCCGGCTTGGCCATCGGGATCAGCACGCGCGTGAGCACCCGGAACTCGTTGCAGCCGTCGATCTTCGCCGCTTCCAGATAGTCCTTCGGAATGGTCAGGAAGAACTGCCGGAGCAGGAAGATCGAAAAGGCGTCGAAGAAGAAGTACGGCACGATGAGCGGCACCAGCGTGCCGGTGAAGCCGAGCCGGACCCACAGGTCATACAGCGGCACGACGGTGACCTGCGGCGGCAGCATCATCGCCACCACGGTCAGCATGAAGAACAGATTCTGCCCACGCCAGCGCAGCTTCGCCAGACCGTACGCCGCCGGGATCGCCGAGACCAGCGCCCCGGCCGTCGCCAGCAGCGAGTACAGCAGGCTGTTGCCGAAGTACTCCAGCAGCGGGGCCTTCTGGAACACCTCGACGAAATTCTCGAAATGCCATTCGGTGGGCCACAAGCTCGAAGTCATCGCCTGATCGCTCTTCATCACCGAGGTGAGGAAGACGAACAGCAACGGCAGCATGAAGATCACGCCGAGCGCGATGCCGACCGCGTGGGTGGCCACAAAGGACAGTTTCTTGTCCCAGCGCCGCTTGAACTTCTCCCGCGGGTGCACCGGCGGAGCCGGACGCGGAGGTGCCGAAAGCGTGGTCATGCCCCCACCCCATTCCCGCGGGACACCCGCACCCGATCGGGGCCATGAACAGGCTGCCGCGAGGTTATCTTCATGCCCCCACTCCATTCCCGCGGGACACCCGCACCCGATCGGGGCCATGAACAGGCTGTCGCGAGGTTATCTTCATGCCCCCTCCTCCTGATGCTGGTTCTTGCGCATCTGCCGCACCAGAATCCACGTGAACCCCGCGGAAACCAGGAACAGCAGCACGGCCATCGCCGCCGCGTAGCCCATGTTGAAGTACCGGAAACCCTGGACGTACAACCAGATCGGGTAGGTCAGCGTCGAGTTCTCCGGCGCCCCGATCAGTTTCGAGTTGCCGGCCACGTCCGCGGTGCCCGCCGAGGCGGACGCCGCGACGATCGCCTGAGTGAAGAACTGCAGCGCGTAGATCATCGAGTTGACCACGCCGAACAGCAGCACCGGCGAGATCGACGGCAGCGTGACGTGCCAGAACCGGCGCACCGGCCCCGCCCCGTCCAACTCGGCGGCCTCGTACTGCTCCTGCGGCACGTCCAGCAACGCGGCCAGGATGATGATCATCAGCTCGCCGGAGCCCCACAACGCGAGCAGCGTCAGCGCGGGCTTCGACATGTCCGGGCTGTTGAACCACAGCCCGCCGTCGATGCCCACCAGTCGCAGGAACCGGTTCACCGGGCCGAATTCCGGGTTGAACACGAAGACGAAGGCGAGCGTCGCAGCGGCCGGCGGGGCGAGCGCGGGCAGGTAGCAGAGTGTGCGGACGATGCCGACGCCCGACTTGAGCCGCGAGATCACCGACGCCACGCCGAGCGAGAACAGCACCCGGCACACGGTGAGGATGATCACCAGCCACAACGTGTTGTACGCGGCGGTCTTCACCAGTGGTTCGCTGGTGAACATCCGCACGTAGTTGTCCAGCCCGATCCACTGTGGAGGGTTGATCAGGTCGTAGCGGGTGAACGAGTAGTACAGCGTCGCGATCAGCGGATACGCGAAGAAGATGAGGAACCCGAGGGTGGCCGGCGCCATGAACCAGAACACCGTGCGCCGGCGCTTCGCCTGGGGAGACCCCCTCCGCGCCTTGCGAGGCGCGGAGGGGGTTCCGGTTTCCGGAACGGACAGCGTGGTCATCCGCCAGCGCCCTTCTGCGCCAGTGCGTCATTGATCTGCGCGTCGACCTGCTTGAGGCCCGCGGTCAGGTCCGGCACCGAACCGGCCTGCCATTTCTCGGCGAAGTCGTTGACGGCCTTGAGGAACGCGTCGCCGATCGGCGTGGTCGGATTGGCGACCAGCTTGCCGCTGTTGTAGATGTCGGTGAAGGTCTTGAACTGCGGCGGCATCTTCAGCTTCGGCGAGTTCAGCGAATCCTTGGTGCTGGGCACGTTGTTCAGGCCGTTGGCCATGTCGACCAGGGTGTCGGTGTCGAACGCGGCCTGCTTCAGCAGCTCCCACGCCGCGCCCGGATTCTTCGCGCCCTTCGGGATCGCGATGATCGTGCCGGTACCGAAGCCGCCGCCGTACTGGCTGGCCAGGCTGTCGAGCACCGGCGCGGGTGCGGTGCCGTAGTCCATCGACGGCGACTGGTCCTTGATGAACGCGGTGCGGAACTCGCCGTCGATGATCATCGCCAGCTTGCCGCTCTGGAAGCCGTTGTCCTTCGAGTACTCGTCACCGAGGCCGGCCTTGAATTTCTCGACCTTGTCGTGCCCGCCGTAGAAATCGATCAGCTTCTTCTGGAAGTCGAACATTTCCTTCCAGCCAGGGCTGGACGCGAGCGACGACTTGCCGTCCGGGCCGATGAACTTGGCGCCGAAGTTCGGCGCCCAGTACTGCGCCTGGTTGGCGTAGAACGGCATCGACGGCAGGAAACCCGCGGTCTTGATCGAACCGTCCGCGTTGAACTCGGTGAGTTTCTTGGCGTCCTCGAACAGCTCCGTGGTGTTCTTCGGCGGGCCGGAGATGCCCTTCGCCGCGAACAGCGCCTTGTTGTAGAAGAGCCCGTAGACGTCGGCGAGCATCGGCAGGGCGCAGCGCTTGCCCTGGTACGACGTGTAATCGCGGACTGCCTGCGGGATCTGGTTCATGTCGATCTTGTCGCGATCGATGTAGGGCTGCAGATCCTGGAAACTGCCAGTGGAGCACCAGGCACCGAGGTTGTCGGTGTAGAACGAGATCGCGACGTCCGGCGGGTTGCCGCCGCGGATCGACTGCGTCAGCTTGTCGTCGTCCTGGTTGCCCTCGTGCTTGATGGTGATGTTGGGGAACTTCGTCTTCAGCTTGTTCAACGCATTGGTGACCACGCCGTATTCGCGGTCCGTGAACTTGCTGTAGACGGTGATAGTGAGCTTGTCGTCCTTGTTCGGCGGCGCCGCGGCGTCGCCGCCGCCTGCGGGCGCGGCGGCACCGCACGCGGCAGTCGCCAGCAGCGTGCTCGCGGCCACGGCGCTGAGCAGCAAAGACCCGCGCTTGCGCACGATTCTTTGGAAGCGGGTGGGAGCGGACATGAACCCTCCTGTGTCCTTCGGGTGGGTCTACTCGGTCGGGGACGGGGCGGTCTCTCCGTCGGGCCTGCGCAGGCCGAGGAGCGTGGGGGTGACGACGCCGAAGACGTCTTCACGGGCAGTGGCCAGCGCGGACTGGAGCGCGCCCGCGCGCACCGCGTTGCCCTGTACCGACGCGACGCCGACGGGCGTGCGCGGCAGCACCAGTTCGTGCAGTTTCTCGGCGACGTTGGCGGCGAATTCGTCGCCGCCGGCCCGGCTGGTCTCGCCGCACAGCAGAATGAGCTGCGGGTCGGCGACCGCGACCAGGCTGGCCACCCCGCACGCGACCCGACGGCCGAGATCGTCCAGGAATCCTTGGTGGCCAATGCGGCGCGCCTGTGTGACGGCATCCCAGCCGTCATCCGCGGCGATGCCGTGCGCCTGTGCGAGCCGGACGACCGCGGTCGAGTCGACCAGGTTGCCGAACCGCGGGCCGGACGGCGGCCAGTCTTCCCCGGTGTCCACGGTGGCGGGATCGGGGACGCGCATCCAGTCGATCTCGCCCCCGCCGCCGGTCGCGCCGCGCAACAGCCGGCGGCCGATGACCACCGCGCCGCCGACGCCTTCGGACAGCCAGACGAGCACGAAGTCGTCGACGTCCTGCGCGTTGCCGACGGTCATTTCCTCCACCGCGACGAGGTTGACGTCGTTTTCGATCTTGACCGTCACGCCCAGCTCGTCGCTGAGCCGGGCCGGCACGTCGAAGCCGAGCCAGCCTGGGATGTGCGGAGCCGAGGACAGCAGTCCGGTGCGCGGGTCGAACGCGCCCTGCGCGCCGATGACCACGTTGGCCAGATCGTCCAGGTCCATCCCGGCGGCCTTGGTAACCCGGCGCAGTGCCTGGCCGAACGAGCCGACCACGTCCGAGCCCTCGGCGACCGGCAGCTGCACCCGGTACTCGGCGAGCACCGCGCCGGCGATGTCAGCGACCACGAAGTCCGCGACCCGCGGGGTGAGGTCGACCGCCGCGACATGCGCGAGCTCGCCGTTGACCGCCCACAGCTGTGCGCGCGGACCGCGCCCGCCGCCGGCCCGCTCGCCGGCTTTGCCGACGAGATTGTCCTGCTCCAGCCGGGTGAGCAGCTGCGCGGTGGCGGGTTTGGACAGTCCGATCGCGGCCTCGAGCTCGGCTCGGGTGAGCGGCCCGTCGCGCAGCAACGCGTCGATCGCGGCGCGGTCGTTCATCTCGCGCAACGTTCGCGGACTGCCGGTTCGCACCTGGCTGCTCCTTTATTAGGAAACTTTACAGACGGTTTCCGGGACTGTAGTGAGCGCGGCCACAGGACGTCAATGGCTGGAAGAAACAGCGGGATAACGGCTTGGTACCGCCGGGTGTCCGCGCTCGGCGCAGGGTGATCGGGCGGATGCGCAGGGTGGATGAGTGTGGACCACCGGTGCGCGGTGGTCCACGGCGATCCGCTCCGCCGCCAGCTGTCCGTGAAGGGCCCCTTCACGGAATCTAAGTCCCTCAAGGAGTCCCTCACGGACAGTCCACAAACCGGGTCGGCGCCGACCACCTCAGGCGGCCCCGGCACGCATCACCAGCACCTCGCCGCCGGGACACCCGCTCAAAAAAAAACGGGCCCGCATCGCGCTACGCGATGCGGGCCCGCCTCTCAAGCCGTCACTCGTCGGCCTCTCCAGCCGTCACTCCTCGGCGTCCGCCCACGCCTTCAGCATCACCCGGGCGATCGACGAGTTCCCCGGCAGCAGCAGATTGGACGTGCTGCCCGCGATCGGCGTCGGCGCCCCGGTCTCGGCGTTGCGGAACGCCGCACGGACGTCCTCGCGCGACACCCACAGCGCTTCTTCGATCTCGCCTTCGGCGGGGATCAGCGGCACCGAGCGGTCCGCCCGGGCGGTGAAGCCGAGCATGATCGAGCGCGGGAACGGCCACGGCTGGCTGCCCAGGTAGCGCACGTCGGAGACCTCGATCCCGGCCTCCTCGCGGATTTCGCGGACGACGCAGCCCTCCAGGGACTCCCCCGCTTCGACGAATCCGGCCAGCACCGAGTAGCGGTCCGGCGGCCACATCGGCTGCCGGGCGAGCAGCACGTGCGAGCCGTTGACGCCGTCGTAGTCATGCACCAGGCAGATCACCGCCGGGTCGGTACGCGGGTATTCCTCGTGGCCTTTGGCTTCACAGCGACTGGCCCAGCCGAACTGGGCCAGCTGGGTCGGCGAGCCGTCGCGGGTGCAGAACCGCGACTGGCGCCGCCAGTGCCGCAGCGCCTGGGCGGTGGTGAACAGGCCGGCCGAAGTGTCGTCCAGCTGGTCGCCGTAGCCGCGCAGTTCGACCCAGATCTCGCCGTCCACGCGCGGGACCTCTTCGACCAGTCCCCAGCTGCCGGCCATCCGCACGGTGTCCGCGTCGCCCTCGGCGCGGCCGGGCATCGACCAGTAGTCGACGTCCTCCCACTCGCCGAGGAACACCGCGTCCGCAGGCGGTTCGGTGCCGAAATCCATCGCCTTGCGGGTAGCCAGCGTCGAGCCGCCCTCGGCCACCGGCGTGCGGCCGGTGTCGTCGAGCAGCACCACGCGGGCCTCGGACCACTTCGCGGCCAGTCGTTCCGGGTTGGTGCGCAAGGATTCCTGACGGTCCACAGTGGACCGTGACAGGGTCGGCAGCTCCCCCAGTCCAAACGGGACGCTCATCGCTCCTGCTCGTTCGTCGTCACGCCCAGCGCGGCCAGCTTCGGCGCGAGCAGGTCCGCGTCGCCGACCACGACGCCGGTGAACCGCCCCGGGGCGAAGAACTCCGCGGCCGCCTCGGCCACCTGGTCCACGCTGACGGCCGCCAGGCGCTCCGGATGTCCTTGCAGCCACTCGATGCCGAGACCGGTCGTCGCCAGCGCCAGCAGCTGGCCGGCGAGCCCGCCCTGCGACGAGGTGCTGGTGACCAGCGATCCCATCGCGTACTGCCGCACCGATTCGACCTCTTCGGCGGACGGCGGAACGGTGCCGAGCCGGAACAGCTCGTAGCGGGTTTCCAGGTATGCCGCGGCGGTGACGTCGTTGGCGGTGTCCGCGTCGACGTTCACCACGGCGGTGCCGTTGGTGAACTCGAATCCCGAGTGCGCGCCGTAGGTGTAACCCTTGTCCTCCCGGATGTTCTCCACCAGCCGCGAGGAGAAGTACCCGCCGAACGCCAGGTTCGCGAGCTGCAGCGCCGGGTAGCGCGGGTCGGTGCGGGGCACCGTCTGCGCGGACAGCCGGATCTGCGACTGCACGGCACCCGCGCGCGGCACCAGCAGCACGTTGCCGCCGGTCAGCTCCGGAAGCTCGGGCAGCAACAGCGCCGACCGCTCGGACTTCCATCCGCCCAGCAAGCTCTCCAGCATGGCCGGAACGGTCTGCGGGTCGAGGTCGCCGACCAGCACGAGCACCGCTCCGCGCGGCAGCACCGACGCGGCGTGCAGCGCGCGCACCTGCTCCGCGGTCACTTCGGCGACGTCCTCGGCCTGCGGCACTTCCCGGGTGACCGGGTGGTCGCCGTACCGGTGCTTCTGCAGCGCTTCCCGCGCGATCGTGCGCGGCTGCGTACGCGAAACCGCGATGCGCTCGATCAGCCGCTCGCGTTCGCGCGCGACCTCCGCGTCCTGGTACGTCGCGCCGGTGAGCACGTCGCCGAGCACGTCCAGCAGCGTCGGCAAACCGTCGGCGAGGGCGGTGCCGCCGAGGTACAGCCGTTCCGGGTCGACGCCCGCGCTGAGGTCGCCGCCGATCAGCGCGACCTCGGCGTCGATCTCGACGCGGTCGCGGCGCGCGGTGCCCGTGAGCACTGTCTCGGCGAGTACCTCCGCGGTCGCGGCGTGCAGCCGGTCTTCGCCCGCGAACGGGATCCACAGCCGCAGCTCGACCATCGGGACGCTTGCCTTGCGCACCGCGAGCACGCGCAGCCCGTTGGAGAGCGTCGTGTCCACATGGGACAGTTCGGCGGCGGCGCGCTGCTTGCCCAGCGGCGGCAGCGGGCGCGGTCCGGCCGCGGTCCGGCCGATCTCCTCGGCGCTGCGGTGTGCGGCTTTGACCTGTTCTGCCGAGGTCACTGTTCCGTCCCTTCGGTGCTTGCGGGCTTCACGACGAGCACGGCGCGCGAGTCCGGGCGCAGCGCCTTCGCCGCCGCCGACACGGCTTCGCCGGAGATCGCGGACATCCGGTCCGCGAGCCGGTAGACCAGCGACGCGTCGCCGTAGAGCAGTTCGAACGAGCCGAGCGCGAGGGTGCGCGACACCAGCCGGTCGTGCTCCGCGTGCAGGCTCGCCGCCCAGCGCGCGGTGACCTTCTTCAGTTCCTGTTCGTCCGGCGGCGTGGACGCGAGCTTCTCCAGCTCCTCGTCCAGTGCGGCGAGCACGCGCTCGCGCGGCACGTCCGGCGGGTGGATCGCGGTGATGGTGAAGGTGTCCGGGTCGCGTGCCTCGAACGGGCCGAACAGCCCGGCGCCCGCGCCGATGTCGACCACCAGCGGCTCGACGTGCACCAGCCGCTGCTGCAGCCGCGAGCCGTCACCGTCGGTGAGCACGCCGGCCAGCACCAGGTACGCGAGGTAGCCGTCGAGGTCGTTGACCGGGTCCGGCATCCGGTAGCCGATGGCCAGCGCGGGCAGCGGCGCGTGCGCGTCGGTGTGCTCGCCGCGCAGTTCGGTGGTGGGCAACGGCTCGAAGAACGACGGGCGGACCGGCGCCGGCCGGTGCGGGACGTCGCCGAAGTGCTTCTGGATCAGCGCCTTCGCGTTCTCCACCTCGAAGTCGCCGGCGACGGTGAGCACCGCGTTGGCCGGCGAGTAGTAGGTGTCGAAGAACGCGGCGCAGTCTTCCAGCGTCGCGCCTTCGAGGTCTTCGAAGGCGCCGTAGCCGTCGTGCGCGTTGGCGAAGGTGGAGTACAGCACCGGCGGCAGCAGGATCCACGGGAACCCGCCGTAGGGCCGGTTGCGCACGTTCAGCCGGATCTCTTCCTTGACGACCTCGATCTGGTTCGCCAGGTTCTCCGCGGTGAGCTTCGGCGCGCGCATCCGGTCGGCCTCGAGGAACAGCGCGCGCTCCAGCGCGGCCGAGGGCAGGACCTCGTAGTAGTCCGTGTAGTCCGGGTGCGTGGACCCGTTGAAGGTGCCGCCGCTGGACTGCACGTGCCGGAAGTGCGCGAGCTTCTCCAGGCTCTCGCTGCCTTGGAACATCAAGTGCTCGAAGAGGTGCGCGAAACCCGTCAACCCCTCCGGCTCGGATCGGAAGCCCACGTCGTAGTGCACGCTGACCCCGACGACCGGCGCGGTCGGGTCCGGGGCGAGCACCACGCGCAGACCGTTGTCGATGGTGAAACGGACGAGCTCGGGATCGGCCATGCCCCCACCCTACGCAGGCACGGGCGTCTTCGGCTCCTCTGGTCGGAGGTGCTGACCACACTCGAACGCGACGGTCAGCGCGGCGACGAAACCGCTGGTCCGAGCCGCTGGCAAGGCGTCGGCTTCCGGGCTGCCGCACCAGTACGCCGTAAGCGAACAACCCTTCGCCAGCCAAGCATCCGCTTCGCCGAGCGCGTACGCGTACGGGAGCGCGCGCGAGAAGAGAAGCTCGTCGCGCGGCGGCTTCATCGTGAGCAGCTTCGAGTTGAGGCCAAGCAGCCGGTCGCGGAGATCGCGACCAGTCTTGCGGCGCATCGGCAGGAGCCGTCCTGCGGCAGTCACGGCGACGCCGCTGGCAAGCAGCATCAACCCGAGTTGCGCGTAACCGACCGTGAACGCAAGGAGCACAGTGAGGAACACTCCGTACGCGGACAGCCGTGGGCCGATCTGACGCTTCCGGAAGAACCAGCCTCGGCGGACGACGTCGTCAACTAGCTCGCGTACGCCTGCTTTGCCCACTTCGCTGAGCCGCGCGGACTCTTCGGGCACTGCCGCCGCGTACACCGCGTGCTCGAACGCGGTGAGGTACTGGTCTGGCGGGTTACGGCGAATGAGCACCCAGTCTCCCGGGCTGGCTTCGCTGACCCAGAGGTAGTTACGGACGCATAGGTCGAGCACTGTCGCGGCTAGGTCGAGCGAGGCAACGCGACCGGTCAACAGCAGACCTAGGTGGCCCGGCAGGACGCCGTCGGGCGACGAGAAGCGACCGTTGTCGTGAAGCTCCACGGGGACGGCGTGGCCAGGCTGTCGGTCGCGTCGGCGCAGCGTGAACACGGCGAGCGCGCCGATGATCGACAGTACGGCGAAGGCCAGCCACGTCCACCACACCGGCGCGCTCGCCGCGAAGGGGCTCGTGGGCGCGAGGCGTTCGGTCGGGCTGACCGTGCCGCCGGGCAGTTCCGCGGTCAGCTCCACCCGGGAGCCCGGGTTGAGTTTCGAGACCGAGACGCGGGTCAGGCCGGAATGGTCGATTTGCGCGGCACCGCACCGGGTCGTGGAACCAGGCGGACCGGCGAGGCAGGACAGCGCGTCCGGGATGGCGGGTGCGGCGAAGGTGGCGCGGACCAGTTCGATACGGGTGTCCCAGCCGCTGGCGATGTCCCAGGTGACGTGCTCGACGCCGAGGCTGGTGCCGACCGTACCGTCCACTGTGTACCGGATGACCGACGTGCCGCCGCGGAGGTAAAAGGTCACCTGGTCGTTGCCGGACTCGGCGTTGCCGGCGCCTTCGATGCTGATGTCGCGGATGCTTCGCACCCGCTCGTGGTTGTCATCCGCCTTGGTGCGCAACGAAATGGTGCGAGTCATCGAGGTGTCGCGCGGGACCGAGACCGCTTCGGTGACCGACAAGCTGCCGTCCTGCTGGACTTTCAACGCCACTTCGACGCTCTGCGGGAGACCGGGCAGCGACGGTTGGTCTTGCGCGGCGACCGGGCTGGCGGCGAGAAACGGAATGGCGAGCAAGGCGGCGACGTTCACTGCGCGGACACCACCGCGTGTCGACGTTCGGCTGCCGCTTGGATCGCGGCGACCGTTGCCGCCAGCGGGGATTCGACCCGGGCGGCCGGAGCGCCGAGCGCGCGGCCGCGGGCAGTGCGGGCGGAGGTCGCCGGAGCGGCAGCAAAAGTGGCCAGTCCGGCGATCAGGACCGCGACGCCGATCAACGCGTTTCCGACCGTCAAGGCAAGGGCGGCGGTGGTGAGGACGCCAGCCGCCGACAGGACCAGTCCGGCGCGGCGAACGTGCTTCGGCCGGTCGGACAGCCAGCCCTCGCCGCGGGCTTCGGCGTCGAGAAGCGCGAGCAGTTCGGCCCGATCCGGACGCGCCGCGGCGAGCGGGCCGGGCGGGAACGCGGCTTTGACGGCGTGCTCGAACGTGCTGAGCGAGTCGCCTTCGCCATGGGTTATCCGGTCGTCGGCGAGGTGCAGGTGCCCTCGCGCGACGAGATCGAGCACCGTGGCGACCAGGTCCAGCTCGCCGCGTGCGACGTAGGCGACACAGGCGGGCGGCACACCGGGCGCGGGTGGGCCGGTCCGGCGACGACGCAGCAGCACGGTGCCGAGAAGGAGGTATCCGAGCAACAGGAGTCCGCTGAGGACGGTCGGCAGACCAGCCGCGAAGGCGCCGAGCAGACCGGACCGGACGAACCGGGCATTCGCCGGCAACGGTCCGGTTTGGACCGCCAGATCGATCCGATCGCCTTGGCGCAGCCCGTTCTGCTCGGCGTGGACTCCCCCGCCGCGAAGTTCGGAAAACGTGCACTGGCGGGCGGAACCGGCTGGTCCGCTGTAGCAGTCCGCGGCGGACACGCCGGGCGCGGAAAAGGACGCGGCGACCCGGTCGACAGCGCGGTTCCAGCCGCCGGTGAGCTGGACGCGGACTTGCCCGCCGGACGCGACCGCACCGTCCACTGTGTACGTGAGGGTGGCCGGCCCGGTGACGGTGACGGTGGTTCCGTCGGCCGTCGCGGCACCGGCGAGGCGGAGATCGGTGATCGAGTAGAGGCGGTCCTCGTCGTCGGTGACCGGGGTTCGCTCGGACAGGCGGCGAACGGCGGGCGCGTCGGTGACGATGCGTTCGACGACGGTGAGCTGGCCGTCCTGGGCGGTGGTCACGGTGACGTCGTCGGCCAGCATTTCCTCAGCTCGGGAGGGTGAAGGGGTTGTCGGGTTCCGGCTTCGGTTCGGCGGGAAGGGGTTCGGCGGGGCGAGCGTAGCCGAGCGGGACCGGCTCAGTGGCGGGGACCGGCCGCGACGCCCCCGGCAACGCGAATCCCGGCGGTGCCACGTCCGGCGGTCCCGGTTGCCCAACACCCGGCTGCCCTTGACCCGGCTGATGAACCTGAGCTGGTTGCGCCTGGCCCGGCCGAACCTGTGCCGGGTATCCCGGCAGCGGATACCCCGGCGGCGCGATCCGAGCCTGGTCCCGGTTCCGCCGTTCGCCCAGCACCGCGGTGAGGAAAACCCACGGCGGCATCCCGTACGGCAACGGCACGCCGATCGCCGCGGATACCTGCTGCGCCAGCCCGAACCCCAGCGACGCGGCCGCCTCCGGGCGCAGGTCGTGGTAGCGGCCGAGGTACTGGCGGGCGGCCGTCGCGAGGTGTTCGGGCAGACCGCTCAGGTCGAACTGGGCGGCCCAGTGCTCCAGGCCAGGGGGCACCATCAGCACGGCCTGCTTCGACAGCGGGACGCGTTCGCGGATCACCAGCGTGCCCGCGAGGTAGTCGCCGACGCGGCGGCCGTTCGACGAGGACAACGACACCACCACCGCGACCGCGCCGAGGAAGCCGAGCGCCCAGAAGTCGACGAAGAACCCGGCCAGCGCGCGGGTGAGCGCGTGCCGGAAGCTGATCGGCCCGCCGTCGAGGCGCACCACGCGCAGCCCGAGCGCGAGTTTGCCGAGCGAGCGGCCGCGGCTGAGCGTCTCGAACAGCACCGGGTAGCCGATCACGACCAGCACGAACACGGTCAGCATCAGCGCGACGGTCAGCGCCCGGTCGAACTGGCCCGCGGTCACCAGCAGCGCGACGAGGGCCAGCAGCAGCACCGCGGCCTGGACGAGGACGTCGAGCAGCATCGCGACCGCGCGGCTGGCCAGCTTCGCCACCCGCAGGTCGAGGACGACGGCCTCGCCGGTGACGAGTTCGGACTCTTCCTGCACGAGGCCAGCGTAGAGCGCCGCGGCACCGGTCGGCGTGGCTATCCTGACGGCGAGGAGGTGGCCGGTGGACGTCGACGTGTTCGTCGCGGCGCACAGCGCGGAATGGAACCGGCTCAGCGAGCTCGCCGGACGGCGCCGGCTGTCCGGTCCGGAGGCGGACGAACTGGTCTCCCTGTACCAACGAGCCGCCACGCACCTCTCGATGATCCGCTCTACGTCGCCCGATCCGGCGGTGCAGGCCCGGCTCTCCGCGCTGGTGGCGCGCGGCCGCTCGGCGGTGTCCGGCGCGCACAGCCCGGCGTGGCGCGAGGTGGCGCTGTTTTTCACCCACCGATTCCCGGCCGCGGTGTACCTCAGCCGGCGCTGGTGGATCCCGGCGGCGCTGGTGTCGGTGGCCGTGATGGCGGTGCTCGGCGTCTGGATCGCGAACGATCCGCAGGTCCGGGCGTCGCTGGCGTCGCCGGACAACATCAAGATGATGACCGAATCGGGCGGCAAGTACGAGACGTACTACTCGTCCGGACCGGCCGCGTCGTTCGCCGCGCGGGTGTGGACGAACAACGCCTGGGTCGCCGCGACCTGCTTGTTCCTCGGCATCGCGCTCGGGTTGCCGGTGATCTCGGCGCTGTGGATGAACTCGCTGAACGCCGGGATCGCGATCGGCCTGATGTCCTCGGTGGGCCGTGGCGACGTCGTGCTGGGCCTGCTCCTGCCGCACGGGCTGCTGGAGCTGACAGCAGTGTTCATCGCGGCCGGGACCGGCCTGAAACTCGGCTGGACCGTGGTGGACCCGGGACGGCGCTCGCGCAGCTCCGCGCTGGCCGAACAGGGCCGGTCGGTGGTGGTGATGGCGCTCGGGCTGGCTTGCGTGCTGCTGGTGTCGGGCGTGATCGAGGCGTTCGTGACGCCGTCGGGCTGGCCGACCTGGGTGCGGATCGGCATCGGCGCGGTGGTTGAGCTGCTGTTCCTGACCTACGTTTTCACGCTGGGACGGCGAGCCGCGCTCGCCGGCGAGACCGGGGACGTGGACCGGCGGGCGGCCGGAGACACACTGCCGGAAGCCGGGTAGCGCGCCCGCTCAGTCCTTCAAGATGTCCCGCAGCGTCTGCGCCAGCGCGCTGGCATCCGTCCCGAACATGCTCTCGTCGACCTGCTCGACCGCCTGCACGGCTTGCGTGACCAGCCGCCGCCCTTCGGCTGTGAGCCGGACCAGCTTCGCACGGGTGTCCCCGGCGTCGACCGCGCGCGTGACGAGTTCCTTGCTCTCCAGCCGCGCGATGACCTGGGAAGTCATCTTGACGTCCGTGCCCGCTTGTGCGGCAAGCTCCTGCTGTCGAGGAGGCGAGCCCTGCTCCTCCAGCCACCAGCAGCACGCCAGCAGCACGAACTGGACGTGCGTCAGCCCCAACGGTTCGAGGGTTTCCCGTACCCGGCGCTGCCAGGCGAGAGTCACGTGCCAGAGCAGGAAACCCGGGCTGTCACCGGGGCCGCTGAACCTCGTCATCGCACGCTCCGCTCGGCGAAGGCGAGCAGGTCACGCATCGCGACCGGGAAGTCCTCGCTGATCTGCGGACCGAGTTCCGGCCCGGTGTCGTCAGCGCCCTCGCCGTCGATTTCGAGGCGGTGCGTCACGACGGTGCCGCCGTCCGGCCGCACCGCCAGCGTGTGCCGGAAGCGCAGGCGCAGGTCGCCGAAGCTGGTCTCGTCCTCGTAGACCTCGTTCTCCACCAGTTCGGTGATGCGCGAACGGAAGGTGTCTTGGCCTTGCGGCGTAACCGAAATTTCGGTCCCTTTCGCGAACGGCCCGTGCAGCTCGAACCGGTCGCTCCGCTCGCTCAGCCGTTGCCCGCTGTGCAGTGCGCGAAGCGCCGCCCACACCGCCAGCGGACTGGCCTCGGTCTCGGCGCGGTAGTCAGTGCTCCACATGGCGTACCCCTTTCAAATAGTCTGCGCGTAGACTATCTTCGCGGAGACTGATTGCCAAGCCTGATTTTCCCGAGGAGGACTCATGGGGACTGTCGCAACGCTCGACCTGCCCACCGCGGAGCCGTTCGACTTCGCCGCCTCGCTGCGGTTCATCGAGCGGTTTCCGGCGATGACCGGCGAGCAGGACAGCGGGAACGGCGTGCTGGTGAAGGCGATCCGCGAGGCGGGCACGGTGGTCGGCGTGCGGCTGCGGGCCGCCGGGCAACGGCCCGGACTCGTCGCGGAACTGTTCACCGACGAGCCGATCTCCGACGCCGCGCGGGAAGCGGTGCGCGACCGGCTCACGTTCTTCCTCGGGCTGGACGACGACCTCCGCGAGTTCTACTCCCTCGCCGCCGCGGATCCTCCGTTCGAGGCGGTGGTGCGGAAGCTGCACGGGTACCACCACGTCAAGTTCCCGTCGCCGCTGGAGATGCTGTGCTGGTCGATCCTGTGCCAGCGGGTGCCGCTGCCGGCCGCGCGCGACATGAAACGCGCGCTGGTCGAAGCGTGCGGCAATGAGGTCGCTGTCGACGGCGTAATGCACCAAGCTTTCCCGGACTTGGAGCAGTTGCTCGCGTTCGACGGCGCACGCTGGCTCGAATTGCTCGGCAACCAGCGCAAGGCGGACTACTTGCACCGCGCGCTGCCGCTATGGGCGCAACTTTCCGAGAATTTCCTGCGCCACGGCGACTACGACGAAATCCAGAACGCTTTGCTGCGGTTGCCCGGCATCGGGCCGTGGTCGGCGACCTTCCTGCTGATCCGCGGGCTGGGCCGGATGGAGCGGATGGCCCCCGACCGCGAGGCGTTGCGCGCCGCGGCCCGCGTCTACGGCAAGCCGATCAGCGAGTCCGAATTTCTCGAAATCGCCGACCGCTACGGACCGTGGCGCGGATACTGGGGCCATTACCTGCGCGTCGGCGCGTAATCCTCACAACCGGCCGGCGGCTTTCAGCGCCAGGTACCGGTCCGCCAGCGCCGGCGGCAGCTCCTCCGGAACCGCGTCGACCACGCCGACGCCGCGGCGGGTCAGCCGGGCCACTGCCGACGTGCGGTCCGCGAGTGCCCGTTCCGCCGCGGCCGCGTCGTAGACGGCTTCCGCGGAGCCCCGGGATGCGGCCATCTCCGCCACCCGAGGGTCGGCCACCGAAGCGACCAGCACCTCGTGCCGAGCCGTCAGCGACCCCAGCACCGGGAACAAGCCTTCCTCCAGCACCGCCGGTTCCAGCCCGGTGAGCAGGACCACCAGCGCCCGGCGCCGCGTTCGCCGCAGGACCTCCGCGACCATCCCGCGCGCGTCGGTCTCCACGAGGGACGGTTCGATCGGAGCCAGTGCGTTCACCAGGGACGGCAGCAACGTCGACGAGCTCGGCACGGAAGCCCGCAGCTGCTGGTCGTAAGCGATCAGCCCGACCCGGTCGCCGGCGCGGGAAGCCAAGGCCGCCAGCAACAACGCCGCGTCCATGGCCGCGTCCAGGCGCGGCGCGTCGCCGACTCGGCCGGCCGATACCCGGCCGGTGTCCAGCACCAGAACAACGTGGCGATCGCGTTCCGGCCGCCAGGTCCGCACCATGACGTCGGACGCCCGAGCGGACGCGCGCCAGTCGATGGACCGGACGTCGTCGCCGATTACGTACTCGCGCAGGGAGTCGAATTCCGTGCCCTGGCCCCGGATCAGCACCGCATTGCGGCCGTCCAGCTGCTGCAGCCGGGCCAGCCGCGAGGGCAAATGCTTGCGGCTGTGAAACGGCGGCAGCACGCGGACGGTCCACGGCACCTCGTGCGAACCCTGCCGTGCGGCCAAACCGAGCGGGCCGACCGCGCGTACGGTCACCCGGGCCGCGATCCGGTCGCCGCGACGAGTCGGGAGGAGCCGCGTCGTGAAGGCACGCCGTTCGCCGGCCGGGATCGCCGCCGCGTGCCGGTCTTCCGCACCGGCGCTCGGCGGCCAGGCGTCGCGCAACTGGCCGCGGACGATCCGGCGGCCCGGGTTCGTCACGATCAGCGCGACCTCGGCGGGCTCGCCCAGCCGGACCGAAGTGCTGCCGCTGCGCGAAAACCGCAGCGCGCGAACGCTTCCGGCCAGCGCGAGGTCGAACGCCACCAGCATGAGCAGCACGGCGGCCACCGCCGCGACACCGGTGCCGGTCGGGAACAGCAGCCCCACCGCCAGCGCCCCCAGCAGCGCCAGCAGCCCGAGCCGCCCGGTGACTGCCATTCAGCGCGGCACCGGCACGGAGGCCAGCACCCGGTCGAGGACGCCGTCCGCGGTCACGCCTTCGAGCTCGGCCTCCGGCCGCACACCGAGCCGATGCCGCAGCGCGGGCCGGGCGAGCGCCTTGACGTCGTCCGGGGTCGCGTAGTCCCGGCCGGACAACCACGCCCATGCCCGGGCGACGGCGAGCAAAGCCGTTGCGCCACGCGGCGAAACGCCGAGCTGCACAGCGGGCAGCTCTCGGGTCGCGCGGCACAGGTCGACGACGTAGCCGATCACCTCCGGGCCGACCGTCACCTTCGCGACCGACTCCCGCGCGGCCGCGAGGTCCGCCGCGCCGGCAACCGGGGAGAGACCGGCCGCGGCCAGGTTCCGCGGGTCGAAACCCTGCGCGTGCCGCCAGAGGATGCCGATCTCGTCCTCACGCGAGGGGGCCGGCATGGTCAGCTTCAGCAGGAACCGGTCCAGCTGCGCCTCCGGCAGCGGATACGTTCCCTCGTACTCCACCGGGTTCTGCGTCGCGATCACCACGAACGGGTCCGGCAGCGGGCGCGACCGGCCGTCGATCGACACCTGCCGCTCCTCCATCGCCTCCAGCAACGACGACTGCGTCTTCGGCGGCGTCCGGTTGATCTCGTCGGCCAGCAGCAGGTTCGTGAAGACCGGGCCCTCGCGGAAGGAGAACTCGCCGCTGTGCGCGTCGTACACAATGGACCCGGTGACGTCGCCCGGCATCAGATCCGGGGTGAACTGCACGCGCGTCGTCTTCAGGTCCAGCGACGCCGCGAGCGCGCGCACCAGCAACGTTTTCGCGACGCCCGGCACGCCTTCCAGCAGCACGTGCCCCCGGCAGAGCAGCGCGAGGATCAGCCCGGTGACCGCCGCGTCGTTGCCGACCACGGCCTTCGCGACCTCGGCTCGCAACGCGATCAGGGCCGCCCGCGCGTCCTGCATCTGTTCGGTACTCACGAACGCTCCACCTCTCGTTCCACCGCGTCCAGTTCGTCTGCCAACCGCACCAGCGCCGCTTCGTCGGGTGGCGGCCCCCCGTAGAGCACCGCGCCGACGGCGCTCGGCGCACGGCCGGTCCGCGCGCTCACCGTCTCCACTATCGCGGGCGGCCCGGCATCACGCGGCAAGCCCAGTCTCGTACGCAGCCTCGCGCGGGCTGCTTCCCGCAGCGTTTCCGCCGCGTGTCCGGTCGCGCCGCCACGCCGGTACAGCCGCGCCCGGCCTTCCGCCGTCTCCGCCGACCGCACCGCGATGGGCAGCGGCTCCCGCACGACCGGCCCGAGCCGGCGCGCCCGCCACAACGCCAGCAGCACCACGGCGATGCCCGCGGTGAACGCACCGTAGCGCCAGCCCGCCGGGATCAGCTCGAAGAACGACTTTTTCCCGCTGTGCGCCGCGAGGTCTTCGATCGAGGGCACGTACCAGACCAGCTTCTGATGATCGCCGAGCAACCGCATCCCGAAGGCGGCGTTGCCCTCGGTGGCGACCTTGTCGTTCGTCAACGCGTCCGCGGCGCCGAGAACGGTCACGGTGCCCGAGCGGTCCGCCAGCTGCACGAACGTGGACGCGCCACGGTCTGGATAGCAGGTCCGCGCTCGGACATCGGACGAGCGATAGTGGTTGCCGCCCAAGGTGACCGGCCCCGCCGCGGCGGCCGCGCCGACAGTGCAGTCCGGCTGCAGCACCCCGACGCTTCCCGCGCCGGCCAGGGAAATCTCCGGGGCCGCCTGGCCCAGCGCGGAGCTGCCCGGCGCGACCAGCACCAGGTGCGCGACCCGTCGGCGCAGCTCGGCGATTCCGTTGGCCGGCACCAAATCCGGCTGGGTGATCAGCAACGTGCCGCCGTCGGCGGCCGATCGTGCTTCGGCGAGCGAGTGCACCGCGGTGATGCCCACCCCCTCTTGTTCCAGCAGATGCGCGAGGGCATGGCTGCCGTGCGGCTCGTACGACCCGGGCTCGAGGTCTCCGCTGGTCTGCGGACCGCGGCTGAGCACGACAGCCAGCGCGACGATGACGATCAGCAGCAGGATCGCCAGCGGGACCCGGGCACCGCGCCAGACCTGGCGCAGATCCGGGGAAACGGACGTGCTCACGCGGCGGCCTCCCCCAGCGCCCGGCACCGAAAACGCCCGGTCATGCGTCCGCCAGCACCGGCCGCGCACGGCGGACCAGCTCGTCCAGTTCGGTCAGCGCGCGGTAGCCGGGCTCGGTGCCCGGACGTCCGCCGTAGTGCACGTCGTCGAACAGCCGCCCGCCCTCGGCCAGTTTCGCCGCCAGCTCGGGCAGGAACTTCCCGGCCTCCACGACGGTTTCGTCCGCGGTGCGGCCGGACCGGACGTCCAGCAGCGCCCGCTCTTCCATCCCGCGCACGAGCGCGCGGAACCGGTCGCGCATCGCGTCGGCGAACTCGCCCCGGCCGGCAGCTTCCTCGGCGGCTTTGCGGTACTCGTCGGCGGTCTGGCGCCGTCCGCCGAACACCTCGCCGGGCGAGTGCGCGGCCCGGCCGACCTTGCCCACGCGCATCCGCACCACCACAGCCAGCAGAATCACCAGCGCCAGCACCAGCAGCAGGCCCAGCGGTCCGCCGGGCACACCGGACAGCGCGTCGAGCAGATCCGCGATCCGCTGCCCGAGCCACTGCATGACCCGCTGGACCAGCCCGGGCTTCGCGGCCTGATACGCCGGGTCGGTCAGTTCCTGGATCGCTCGCAGCCGGGCGGGGTCCCGGTCGATGTCGACCGGGACGTCGGTGAGGAAAAAGGTCACCACTCCTGCCGCGGCGGCAGGCCCGCCGCCCGGGCCAGTTCGATGTCCATGCCCTCGCGGCGCATCCGCTGATCGATGTACAGCACGACGGTCACCAGCGAGGTGAACGGCGTGACGATGGTCGCCGCGATCACCGTGCCCACCGATTGCAGCACCAAGCCGCCGGTGCTGATCTTCGGCGCGGCCGCCTGCGGGTCGAACATGCCGCTGAACACGCCCGAACCGAGGCTGAACGGAAGGCCGATCACGGTGGTGATCACCCAGCCGATGACCGCGGCCAGCAGCAGCACGCCCAGCACCCGCCAGAACATCCCGGAGACCAGCTTCGCCGACCGCGAGAACGCCTGGCGAACGGTGCCGCGTTCGAGCACCAGCGCCGGACCGGCCAGCGACCAGAACACGTACGGAACCACCGCGGGCAACAAGCAGAACGCCGCGGCGACGATGGTGGCCAGCGTGTACAGCACGGTGACGGCCAGCAGCGGCAGCAGCCGCGGCGCGGCTTCCCGCAGCGCGGAACGGAAGTCGACCGGACGGCCGAGCACCGCCTTGCCCATGACGACGGTGAGGAAGCCGGTCAGGAACGTCTGCGCCAGCATGGTGATCACAAGCGTCGGCACCAGCGCGGCGAGCGTGGAGCCGAGCGCACCGTAGAGCGCGTCGAGCTGCTGTTGCGGAGTCGCGGCCGGGCCGAGCTGGGTCACCCGCTGGATGTCCGAGGTCAGCCACAGCGACACGCCGAGGTTCAGCGCCGCCGCGATCACCGCGACCACCGCGGACACGCCGAGGATCAGCACCGGGTACCGGCGGATGGCGGTGATCGCGCCGTCGAGGATGTCGCCGACGTTCAGCGGACGCAACGCAATGACGCCCGGTTTGCCCAGTCCGTGGGGACTCCAGCCGGGACCGGCCTGGCGCTGGCCTCCGCCGGGGTACGGCGGCAACGGCTGACCAGGCTGCCACTGGCCGTTCGCGGGCGGCTGCGGAGCGCTCGGGGAAGCAAAAGATCCTGGTCCGCCGGAGCCGCCGGGCAGAGCTTCGCCGGTCGGCGGCGTGGGGACGTCCCCGGCCGGGGGCTGGGCGCCGCCGGGCCGGGAGGCGTTGTCCGGTTCGCCCGGCTGCGCCGCGGGCGCACCGGATTCCGGCTGATCGGGGCCGGTGAAGCCCCCGCCCGGGTTCGGCTCGGCGGCGCCGGGCTCGGGCGAACCGGGAGTGTCTGTCATCGGAGCCCCTCGTCTGGACGGCCCTGCGGTTGCTGCCGCCACTCTTCCAGAGCCGTTCTTACCCGGCCAGACCTGGGGGGACGTCCGGCCCGGGCAGCACTGCGCGGAAGTCGTGCGGCGGCCCCGGGGTCCCCCGATATGCTGAACGGCAAGCCGGGGGCCGCCCGGCCCGCGCCGAGACCCACCGGGACTGCCCTGATGACGCAACCGCCCTACGGCCAGGTGCCGCCGCCCGGGGCTGTGCAGCCTCCGCCGGCGCCCGGCCCCGGACCGATGCCGCAGGGCCCGCCGTCGTACGCGGGCCAGCCCTACCCCGGCCAGTCCTACCCCGGTCAGCCCGGACCGCAGGGTCCCCCGCCGCCGGTGCCGCCGTGGGGCCACCAGCCGCCGTCCTACCCGGTGCCGCCGCGCAAGCCGACCGGCCTGATCATCGGGCTGTGCCTCGGCGCGGTCGCGGTGCTGGTGATCGGCATCGGCGCGATCGTGGCGCTGAACAGCGGTTCGAAGGTCGACAACGCGGGCTACACCCCCGCGCCGGCCTCCCCGACGTCGGCTTACCAGCTGCCGCCGACCGCGGGTTCGTCGTCCGCGTCGGAGTCGCCGACCTCGTCCTCGTCGGCGAGCCCGAGCACGTCGCCGAGCGCCGGACCGCAGAAGATCCTCAAGCTCGCCGACCACCCGATCCTGCAGGACCCGAACGCCGGCCTGCAGAACCTGGTCTGCAACCTGCCGCCGTGGGTGAGCACGCAGGACGGCGCGGAAGCGTTCTTCACCGCGGCGAGCAAATGCCTCGACGCGGCGTGGGGCCCGTTCCTGGAGTCCTACCACCTGCCGTTCACCTCGCCCGCGCTGCACTTCCCGACCGGCGCGAGCTTCGACACCGCGTGCGGCACCATCCAGGTCGGCATCGCCACCGCGGCGTATTACTGCGAGAACAACCTGTACGTCCCGTTCAACGGCCTGCAGACCGATCAGTACGGGAACAATCCCGGCGTGTACCTGGCGTTGTTCGCCCACGAATACGGGCACCACGTGCAGGAAGTCTCGGGCATCATGGACGCCGCGTGGCAGAAGATCTACGCGGTCGGCCAGAACAGCCCGGCCGGCCTGGAGATGTCGCGCCGGAAGGAACTGCAGGCGCAGTGCTTCTCCGGGATGTTCCTCGGCGCCCACGTCGACCGCGGCGGCACGATCACCCGCGACATGTACAACAAGGCGTGGAACGACCAGGAAACCCGCGGCGACAACACCTCGCGCAGCCACGACCACGGCACGAACGCGCATTACGCGGCCTGGTGGCGGGCCGGAGCGAAGGACAACCGGATCGCGAACTGCAACACCTTCGCGGCGTCCTCGGCGGACGTCAGCTGACACCGGGCTCGGCGGCGTCCGGGGTCCTCTCGCCGCCGAGCTTTGATCCGATCGGTTTCAGCTGAGCAACGCGAGCTTGCCGGAGCCGCGAATCACCAGGTAGGCGTACATCCCGCCGCAGAAGCAGGCGAACACCAGCAGCGCCAGCGCGATCGGCGCGCGCAGATCCTGTGCGCCCGCCGAGGTGTCCGGAGTGGTGACCGGGATGACGCCGGAATCGGGTGCGTCGTCCGGGACGAGTACCTGCAGGTGCTCGCCCTTGCCGTGCCCGCAGCTGTCGAGCGTGCCTTGGCGAGGTTTGCCGCCGAGCTGGAACGTGACCGACTCGGACGCCCCCGCCGCCGAACAGTCCGCGGTCTTCTCGACTTGCGCGTCCACCGGCGCGCCGAGAACTTTCGCGTGGATGCCCAGCAGGCCCGGTCCGGCGAGCCACGCCAAAACCACGATCAGCACCCCGACCGCGGCCGGGATGCCCACCTGGAGCCACCGCTGGAGGGGGCTCTTAGCCGGAGGGTCGGAAACCTGCACGCCGCCATGCTTCCAGATCCCCCGGGCAAAACCCAGTGAAGTGCCAGCGCCCGGGGGACCCGCACCGCCCGGTCATCGCCTGCCGCACCGCCCGCCAGGTGCGGCCGATACCGGGCCACTCCCGCCACGCACGTCCGTGAAGGGCCCCTTGAGGGAATCTGATTCCCTCAAGGGGCCCTTCACGGACACCCAGCAGCCAACCAACGCGCCACCGCAAACCCCGGGCACCGGCGCTCAGGAGTCACCGCCCAGGATCAGGCTCGATCTGCTCCACTTGAGTCACCTTCTTCACGTACAGCAGCCGATCCCCCGGCTCCAGCGCGTCCGCCTGCGGCGCGTCCACCCGGTACAGCACCCCGTCGCGGACCACCCCCAGCACCGTGTCCGGCAAATGCCGAGGCGATCCGCCCTCCTCGCTGGACTCGATCGCGCGTTCGGCGATCGCCAACCCGGACTCCGGCGTCAGCAAGTCCTCGACCATGTCCACCACCCGGGGGCTGGACGTGGCCATCCCGAGCAGCCGGCCCGCGGTCTCGCTGGACACCACGACCTGGTTGGCCCCGGACTGCTTGAGCAGGTGGACGTTCTCCGCTTCCCGGACCGACGCCACGATGTGCGCCTTCGGAGCCAGCTCACGCGCGGTCAGCGTGACCAAGACAGCCGTGTCGTCGCGGTTCGGCGCGACCACCACCGCGCGCGCGTGCTGGACGCCGGCGACGCGCAGGACGTCCGCGCGGGTCGCCGAGCCGTGCACGGTGACCAGGCCGAGCGCGGTCGCCGCGTCGAGTGCCTGCTGGTCGGTGTCGACGACCACGATCTGGCTGGCCTTCACCTCCTCGTCGCCGAGCAGCGCGTTGACGGCCGAGCGGCCCTTCGTGCCGAAACCGACGACGACGGTGTGGTCGCGCACCTTCGTCCTCCACTTCTGGATTTTGAACGCTTGCCGGGAGCGCTCGGTGAGCACTTCCAGGGTGGTCCCGACGAGGACGATGAGGAACAGCACCCGCAGCGGCGTGATCACGATGACGTTCACCAGCCGCGCGGACGCGGTGGCCGGGGTGATGTCGCCGTAGCCGGTGGTGGAAAGCGAGACGGTGGAGTAGTAAATCGCGTCGAGGAACGAGATGCCGTCGCCGTTCGCGTCGCGGTAGCCGTTTCGGTCGGCGTACACGATCAGCACCGTGGCCAGCAGCGCGAGCAGCGCACCGATGATCCGCTTGACGATGGACCGCATCGGGCTGACGGTGAATTCCGGCATCCGGATCACGCCGACGAGCTCGTGGTCGGGCCGGTCGTTCAGCCGGACGTTCAGGGGCAGCCGTTTCAGGGCCTTCATGCACCGGCTCCCCACGGCCGCTCGGCAACGATCACAGCGGCGAGGATAACGCAGCACCGGCCGCCGCACGACCGTCGTGACGATCATGGGTATGGCAGGCTAGGCGCATGTCCGAGCCTCGCGCGTCGCAACGCCCTGCCTATTTCCTCGCTGCTCTGCTGGCCGGAGCGGGTGCGCTGCACTTCGCGCGGCCGAAGCCGTTCGACGCGCTGGTGCCGGAAGAACTTCCCGGAGACCGTCGCGCGTGGACCTACGCCTCCGGGGTCGCCGAACTGGGCGTGGCGGCCGGGATCGCGCTGCCGCGCACCCGCAGGCTGGGCGGGCTGGCGGCGGCGCTGTTGTTCGTCGGGGTGTTCCCGGGGAACGTGAAGATGGCGCTGGACTACCAGCGCCGCGGCCGTCCGGCCCGGGAGCGAACGGTGGCCTGGCTGCGGTTGCCGATGCAGTGGCCGTTGGTGAACTGGGCGTTGACGGTGCGCGAGCGCGCCTGACCGCTATTCCTGCGGGATGTTTCGCACCAACGCGCGCAGGCCGTCCGCGTCGAGCAAGTCGGCGGGGCGCAGCGTGTGTCCACGCCGGACATAGTGGAAGGCCGCGCGCACCTTTTCCACCGGGACTTTTCGCAGTGCCGCCCAAGCCAGCCGGTAGGCGCCCAGCTGCACCGCCAAGGCAGGCAACCGTTCCTCGGCCGGCACCGAGCCGGTTTTCCAGTCCACGACGGTCCATCCGCCGTCCGGGTCCGCGTACACCGCGTCCATCCGTCCGCGCAACGTAATGCCCTCGACGTCCGCGGAGAACGGGACCTCCACCGCCACCGGGACTCGCTCCGCCCAATCACTGCGTTCGAAGGCTTCTTGCAGGGCTTCGAAATCGCTGTCCGGCGCTTCGTCCATGTCGGCCGCGCCGGGCAGGTCGTCGATCTCCAGCAGCCGGTCGCCGGAGAACCGCTGCTCCAGCCAGCTGTGGAACGCGGTGCCGCGGCGAGCGAAAATCTTGGGCGACAACGGAAGCGGGCGGCGCAGGCGTTGCGCGAGCGCGTCCGCGTCGGCGGCCAGTTCGACGAGCTGGCTCACCGTCAGGTGCGCGGGCAGCGCGACTCGGTCCACAGTGGACCGTGCGCGGGCACGTTCGGCCAGCAGCACGTCGGTGTCGGCCGCCCAGCCGTCCGGATCCTCGGGGTCGACTACGTCTTCGTCTTCCTCGTAGGGGTAATCCTCGTCATCGGGCAGGTAGCCGTCGTCGTCTTCCGGCGCGGGTTCGGGCGGGAGCGGGATTTCTTCGTCGTCCGCCGCCGGCAGTGGTTCGGCTTCCGCTTCGGACTCTCCCGGAACGCTGCCGGAAGGCTGTCCTGCCGGGAGTCTTCCGGAGGGAGCTGCGGCAGGCCCGCCGGAGGCCTCTTCGGGAGGCTCTTCAGCGGGCTGCGGGGCGGCGGCCAGCGCGGCCATCTCCGCCAGCACGAGATCCACCCCGGCTGCAACGCCGGACCGCCGGTCGCCCAGCGGATCCACCGGCCACTTCGCCGTCCGCGAGTCCGCGACCAGCGGGTTTTCCTCGCCCTCGGCGGGCTCGGCCGCCCAGGGCTCGACCACGCCCAGCGGCGGGTCCGCCTCGGCCATCACCTCGGCGATCTCCGACAGGAAGACCGACGGCCCCTTCGCCCGCGTGCTGCTCTCGTTCCACCAGTGCCCGGACACCAGCAGCGTCCGCTCCGACCGGGTCAGCGCGACGTAACACAGCCGCCGTTCCTCGTCGGCCTCGCGAGCGACGAACCCTTCCTCGTGCAATTCCAGCGCTTCTTGCACTTCCTTGCGGTCATAGCCTTCCGCAACGTGCAATTTCGGCAAGTCCGCCGAGTCGCCGCGCAAATGCGCGGGCAACGCGGTGGACGTCCGCAGCCACGACGACGAGCGCCGCTTGCCCGGGAACACCTCGGCGACCAGGTGCGGAACGGCCACCACTTCCCATTCCAGCCCCTTCGCCGAGTGCACGGTGAGCACCTGCACGCGGTCCGGCACCACCTGGACCTCGCCAGGAGTGAGCCCGTCTTCGGCGTGCACCGCCGTGTTCAGGTAGTCCACAAAGGACAATAAGGTCGCGGTAGGCGCCGTTTCCGCGTAGTCGGTGACGACTTCGGCGAAGGCGTCCAGGTGCGCCCGGCCCGCCGATCCCGGACGGGCCAGCGACTCGACATCGAGCAGCATCGTGCGTTCGACGTCGGCGACCAGTTCCGGCAACGACTGGTCCAATCGGCGGCGCAACGCGGTCAGCTCCCCGGCGAGGCGCCGGATCCGGCGGTACCCGTCCGGCGAGTAGCGCTCCGGCGCTCCGGGTTCGTCGACCGCGTCGATCAGCCCGGCTTGTTCGGCGCGTTCGGCGACCAGTACCGGTTCCTCGCCCTCTTCCGCCCGCGGTTCGGGCGACGTGAGTTCGTTGGCCCGCCTCCACAATGCCGCCACGTCGGCGGCGGCGATCCGCCACCGGGCACCGGTGAGCAGCCGGGCGGCCGCGCTGCCGGCGAGAGGATCGGCGAGCACTCGAAGCGTCGACACCAGGTCGGCCACCTCGGGTTCGTCCAGCAGCCCGCCGAGTCCGACGACTTCCACCGGCAGGCCCCGCGCGCGCAGCTCGGCGGCGATCGGGGCCATGTCCGCGCGACGCCGCACCAGCACGGCCGCGGTCGGCGGCTTGCCGGACTCTTCCTTCTCCGCGTGCCATCGCCGTGCCATCGCGTCGGCGACCCACTCGCGTTCCGCCCGCACGTCCGGCAGCAGAGCGACCGCGATGTCCGCCGGTCCGGCTCCGTCGCGAGCGCGCAGCCGTTCGACGCCGAGCCCGCGCTGGCGCAAGGGTTCGGAAATCGCGTTGGCCAGTTCCAGAATTTCCGGCGGGTTGCGGAAGCTGGTGAGCAAGCCGAACTCGTGCGCGGTCTCCAGCCGTTCCAGGCCCCGGCGCGGGAAGTCCGTGGTGAAGCGCGGCAGGTTCGCCGCACTCGCGCCGCGCCAGCCGTAGATCGCCTGCGCCGGGTCGCCGACCGCGGTCACCGGCATCGACGGGTGCTCTCCTCCGCCGAACAACGACCGCAGCAACACGCGTTGCGCGTGCCCGGTGTCCTGGTACTCGTCGAGCAGCACGGCGCCGTAGCGCTCCCGCTCCCCGGCGACGACCGCCGGATAGCTCTCGGCGAGCTGTGCGGCCAGTGACATCTGGTCCGCGAAGTCGAGCGCGCCCTCGGCCCGTTTGCGCCGGTGGTAGTCCTCGACGAGCGGCAGCAGCGCGAGCCGGAACCGTTGCGCCGCGAGCACTTCCTGCAACTTCACCGGCAGCGACACTCGCTGCCCCTTGACTCGCGGCGCGTTTTCGATGATTTCGCAGAGCCATTCGGTGTAGTGCGCGAGCTTTTCGGTGGAGATCAGATGTTCGCCGAGCTCGCCGGCCAACGCGAGCAATTGCGCGGTGACCGTCGGCGGCACCCGGTCGGTGTCCAGATCGTTGTCCCAAGTGGACACCACGCGGTGCGCGAGTTGCCACGACGACGTTTCCGACAGCAACCGGACCCCGGGCTGCACCGGCAACCGCAGGCCGTGTTCGGAAAGCAGCCGACCGGCGTACGCGTGATAGGTCAACACAGTCGGTTCGCCGGCGACGACGGTAGCCCGCAACGCGCCGGACGGATCGATGCGTTCCAGCAGCCCGGAGCCGGCCAGCCGACGCAGCCTCGCCCGTACCCGCTCGCCCAGCTGCCGCGCGGCTTTCCGGGTGAAGGTCAGCCCAAGGACGCGCTCTGGGCTGACGATTCCGTTGGCCACCAGCCAGACCACCCGCGCGGCCATGGTTTCCGTCTTGCCCGCGCCCGCGCCCGCGACGACCAGCGACGGTTCCACCGGCGAGGCGATCACCGTCGCTTGTTCCGGTGTCGGCCGGTGCAATCCCAGCGCTTCGGCGATCTCCGCGGGCCCGACCGGGTCGGCCACCACCCGGCTCACGGTCCGGTCACCTGACGGCCTTCCGGACGCAGCGGACAGCAGCCTCGCGCCGGGCACCGGTCGCAGTCGGCGTTCTCGTGCGCCTGATAGTCCGGGCCGACCGCGGCCGCCGCGGCCGACCGGACCAGTTCAAGCCACTCCCGGCCGCTCTCCTCGTCCATCGGCGGCTGATCCCGTTGGGTGGCACCGGTTTTGTTGTTTCCCTTCGCGACGTAGACCAACCGCGCGCCGCCGGGCGCGTTCTTGCCTTCGACCGCGCCGAGCAGCACCGCGAGCTGGTAGGCGGCAAGCTGCGGGTGCTTCTCCGCGTCCGCGCTGGACACCGGGACCTTCCCGGTCTTGATGTCCACGATCACCGGACGGCCGTCCTTGTCCGTCTCCACCCGGTCAACGCGTCCGCGCAGCAGCACGCGGACTTCCTCTTCGCCCATCGGCAGCTCGACTTCGATGTCCTGCTCTACGCCGGCTTCAATGAGCTCGCGCCGCGACATTTCCAGCCAGGTCACGAAATTGCGCAGCATCTGCTCCACCCGCGACCGTTCCCGGCGCGAAAACCACGGCGCGCCGGCGTCCACCCGCACCCACGCCTCTTCGAGCGCCGCCTGGATCTGCTCTTCCGTGCTGCCCCCGGCCACCGCCTGCGCGAGGCCGTGCACGAGGGTCCCGGTGACCGCGGCGAGCTGTGCCGGATCACTGCCCCCGTGCCGTTCGATCAGCCAGCGCAACGGGCACTTGACCAGAATTTCCACAGTGGACGGAGAAATCCGCATCAGGTCGCCCGGGCCGTGCACCGGCTCCGTCGTGGACTCCTTCAGCAGCCCATACCAGGTGTCCGGATGTGCGCCCGGGACCCCAGCGTCGGCCAGCCGGGCCAGCTGCTTCGCTGCCCGCTGCCGCCGTTCCGGGTCCGCCTTGTCGTCGCACACGACTTCGCGCAGCTCGCCGACCAGCTCGGCCAGCACCAGCGAACGACCGGCCGGTTTCATCCGGGAATCGAGCATCCCGTCGTCCGCGCCGTTCTCCTCCAGGTCGTCCAGGAACCGGGACGGCTGTTCGTCCTCGCCCGCCACCGCGGTGACCAGCAGCGTCCGCCGGGCCCGGCTGGCCGCCAGATAGAAAAGCCGCCGTTCCTCGGCCAGGATCGGCGCGATCGCGGACACCTTGTCGTGTTCGTCCACTCCGGACAGCAGGTCGACCAGCCGCTCCACGCCCAGCAGGGAACCGCGCAACCGCAGGTCCGGCCACGCGCCCTCCTGCACGCCGGCGACCGCCACCACTGTCCACTCGCGACCCGCCGCCGCGTGCGCGGTCAGCAGCGAGACCCCTTCGCTGGGGATCGCCGCCGGAGCGAGCGTGTCCCCGGCGATGTTCTGCGACGACAGATAGTCCGCGAACGCGGCCACACTCGCCCTCGGCAGCCGGTCGGCGTATCGCCCCGCCGCGTCGAACAACGCCACCACCGCGTCGAGATCACGGTCGGCCTGTGCGCCCAGCGAACCGCCTCGGTCCACCATCCGCAGCAGCCGGTCCTGGAGGCCGCTTTGCTCCCACAGCTCCCACAGCACCTGTTCGACGCTCTCGCCCCGGCGCACCGCCTGATGCGTGACACTCAGCAGGTTTCCGACGCGTCGAACCGGCAACGCCTCATTGTCCGCGAGACCGGCGAGAATGTCGCCGCCGCGCAGTGCCTCCACCAGCAATTCGTCGCTGGCCCGCTGCCCGCCTCCAGCCAGCTCCAGCCGGCGCAGACCGCGCCGCAGTCGCCGCAATGCCAGTGGGTCCGCGCCGCCGAGCGACGACGACAGCAGCATCTCCGCGAGGTCGGCGTCCAGCAGCTCCGGCTCCGCCGCGATGCGCAGGATCGCCAGCAGCGGCCGGACCGCGGAATGCTTGGCCAGCGGCAGTTCTTCGGTCGCCGAGCCGATCGGTACCCCGGCAGCCCGCAAGGCGCGTTGCAGCACCAGGAAAGTCCGCGCTGGAGACCGCACCAGCACCGCCATGTCCGACCAGGCCACGCCGTCGGTCAAGTGCGCCCGGCGCAACTGGTCCGCGATCCAGCTGGCCTCGGCAGCCGGCGTCGGCATCAGCCGTACGCGAACCTTGCCGCCGCGTTTTCCCTTCGGCGTCACTAGTTTCCGGTGCGCCGACGCGCCTGGCAAGGTCGCGCCGAGCTTCGTCACCGCGGCCCGGACCGTCGGCGCGAGCCGGTGCGACGTGGTGAGCAGGACGGTCCGGTCGCCGTCTTGATCGGAGTCGGCGAACAGCGCCGGATCCGCTCCGCGGAACGAAAACACCGACTGATCCGGATCGCCCGCCACCACGAACTCCGCCGCGGTGTGCCCGATCATCCGGATCAGCTGGACCTGCAACGGATCCAGATGATGCGCGTCGTCGACGAACAGGTGCCGCACCCGAGCCCGCTCGCGGTCGCGCAGCTCTCCGTCGTCTTCGAGCGCGAGCAGCGCCGACGTGACCAGCTCCGCGGCGTCGAGAGCCGGCGCGGCGGGCAGTCCGAGTGCGTTGCCGCCCGCCCCCTGCAGCTGGGTGACCTCTTCGTACTGCGACCAGAACTCCCCGGCGGCGATCCACTCTTCACGGTCGTGCCGACGCCCCAGCTCGGCCAGATCCTCCGGCCCGAGCCCGCGCTCGGCCGCGCGCATCAGCAGGTCACGAAGCTCCTCGGCGAAGCCGGGCACGGTGAGCGCCGGACGCAGCTGCTCGGGCCACGCCGTCGCGCCCTCCTCCAGATCACCCTGCAGCAACTCCCGCACGACCACGTCCTGCTCCGCCCCGGCCAACAGCCGCGGCGGCGGCAGTTCCTCGGCGCGCGCTTCCAGGCGAAGCAGCGAAAACGCGTACGAGTGCACTGTGCGCACGAGCGGTTCACTCACTGTGCGCGGCAGGGGGGATCCCTGATCCGGGTCCGAAGTGAGCCGCCGGGTCAGGTCCGCGCGCAGTGCGTCCGCTGCCTTCCGCGACGCGGTGAGCACCAGGATGCTCTCCGGATCCGCCCCGTCCGCGATGCGGCGCGCCGCGGCGGAGGCGAGCAGCGCGGTCTTCCCGGTGCCCGGCCCGCCGAGCACGCGACGGAACCCGGCCGGGCCGGCCAGCAGCCGGCGGGCGCCTTCGTCCCAGGTGAACGCGGGCGCGCTCGGCACCGGCGGGCGCACCAGCCGCGCCTGCCCCGCTCCCGCTCTCCGCACGTGCACATCAGCGATGGAACCACGTCCGCTCGTCCGGGTGGCGCACCGCCTCACCGCTGATTGTCGGTGGTCCCTCGTACCCTGCGGGTCATGGACGACGAACTGCACGAGCGGATACGCGCAGTCATCACCGATGTGCCCGCCGGCACGGTCGCCACGTACGGCGACATCGCCGCGCTCTCCGGCGCGCCCTCGCCCCGGATGGTGGGTCGCGCGCTCGCCGAAGACGGGCACGATCTGCCGTGGCACCGGATCCTGCGCGCGAACGGGACGCCCGCGCCGCACCTCGCGCACGACCAGCTGGAGCGGCTCCGCGCGGAGGGCGTGCTGGCCGACGGGCAGCGCATCGACCTGCGGAAATACCGCTGGCGGCCGGAAGGTGACGACGAAGATGGCACGTCCGGACTTTTTTAGGTTAGCCTGCCCTAATGCTGGAGTATCACCACGGGCACGTCACCGCCGTCCGCCGCATCACCCCGAACCTGGCCCGGATCACCTTCGCGTGCCCCGGGCTGGCCAGCGCGGGGCCGGTCGCGCCGGACGCGTACCTCAAGATCTTCTTCCCGCGGCCCGGCCAATCCGTGCCGCAGCTGCCTCCGGCGGAGACCGGCGACGGCGTGATGAGCTGGTATCGCACGTACCTCGCGATGCCGGACGACATCCGCCCGCCGATGCGGACCTACACCGTGCGCGCGGCTCGTCCGGAAACCGGCGAGGTGGACGTCGAGTTCGTGCTGCATGAGGAGAGCGGCGGCCCGGCGTCCACCTGGGCCGCTCGGGCGTCGATCGGCGCACGCGTGGCGTTCCTCGGCCCGCACGGACTGTACGAGGTGCCGGACGAGACGAACTGGCAGCTGCTGGCAGGCGACGAGACGGCACTGCCCGCGATCGGCGCGATCCTGGAAGCGCTGCCGAGCGGGGAGCGCGCCGTGGTGTACGTCGAAATCCCGGAGCACAGTGAGCGGCAGAAGTTCGAGACGGCTGGCGCGGTCGAGCTGCACTGGGTGGTGCGAGGGGCGCGGCCGCACGGCGAAGCGCTGGTGGACGCGGTGCGGGCAGCGGTCTTGCCCGGGGGTACGCCGTATGCCTGGGTATCCGGGGAAGCGAACGCGGTGAAACTCGTCCGGCGGCATTTGGTGCGGGACCGCGGGTTTGCCAAGACATCGATCTGCTTCACCGGGTACTGGCGGCAAGGGATGAGCGAGGAGGCAGCCGGGCGGGCGGCCGCGTCCTAGACCGGGCCTTCCGCGAGGTAAGGCTCACGCGTCGGCGATCCGGTAGCCGACTCCCGGCGTCGTCATGATCACCGCCGGGCCGCCGAGCTTGCGGCGCAGCCGGCCGACCGTCACCGCGACCGTGTTGGTAAACGGGTCGGCGTGCTCGTCCCAGACCTGGTCGAGCAGCGCTTCGGCGCTGAGAAACCCCGGGCTGGCGCGCAGCAGCGCTTCCAGTACCGCGAATTCCTTGACCGACAACGCGATCGGCTGGTGGTCGCGGCGGACCGTCCGGCGGATCGGGTCCAGCTCGATTCCCACGGCGCGCAGCGTGCGCGGTCGGGCATCGGGGCGGCGGCGGGCCAGCGCCCGGATGCGCAGCACCAGCTCCGGGAAGTGGAACGGCTTGGCGACATAGTCGTCCGCGCCGAGGGCGAGCCCGCCGACGCGATCGCCCGGTGCGCCGGCGGCGGTCAGCATCAGCACCATCGGCCGCACTCGACGATCGGTGATCAGCTGGCACACGACGTCGCCGTGCACGCCCGGCAGATCGCGATCGAGCACGACCACGTCCGGCGTCACGACGTCGAGCCGGGCGAGCGCGTCGGTGCCGTCGTGGGCCAGATCGACGGCCATGCCCTGGTCACGCAACCCCTCCGCGACGATCTCGGCCAGCGAGTGATCGTCCTCGACCAGCAGGACCCTCACGCCGCCACCACCTCCGCGCGAGGCAGCGCGACCGTCACGCGCAGACCACCGCCTGGCCGGGCGAACAGGCCGAGCCGGCCGCCGTGTGCCTCCGCGACCGCGGCCACGATGGACAGACCAAGCCCAGTCGAGCCGGTGCGCTCGGCGCCGAGCCGAGCGAACGGCCGCGACAACCGGTCGACGTCGCGCTGGTCGAGCACCGGCCCGCCCGTCTCGACGGCCAGCAGGAGGTCCGCCCCGGAAATCGAGCCGTCGATGTCGATCCAGCCGCCGGCTTCGTTGTGCCGCACCGCGTTGTCCACGACGTTGCCGATCAGCCGGGCGAGCAGCGGCGGGCTGCCCTCGACCGGCAGCACCGGCAACGTCACCCGCACCGACAAGCCCTTGCGCTCGGCCTCCGCGGCTGTTTCCCGCACGGCGGCGGACACGAGGTCGCCGATATCGACCACGGCAGCGTCGGCGAATCCGCCGTGCTGTGCGCGGGCCAGCACGAGGAACCCGTCCAGCAGGTGGTCAACCCGGTCGAGCTGGCCACGCAGCCGTCCGGTCAGGGCGACAGTCGCCCTCGGCGCATCGGGTTTGGCGGCGGCGACGTCCACCAGCGCCCGCATCGTCGTCAACGGCGTGCGCAGTTCGTGGGATGCGTCGGCGACGAACCGGCGTTGCGCGGCGAAGGATGCTTCGAGCCGGGCGAGCAGTTCGTCGATCGTGTCGGCCAGGTCTTTGACCTCGTCGGCCGGGCCGTCGACAGCGAGCCGCTGGTCGAGGCTGTCGGCGGAAATGCGGCGCGTGGCGCTGGCGAGCCGGCGCAACGGCCGGAGCACCCGCCGCGCCAGTGCCCGTCCGACGAGCACGGACAGCACTGCCAGCACGGCAAGCGCCGCGAGCGCGCCGATCAGCAACTGCCGGGTCTGCTGCTGGCGGACGGCGCTCAGCTGCTCCTGCAGATGCCGAGCGAACTGAACCGGATCCGCGTCCGCCGGCCCGGCCGGAACCATGTCGCTGGCCCCGCCGTCGGCGAGCAGCACAGTCAGCCCGAGCAAGGCGGCACCGGACAGCAAGAACACGACGGCGTACAAAACGGTGAACCGGACTTCCACGCTGCGCGGCCTGAACACCGGACCAGCATGCCTCGCCGGACCTAACAACGGGGTGACAACGCGGGTTCGACCAGTGTTACCCCGCACCGCCTAGAACCGGCACATGCCGATCACCGACTCGCTTCGCACCGCCTGGCGCGCGTTCCGCCGCCCCGGCCGGCTGTTCACGCTCGCCGCCGCGGTACTGGTCGTCCTCGCCTACGGCCTGCTCTTCGCCTTCGGCAACCATCAGTCGTGCGCCGGCCCGTGCCAGCCCCTGCCCCAGTCGGCGGACGGCGCTCCGGTCAACGACCAGTTCTGGTTCCTGCACCGCGACCTCGGCCGCGACGGGGAGATCACTGCCCGGCTGACGGCGATGACTGGGACGATCACCTACCCGCCGCCGAATCACGACCAGATCGTGCCGGGGCTGGTGCCATGGGCGAAAGCCGGGCTCATCGTCAAGGACGGCGTGCGGCCGGGCAGCCAGTACGCCGCGCTGATGCGGACCGGCAGCCACGGCGTGCACTTCCAGTCCGGTTACACGAACGACGTCGCCGCCGCCGGCACCGGTCCGTGGCTGCGCCTCACTCGAGCGGGCAACACCATCACCGGTGCCGAGTCGGCCGACGGCCAACGCTGGACGCCGGTGGCGACGGTCGTGCTGGACGGCTTGCCGGACACCGTGCAGGTCGGTCTCTTCGCGACTTCTCCGGGCGACTTGAGCCTTCGCGAAACCGGCCTGGGCGGCGCTACCGAACAGGTCCGCTTCACCCAGGCAGCGGGCACCTTCGACACAGTGACCGTCCGGGGCGGCGCGGCCGGACTGTGGCGCAGCGAGCCAGTCGGCGAGATGAACCAGACGGACTGGGAGAAGTACCACCAGCCGTCCGGCGCGGTCGAGCGAGCCGGTGTCGTCACCGTCAGCGGCACGGGGGACATCGGCCCCCGCACGGCCGGTCCGGACAGCCCGCAGAAAGCGCTGCCCGGATTGACCATCGCGGTACTTCTCGTCCTGGTTGCCGCGGCCCGCTTCGGCGCCCGCTCCGAACGGCCGGAACTCGCCGCGCGCGGGACGGTGGTCGCCGCGGCGGGGTTCGGCACCGGGCTCCTGTCCGTCGGCATCCTCCTCCCGATCAGCCGGGCGATCCTGCGGGGCAACGGGATCCCGGTGGCACCGATTCCGCTGTGGACGATGACCGGACTGGTCGCGGGCATCGCCGCGGCACTGGCCCTGTGCGCCGTGTTCGCGTTCGGCCTCGGCGCCTGGCTGCGCCGCGGCTGGCTCGCGTCGGCGGTCGCGACGCTGCTGGTCGCCGTGCCCTACGTCGTGACGACGTTTCCGCTGCTGCCCGACCCGATCGCCGATTGGCTGCTGCGGCTCACCCCGGCCGCGGGGTTCTCGGCGGCTCAGACCGCCGTCGAGTACCCGCAGGTCACCGCCCATTACGCGGCCTCCGCCGGCTACTTCCCGCTGCCCGGCTGGGCAGGCCTGCTCGTGCTCGGCGGGTTCGCCGCGCTGGCGAGCGTCGCCGCCGCTAGCCGCCGTAACGGCTCACGATCAGCTTCACCAACGCCCCCAGCCGCTGCCGTTCCGGCTGAATCGTCCGCACCCCCGCCGCCTCCAGCGGTGCCGCGGTGACCGGTCCGACGCACGCGCAGACGACCGCGCCCTCGCGCAGCGCCGCGCGAAGCTCCTCACCGTGCCCGGAATCGTCAGCCAGGTTCAGGAAATTCGTCGCGGCCGGAGCGCTGGTGAACACCAGCGCCGCCAGCTCTCCGGCCACCACCTCGCGAATCAACGAGAACACCGGCTCCCGCTCGGGCGGCGAATGCCACCGGTACGGCTGCACGGCGAGCACCAACGCCCCCGCTGCGGCGAGCGGCTCGGTGAACTCGGGCAGGGTCGCGCCGTGCAGCTGCACGGCCACGCGCGCGTCGGCGACCCCGGCAGCGGCAAGCGCGCCGAACAGTTCTTCGTTGCTCTCCCCCGGTGCCGAATACTCCTCCCGCAGCCCGAGCCCGCGCACCGCTCCGACAGCCTTCGGACCGCGCGCGAAGATCCGCGACGGGCCCAGCGCGGTCAGCAACGAGTCGCGCAGCCCCCAGCTCTCCGCCGCGTCCAGCCAGCCGCGGAACCCGGCTCCGGTCGTCACCGCGGTGAACTCGACCGGTGCGGCGAGCACGTCCTCGGTGGCGCGGCGCAGATCCGGGTCGTCGGCGAGCGGGACGATGGTGATCGTCGGTGCGTGGCGCACCTGCGCGCCGTGCCGTTCCAGCGCGCCGATCAAGTCGTCGGCGCGGCGCTCGGCCGTCACACCGATCCGCACCCCGTCCAGCTCAGCCATAAACCCTGCCCATCTCCTCGATCGCAGCGGCCAGCTCGGCCCGCAATTCGGCCGGTTCGAGCACTTCCAGGTGCGCCCCGAACCGCAGCAGCTCGCCGATCGCCGGCTCGCCGCGTTCGACCGGCAACGCCAGCGTCAGCCAGCCTTCGGCGTCCGGCTCCGCCCCGGCGGCCGCCGCCTCGCGCAGCGCCCGGGCCCCGACGCTGCCAGCGTAGAACGGCAGGAGAGCCTGTGCCCGGGGGGAAAGCCGGACGGTTGCGGTGCGCGGGTACATCCGGCGCTCGAACTGCTCGGACCACTCCTGCCAGTACCCGGCGAGATCGAACTCCGCCGGCCGCTCGAACTCCTCGCCGAGGTCGGTCAGCGCGTGGATCCGCGAGATCCGGTAGGTGCGATCGGTCCCCTCGCACCGCGCGGCCAGGTACCAGTTGCCTGCCTTGAGGATCAGCCCCAGCGGCTCCAGGACCCGCTCGACCTCGTCGTGTCCCCACCGTTCGTACCGGACGCGGATCCGGCGTGCCGACCACACCGCGTCGGCGACCGCGGACAGCGTCGGCAGGCTTTCGATACCGCGATGCCAGCCGGGAACGTCCAGGTAGAACCGCTCGGCGACGCGGCCGGCCCGGCTGCGCAACTCCTTCGGCAGGGCGGCGTACAGCTTCAGCTGCGCGGCCGCGAGCACCGTGCCGAGGCCCAGTTCAGCGGCCGCCACCGGGAGCCCGGCCAGCGCCAGCGACTGGGCTTCTTCCTCGTTCAGCCCGGTCAGCCGCGTCCGGTAGCCGTCGACCAGCTGATAGCCGCCGCTGCGACCCCGGTCGGCGTAGACCGGCACGCCGGACGCGGACAGCGCCTCGATGTCCCGGTACACCGTCCGGACGGAAACCTCCAACTCAGCCGCCAGTTCCTCGGCCGTCATCCGGCCGCGGTTCTGCAGCAGAAGGAGCACGGTGAGCAGACGGCCGGCACGCATCCGGCAAGTATGCCCGGAATACCTGACACAAGATGGCAGGTATCACTGATTGAGTAGCGGCCATGAACACGTTCAGCACGAAAAAATGGGACGAGCACGTGGCGAGCGGAAAGGAAGGCGGCCCGCGCGTCGCGTACGTGCACGCCGAGATGGAGTACTCCGGTGCGATCGAGGGTGCAGCTAGTGCCGACTACCTGCTGTACTACCCGGGCGAAGGGTACGACGGCGGCACGCACACGTCGCCGGGCTACGACCGGTTCGACGCCACCGTGGACGGCCGCCGCGGCACCTTCGTGGTGCGGCACGAATGGGCGTTCGACGCGCAGGGGATCGGCTCGAAGTTCGAGGTCGTAGCGGGCTCCGGTACCGGCGAGCTGGCCGGGCTCAGCGGCACCGGCACCACGCACGGCGTGCTGGGCGAGCCGGCGGTGTCCTACACCTTCGACTACACGCTCTGAAAGGGGCTCGGATGCTGGACGTGCCGCGCAAACAGGCATTGGCGTACCGGATCGCCGAGCAGGGGCTGCTCCGCACGGTCGCCGATCCGTACGAGCTGCCGCTGCTGGACCTCGGCCTGCAGGACAGCATGCGCGACACGGCCTTGCTCTCGCTGGCCGCCCGGATGCCCGGCCCGGTGCGACCGGAGTCGCTGGCCGACGATCGACGGCTCGCCCTCGTGTGGTCGCACCGGGGCGCGCCGCACTTCCACCGGCGCACCGACCTGCCCGACCTGATCACCGCGCTGGTCCCGGTCAGCGACGCCGACGCGCTGGCCCGGATGTTGTGGCAGCAGAAGGACCTCCGGGCCGCCGCGGTGCCGGCGACGGAAATCCTGTTCACCACCGCGCGGGCGATCCGCAAGGTGGTCGACAAGCCGATGACCAAAGGTGCGGTGAGCACCGAAATCACGAAGCTGATCCCGCCGTCGTACAGCCGCTGGTGCCGAGGCTGCAACGCGACCCACGTCCACGAACAGCTCATGCGGCTGGCCGCGCTGCACGGCGGCACGCGGCTCGAGGCCGGCCAGACCCCGGCGACGCTCGCGCCGCTGGAGGAACGCGGCCGGATATCCACCCGGCCGGTTCCGGCCTCGGTTTCCCGGGTGCTCGCGCAGTACCTGCGGTTCAACGGGCCGGCGACACCCGGGGACGCCGCCGGTTTCGTCGGCACCGCGAGGACCTGTCTCCGCGACACCTGGCCGGAATCCGCGGTCACCGAGGTCACGGTGGACGGCCGGAGCGCGTTCGTGCCCACCGACCGGCTGCCCGCATTGGAGAATCCGCCCGACCCGGCCGGAGTGCGGCTGCTGCCGCCGCTCGACCCCTACACTCAAAGCCGGGACAAGGCGGTGCTGGTGCCGGACAAGGGACGGGCGAAGGAAGTCTGGAAGATTCTCGGCAGCCCGGGTGCGCTGCTGGTCGACGGCGAGATCCTGGGCGTCTGGCGGACCAAGGCGGCGGGCAAGCGGCTCGCGTTCACCATCTCCGAGTTCGACCCGCTGCGCCGGGCCGATCGGGAAGCCGCCGAGGACGAGGCCGCCCGGGCCGCCGCCGCCCGCGGCTATTCCGGCATATCCGTCAGCTGGGCTTGACCAGATCCAGGTCCGGACTAGCGCAGGTCTCACGTGGCGCTGTCGTGATGCCTGAGCGGCCGCCCAGTTGCCGGTTCGTCCGTGAAGGGCCATTGAGGGAATCCAAGTCCCTCAAGGGGCCCTTCCCGGCCAGGCCAGCGGATCGTTCGGCGCGCACCACTTGAGACAAGCGCCAGAGTCTCGAGCATGCTGACCTGGCTCCTCGATTCGGACCCCGCGCTCCGCTGGCAGGTGGAAAAAGACCTGGCCGGAGCGCCACCCGAAGTGTGGACCGCCACCCGCCACCGCATCGCGGCCGAGGGGTTCGGCGCCCGGCTGCTCGCCCGGCAGGACCCGGACGGCCAATGGGCAGGCGGCGCTTACGTTCCGGCGAACTTCCAGGGCGAGTCGAGCGTGGCCGGCGGGCAGCCCTGGACGGCCACCACGCCCTCGCTCACCACGCTGCGCGAGTGGGGGCTGGACCCGGCGGTGCTGCGCGAGCGGCACACCGCCGAGCTGCTCGCCGAGAATTGCCGTTGGGAGTACGACAATCTGCCGTACTGGGGCGGCGAGGTCGACGTCTGCATCAACGCCTGGACGATCGCCAACGGCAGCTGGCTCGGCGTCGATGTTTCCGGTCTGGCGCAATGGTTCCTCGAGCATCGCCAGGAAGACGGAGGCTGGAACTGCGCCTGGGTCGAAGGATCGAAGCGCTCGTCGGTTCACTCCACCCTGAACGCGCTGAAGGGCCTGCTCGCCTACGAGGTCGCGACCGGCGGCACCGGCGAAACTCGCGCCGCCCGCCGCGCGGGCGAGGAGTACTTGCTGCAGCGGCGGCTGATGTACCGGCTTTCGACCGGCGGGCAGATCGCGCCTTGGGTGGATCACTTCGCGTACCCGATCCGCTGGCACTACAGCGTGATCAGCGCCGTCGAATACTTCCGCTAAGCCTCGCTCGTCGACGAAACTCCGCCGGACCCGCGGCTGACCGAAGCGGTGGAACGGATTCGCGCCGCCCGGCAACCGGACGGAAAGTGGCTGCAGGGCGGCCGGCTGCCCGGCGACGTGTGGTTCGAAGTCGACGTTCCGGCCGGCGAACCGTCGAAGTGGCTGACCCTCTACGGAACCCGGATCCTGTCCTGGTGGGACGCCGCGCGGTCCTAACCGGACCGAGCGCTCCTCATCCGACCACAGCCACGGCCGAACAGCTTCGCCGCAACGGTTGCAGCCTTCGGATGTCCGTGAAGGGCCCATTGAGGGACTTGGATTCCCTGAAGGGGCCCTTCACGGACGAGCCGCACACGCTGGCAACCGCACCAAGTGAGAGCCCGCTCACTCGCTAGCCGATCATCGCGGGGGCGTCGCCGGGATTCACGGCCAGCCGGTAGCCGCGCTTGACCACCGTCTGCACCATCCCGCTGCCGCCGAGCGCGGTCCGCAACCGGCCGATCGCCGTCTCCACCGCGTGTGCTTCGCCGCCGCCGGGCAGTTCCGCCGACAACTCCCGTCGCGAGACGACGCGACCGGGCTGCCGAGCGAGAGCGCGCAGGAGGGCCATCGGCGCGGGCGCGACCTCCCGCCAATCACCGTCCACCAGCGCGCCCGTTCCCCGGACCTGCAACGCATGACCGGCGGCGTACAGCGTCGGCGACTGCTCAGTCAGCGCATCGGCGACCGACCGGGCCAATGCACCGATCCGCGACCGTCGCGGTTGGACGGTCGGGATGCCCAGCGCGGCAAGCGGCGCCGCGGCGACCGGCCCCACGCACGCCGCCACCGCTCGTCCGCTCAACGCCTCTACGAGCGCGGCCAGCCGGCCAGTCCGCCGCGCGACGGCAACCGTCGACGCCGCCGCCGGTGCGCTGGTGAACGGAAGCGCGTCGACAGTCCCTTCCAGCACCGCGTCGAGGAGCCGATCGAGCGGACCCGGATCCGTCGGCGCCACCCAGCGATACACCGGGATTTCGATCACTTCCGCGCCCGCTTGCCGAAGCTGCGCGGTGAAGTAGGGCAACGGCTCGCCGTGGAGCTGCACCGCGATCCGCCGCCCGGCCACCCCGGACTCGACCAGGTACTGCGCCAGCTCGGCGCTGCTCTCCGACGCGGGCGAATAGCTCTCCGCCAGCCCCGCCGCCCGCACCGCACCCGCCGCCTTCGGCCCGCGAGCCAGCAACTCCGCGCCAGACAGCTGTTCGAGCACCTTCTCCCCGATGCCCCAGCCTTCCGCGGCTTCGATCCAGCCGCGGAAGCCGATCCCGGTCGTCGCCACCACGAGATCGATCGGCGATTCCAGCAACCGGGTCGTCGCTTCGCGCAGTTCGGTGTCGTCGGCCAGCGGGACGATCCGGATCGCCGGCCCGTACCGGACCGCCGCCCCTTGACGCACGAACAGCGCGCCCAGCTCTTCGGCCCGGCGCGCTGCCGTGATTCCCACCGTGAACCCGGCCAGCGGCCGGACGTCGGTCACGGCGAGCCCACCTCGACCACGCCGTCTCGCACCCGGACCGGATAGACCGGCACCGAACGCTCTTCCGCGTCCAGACACTGGCCGGTCAGCAGCGAGAACCGTTCCTTGTAGACCGGCGAAGCGACCACCGGCTCGCCCGCCGCGTCCCCGACGATTCCTCGCGAAAGGACCGCCGCACCGCTGCACGGGTCCCAATTGGACAGTGCGTACCAGCTGTCCGCTACCCGGAACACCGCTACTTGCTGGCCGTCGACCAGCGCCGCGACCCCGGAGAATTCCGGAACTCGCACCGCCGGGCACACCGCCGTCCACATCGCCGTCGTGGTCATCGCCGCACCTCCGGAACTCCCAGCAACACCGGGATCTTCTGCTCCCGTTCCGCCCGGAACGAGATCGACGGATCCGGCGTGCCCGGCGCGTTCACGAACGAACTGAACCGCTGCAGTTTCTCCGGATCTTCCAGCACCCCGCGCCATTCGTCGGCGTAGTCGTCGACGTGTTTCGCCATCGCCGCGTCCAGGTCCTCGCCGATGCCGAGGCTGTCGTCCACGATGACCGCGCGCAGGTGGTCGAGCCCGCCGTCCAGCTCCTCGATCCACGGTGCGGTGCGCTGCAGCCGATCCGCGGTGCGGACGTAGAACATCAGGAACCGGTCGATCGTGCGGATCAGCGTCTCAGTGTCCACATCGGACACCAACAGCTCGGCGTGCCGCGGCGTCGCGCCGCCGTTGCCGCCCACATAGAGGTTCCACCCGTGCTCGGTGGCGATCACGCCGAAGTCCTTGCCGCGCGCCTCCGCGCACTCCCGCGCACACCCGGAGACCCCAGCCTTGAGCTTGTGCGGCGAGCGCAGTCCGCGGTACCGCAGCTCCAGCTCGATCGCCAAGCCGACGCTGTCCTGCACCCCGTACCGGCACCACGTCGAACCGACGCACGACTTCACCGTCCGCAGCGACTTCCCGTACGCGTGGCCGGATTCGAAGCCCGCGTCCACCAGCCGGCGCCAGATCTCCGGCAGCTGGTCGACAGTGGCCCCGAACAGGTCGATCCGCTGCCCGCCGGTGATCTTCGTGTACAGCCCGAAGTCCTGCGCCACCTGCGCGATCACCATCAGCTTCTCGGGCGTGATTTCGCCGCCGGGGATCCGCGGCACCACCGAGTAGCTGCCGTTGCGCTGCATGTTCGCCAGGAACCGGTCGTTGGTGTCCTGCAAGGTGGCCTGCTCGCCGCCGAGAATGTGCCCGTTGCCCAGCGTAGCCAGGATCGAGGCCACCGCCGGTTTGCAGACCGCACATCCCGTTCCCGTGCCGTATCGGCGCACCAGTTCGCTGAACGTCGTGATTCGCGTCGCTTGAATGATCTCGAACAGCTCCGCGCGGGACTGCGGGAAGTGTTCGCACAACGCCTTCGACTGCTCGACCCCGCACGAGTTGAGCAGCTTCGCCAGCATCGGCACGCACGAACCGCAGGAAGTCCCGGCCCGGGTGCACGCCTTCAGCTTCGCGACCGAGTCGCAACCGTCCGCTTTGATCGCGTGCGTCAACGCACCCTTGGAGACCCCGTTGCACGAGCAGACCTGCGCCTCGTCCGGCAGCGCGTCCACCCCGACCGCGGCTCCCCCGCCGGCCGGAGCGAGCAATGCTCCCGGCTCGGCGGGCAGCTGCCGGCCGACCAGCGCCCGCAACGTGTTGTACTCCGTCGCGTCGCCGACGAGCACACCGCCGAGCAATGTCCGTCCGTCGTCGGTCACCACGAGCTTCTTGTACGTTCCCGCCACGGCATCGTTCACCGCGACTTCCAGCGCACCTTCGGTCGCCGCGTGCGCGTCGCCGAAACTGGCGACGTCCACGCCCATCAGTTTCAGCTTCGTCGCGGTGTCCGGCTCGGGGAAGCTCGCGGCACCGCCGGTCAGCTGGGCGGCCACCACCTCGGCCATCGCATACCCCGGCGCGACGATGCCGTACACCCGGCCTTCCACCGCGGCGCACTCGCCGATCGCGTACACCGCCGGGTCGCTCGTCCGGCAGGTCGCGTCGACCAGCACACCGCCGCGTTCGCCAAGGTCCAAACCGGACTCCTGGGCGAGATCGTCGCGCGGCCGGACCCCGGCGGAGAACACCACGAGGTCGACGTCCAGCTCGGTGCCGTTGCCCAGCCGGGCCAGCAACCGCGTGCCGTCGGCTTCGATCGCCTCGGTGGACGTTCCGGTGTGGACAGTCACGTCGAGCTCGGCGATCAGCCGCCGCAGCAATCCGCCGCCGCCGTCGTCGACCTGCAACGGCATCAGCCGCGGTGCCATCTCCACCACGTGCGGCGACAGACCCATGTCCCGCAGCGCCTTCGCCGCCTCCAGCCCGAGCAGGCCGCCGCCGATCACCATCGCCGCCCGACGGCCGCGCCCCTGCTTCTCGGCAGCGGCGCGAATGGCGTCCAGATCGTCGATCGTGCGGTAGACGAAAACGCCAGGCAGGTCTCGCCCCGGCACCGGCGGCACGAACGGACGCGAGCCCGTCGCCAGCACCAACGCGTCGTAGGGCTGCACGTGACCGCTGGCGGTGGTGACCGTTTGGCTGTCCCGGTCGATCGAAACAGCCGCTTCGCCCAGCCGCAGCTCGACCGCGTCATCCCCGGCATAGTCCGCGCCCGGCAGGGCCAACGCGGCCGGATCCCAGCTGTCCACATAGGAGGTCAGCGCGACCCGGTCGTACGCCGGCCGGTTTTCCTCGGACAGCACCACTACCCGCCACTCGCCGGCCGGGTCCGCCGCGCGGAGAGCTTCCACGAACCGGTGCGCGACCATGCCGTGCCCGGCGACCACTACTGTAGGCATCTCAGACCTCCGCTCCTGCCAACGCCACCTGGGCCCGCACCGCCGGCTTCCGCAGGTAGCCGAACCACGTCACGCCCACGCAGACCGCGTAGAACACCAAGAACCCGACGAACGCCGGAACCCCGCTGTGCGCCGAGGCGAACGACTGCCGGAACGCCAGGTTGATGAACAACCCGCCCAACGCGCCGATCGCCCCGGCCAGCCCGATCAACGCACCGGACAGCCGCCGCGCGTTCCGCAGTTCGGTCGCCTCGTCCGCGCCGGCTTCGATCGCCGCCCGCGCCTTCGCCTGGAAAATCGCCGGGATCATCTTGTAAGTCGAGCCGTTCCCGATGCCGGTCAGCACGAACAGCGCGATGAACGCCCCGGTGAACCACGCCAGCGAATCCGCCGACGAAGCCAGCAGCAGCACCACCGTCGCCGCCGCCATCGCACCGAAGGTCGCGAACGTGATCCGCGCGCCGCCGATCCGGTCCGACAGCCAGCCGCCGACCGGCCGCGACAACGAACCCAGCAGCGGACCGAGGAAAGTCACCGCCGCGGCCTGCAGCGGCGTCCGGCCGAACTGGTTCTGCAGCACCAGTCCGAACGCGAAGCTGTAGCCGATGAAGGACCCGAAAGTGCCGACGTACAACAGCGACATGACCCAGGTGTGTCCAAATCGGACCACCTCGCGCATCGCCTTGGTGTCGCCGCGGACGGTCGAAAGGTTGTCCATGAACAACGCCGCGCTCAACGCGGCGAGCACGATCAGGGGAAGGTAGATGTAGAGAACCAGACGCGGAGCGGCCGCACCGGCGGTGCCGATCACGAGCAGCCCGACGAGCTGGATGACCGCGACGCCCAGGTTCCCGCCGCCGGCGTTCAATCCGAGGGCCCAGCCCTTGTGCCGCTCAGGATAGAACGCGTTGATGTTGGTCATGGACGACGCGAAGTTGCCGCCGCCGACGCCGCCGAGGGCCGCCATCAGGATGAACGTGCCCAGCGATGTCCCGGGGTGCAGCACCACCGCGGTGAGCACCGTCGGCACCAGCAGAATCGCCGCGCTGAAGATCGTCCAGTTGCGCCCGCCGAAGCGCGCGACCGCGAACGTGTACGGAATCCGCATGACCGCGCCGACCGCCGTCGGCGTGGACACCAGCAAGAACTTGTCCGCCGCGGAGAACCCGTACTTCGGGCCCATGAACAGGACGACGACCGACCACAGAGTCCAGATCGAGAAACCGATGTGCTCTGACAGCACCGAGAACCACAGGTTGCGGCGAGCGACGCGCTTGCCGGTCTGTTCCCAGAAGTGCTCGTCCTCCGGATCCCAGTGCTCGATCCAGCGTCGGGTCATGACGTCCTCCTCGGTACCGGGATTCATTGCGCGGCCAGCCAATCGGCGACCGCGCCCACCGTGTCGCGGCAGCTGCCGCATCCCGTAGTGGCGCGGGTAGTCCGGGCAAGAGCGGCAGCGTCGGTGGCGCCACCTCGCCATGCTTCGATCAGTCGTCCCTTGGTCACCGCGTTGCAGCGGCAGATCACCGTGGACGAAGGCAGGTCGGCCGGGCTCGCCGCGGTCGGCGCGCCGGCTGGCAGCGCACGGCCGAGCAGCAGCGCCAGCCGATCCTCCGGCGCCGGTGTCCCACGGTCGTGCAGTTGCGTCACCGTCGCGGCAGCGTCCGGCAGCCCGAGCAAGATCGCACCCGTCACCCGTTCCCCGCGGACGACGAGCTTCCCGTACCGGCCGCCGGACGGATCGTCGAAGGTGACCACTTCGACGTCGTCGTCCGCACTGGTCACGTGGGTTTCGCCGAGCGCGGCGAGATCGATGTCGCGCGCTTTGAGCCGAGTCACCGTGCGCGTACCGCGATAGCGCGCGGCGGTGTCGGTGCCGGTCAGCAGGTCCGCGAGCACCGTCGCCTGTTCCCAGGCGGGCTGCACCAGCCCGGCCGGTGCGCCCGGATGCCGCGCACAGTCGCCCAGCGCGTGAATCCGGCCGTCGCTGGTCCGCAGCAGGTCGTCGACCAGTACGCCACGGTCGACCTCCAGGCCGGCCGCTTCCGCGAGCGCGGTCTCCGGCCGCACCCCAGCCGCGACCACGACCAGGTCCGCGGGCACGAAACTGCCGTCGTCGAGTTTCAGTCCGTCGCCGGGCAGATGCCGCGCCGCCGAAACCTCGAACCGGAACGACACGCCCAGCTCCGCCAGCCGGCGCGCCAGCACCCGGCCGGCCCCGGAATCCAGTTGCCGTTCCAGCACGTGCGACCGCGGATGCACCACGGTCACGTTCGCGCCCCGCCCGGCCAGCCCGCGTGCCGCCTCCAGCCCGAGCAACCCGCCGCCGAGCACGGCCACCGGCGCTCCGGGCTGCGCGGCCGCCAGAATCCGCGCACAGTCGTCCAAGGTGCGGAACGCCACCACTTCCGGCCCCAGCTCAAGCCCTTCCACCGGCGGCAACCACGGCGCGGCCCCAGTCGCCAGCACCAAGGTGTCGTACGGAAACTCTTCGCCGTCGGTCACCACCACGCGCCGCGCCGGGTCCAGCCGGGTCACCTGGGTGCCCAGCCGCAGATCGACCAACGTCCGCGACGCCCACTCCGCGTCGTGCAGCCGCACCGTCTCCGCGCTCATCCCGCCAGCGACCACAGTGGACAACAGCACCCGGTTGTACGCGGGATGTTCTTCCTCGCCCAGCACCGTCAACCGGACCCGGTCCGCACCCGGGTCGCGCCGCCGGATCTCCTCCGCGAGCCGGGCACCCGCCATGCCGTACCCGACGATGACCACCTGTCGCGCGCTCATCGGTCCGCCCTCTCCAACGACACCGCGGACACCTTGAACTCCGGCATCCGGCTCACCGGATCGAGCGCCGGGTTGGTCACCAGATTCGCGCGCCCCGCACCGGGAAAGTGGAACGGCAGGAACACCAGATCGACCCGCATCGACGGCACGCACCGCACCAGGGCGACCGTTTCTCCGCGCCGGGATCGGACCACCGCGCGATCGCCCTCGGCGAGTCCGGCGCGCGCCGCCGTGTCCGGGTGCACTTCCACGAACATCTCCGGCACCACCGCCGTCAGCTCCGCGATCCGCCGGGTCTGTGCGCCGGACTGATAGTGCGGCAGGACCCGCCCAGTGGTGGCTTGCAGCGGAAAGTCGTCTGACGGCCGCTCCGCAGGTCCGCTGTGCTCGACCTCCGCGAACCGCGCCCGCCCGTCTGGATGCGCGAACCGGTCGAGAAACATCCGTGGCGTACCGGAGTGCTTGACTGCCGGAACCGGCCAGTGCAGAGCCTCGCCGCCGCGCAACCGCGCGTAGCTGACGCCGGAGTAGTCCGCGGTGCCGCCCTCCGACGCGGTGCGCAGCTCGTCGAACACTTCCTCGGCGACAACCGGGAATCGCTCCGCCGGCTGGCCGACCCGGATCGCCAGCTCCTGCAGCAACGCCAAGTCGCTGCGTACCCCGGCCGGCGGTTCGACCGCTTTCCGCCGCAACAGAACCCGGCCTTCCAGGTTGGTCAGCGTCCCGTCCTCCTCGGCCCATTGCGTCACCGGGAACACCACGTCCGCCCGTGCCGCGGTCTCCGAGAGGAAGAAGTCCGCCACCACCAGAAGATCAAGGCCGCGCAACCGGTCCTGCACGCGGGCCGACCGCGGTGCCGACACCACGACATTGCTCCCGAACACCAGCAGCGCCTTCACCGAGTCGCCGGCTGCTTCGAGCAGCTCCACCGCCGACCGCCCCGGCCCGGGCAGGCTTTCCGCCGGCACGCCCCACACCGAGGCGACGTGCGCCCGCGCGGCCGGGTCGTCGATCCGGCGATATCCCGGCAGCTGGTCCGCCTTTTGCCCGTGCTCGCGGCCGCCCTGCCCGTTGCCCTGTCCGGTCAAGCACCCGAACCCCGACCCGAGCCGTCCAGGGAGCCCCAGCGCGAGGGCGAGATTGATCCACCCGCCGACCGTCGCGGTACCGGATGCGTGCTGTTCCGTCCCGCGCCCAGTAAGCACGTACGCGTTGCCCGCCCGCGCCAGCAACTCGGCCGCGCGCCGCTGATCAGCCGCCGCGACCCCGGTCACCCGCTCGGCTCGTTCCGGCCACCAGGTCGCCGCGATCCGCCACATGGCGTCGAAGCCGGCGGTTCGGGTGTCCACATAGGACTTGTCGAGGTGCCCTTCGGCCACCACCGCGTGCAGAATCCCCAGCGCCAATGCGAGATCGGTCCCCGGGGCCGGCGCGAGGTGCAGTGCGGCCCGCTCCGCGGTCGGCGTCCGGCGCGGGTCGACCACGATCAGCTCCGCACCCGCCAGGTGCTGCATGAACGGCGGCATCGTCTCCGCCGGGTTCGCCCCGGCCAGCAGCACCGTGTCCGCACCGCCGAGGTCGGTGACCGGAAACGGCAGCCCGCGATCCGCCCCGAACGCCCGCAGCCCGGCCGCCGCCGCGGACGACATGCAGAACCGGCCGTTGTAGTCGATCTGCGCGGTGCCCAGCGCGACCCGGGCGAACTTACCGAGCAGGTAAGCCTTTTCGTTGGTGAGCCCGCCCCCGCCGAACACCGCGACCGAGTCCGCGCCGTGTTCCTGGCGCAGCGAAATCAGCCGTTCCGCCACGAAATCCAGCGCTTCGTCCCAGGAAACCGGCTGTAATTCCCCGTCGCGGCGGAGCAATGGCGTGGTCAGCCGGTCGGCCGACTCCAGCAAGGTCCCGGCGGTCCAGCCCTTCTGGCACAGTCCGCCCGCGTTGACCGGAAATTCGCGCGGCGTGACACGCGTGCCGGCCAGGCGCATCCCGCACTGCAATGCGCAGTACGGGCAGTGTGTGTCGACGTGCGGCACAGGCGCTCCTCGGGTCGGCGATGACCCGACGGTAAGGACGCAGTGTTACCGCAATATGCCCGAATGTTTCCGGCAGTTGACATTGCCCGCCGTCCAGGACGGCGTCCGCGGTGAATCAGAGGATGGCGCTGACCTCGCGCGCCGCCACTCGCAACCCGTCCAAGCCCGCGTTCGTGGCGTGCGGGTCGAGTGCGTGCGAAGCCAGCCGGAACAGCACCGCACGCAGCAGCAATTGCGGCCACTCGGGCAGATGCGCCCACCGTTCCAGCAACGCCGCGGTCGCCCCGCCCCACACGAGCGAGTCCACCGCGGCGATGGCCGCACCCCACTCGCCAGGCCGGTAATACGGGACGAAATCGACCACTCCCGGCGCCGCGTCGCCGTCGAAGAGCAGCCCGGCGAGCAACTCGCCGTGCGCCACCTGAAGCGGCAGCTTCACCGGCCGCCGCGACGGAGCCAGAATCTCGAACCAGCGCCCGCCCTTGTCCTCGGGCAACGCCCGATCCAGATCTTCCCAGGCGATCCGGTCCGCGATGGCGTCCCGGTCGTCGCGCCCGGAAAGGAAATCGGGCCGGGGCAGGTCCGCGGTGGCCCGATGCAACCGCACCGCGGCCAGCACGGCTTCGTCACACCGATGCTCGGCGGTCCCGGAAACCTGCCGCCACGCCGACCACCCGCCGACGATCCACCGCCCGTCCCGCGACCGCACCGGCTTCGCGATCCGCAACCCCGGGTCGTCCGCGAAATCCAGCGCCCGCGCGGTCCACAACGCCTGCGACCGGTCGCCAACCGGCTTGAACACCACGTCGCCGCTGAGCCAGGACTCGGAGTCCGGTGCCAGCGTCACGACGCCGGCATCGCTGCCGAAGGCCGCGCAGACACGGTCGGACGGACGTTCGAGGGTTGAGCGCACAAAGGAAGAGGCTACCCCGCCGAGCCCGCAATCCCGGCCAGACTCGCTGGTCACACCCGGTTTCGACAGCGCACCAAACCCGGCCGCCACGAAGCCGTGAAGGGCCCCTTGAGGGACTTAGATTCCCTCAAGGGGCCCTTCACGGACTGCCGATATGTCAGTGAGCCGGTCGGAATGCCGTCTCAGTAGGTCGGCAAGCTGGGATCGATCTGCCGAGCCCAGGCCAGCACCCCGCCGCCCAGATGGGTCGCGTCCTTGAATCCCGCCGCGTGCAGCGCCGCCAGCGCTTCCGCCGACCGAGCACCCGACTTGCAGTGCAGCACGATCGGACGGTCCTGCGGCAGCTCGGCCAACGCCTCCCCGGACAGGATCCGGTCCTTCGGGATCAACGTCGCGCCCTTGATGCTGACGATCTCGTACTCGTGCGGCTCGCGGACGTCGATCAGCGCGAACTCCTCGCCGCCGTCGAACTTCGCCTTGAGCTCCGCCGGCGTGATCGTGTGCCCGGACGCGGCCGAAGCCGCCTCGTCCGACACAACGCCGCAGAATGCGTCGTAGTCGATCAGTTCGGTGATCTTCGGCGTTTCCGGATCCTTGCGGATCTTCACCTCGCGGTACTTCATCTCCAGCGCGTCGTACGAGATCAACCGCCCGAGCAGCGGCTCTCCGATGCCGGTGATGAGCTTGATCGCCTCGGTCACCATGATCGAGCCGATCGACGCGCACAGCACGCCCAGCACGCCGCCTTCGGCGCACGACGGAACCATGCCCGGCGGCGGCGGCTCCGGGTAGAGGTCGCGGTAGTTGAGGCCCTTGCCGTTCGGCGCGTCCTCCCAGAACACGCTGACCTGGCCTTCGAACCGGAAGATCGAACCCCACACGTACGGCTTGCCGAGCAGCACCGCGGCGTCGTTCACCAGGTAGCGGGTGGCGAAGTTGTCCGTGCCGTCGACGATCAGGTCGTACTGGGCGAAGATCTCCAGCGCGTTCGCCGACTCCAGCCGCTCGGTGTGCAGGTGCACCTTGACCAGCGGGTTGATCTCCGCGATCGATTCCTGCGCCGACGCGGCCTTGAGCTTGCCGACGTCGGACTGGCCGTGGATGACCTGGCGCTGCAGGTTCGATTCGTCGACGACGTCGAAGTCGATGATGCCGAGCGTGCCCACGCCGGCCGCGGCCAGGTACAGCAACGCCGGGCTTCCGAGCCCGCCGGCACCGATGACCAGGACCTTCGCGTTCTTCAGCCGCTTCTGCCCGACCACCCCGACGTCCGGGATGATCAGGTGACGGCTGTACCGGGCCACCTCTTCCTTGGTGAGCTCGGCTGCCGGCTCGACGAGCGGCGGCAGTGCCGTGTCTGACATCGGGTCCTCCATACTCGCGCGGGTCGCATTGTCGATCCCAGTGCCTTCAACGCTCGTTCGCAAGGGAGACTTCCCCGCTCCCAGATGATGGGACGTCGTTACTGGGCGGGCGGCGTCGGGTTCGGCCACGCGTTGGGCTTGCACACGCGGTGATCCGCGGCGACCTTGCCCTTGTCGCCGCCGGGGATGTTGTTGAGCATCGCGACGTAGTCGTCGGCGACGCCGAACGACTGCTGCATCATCACCGGCGCGGGCTGGTCGTTTCCGGGGCAGCCCACGTGATTGTTGCCGAGCGCGTGCCCGACTTCGTGGTTGATGGCGTACTGCCGGTACCCGGTCATGTCCGGGCCGTAGACCTTCGCGCCGCGCACCCAGCGGGACAGGTTGATGAGCACCCGGCCCATGCTGCGCCGGTAGCAGGAGGCTTCGAATTTGATCTGGAACCCGCACGCGTCCGGCCGGTGCGTGGTGTCCGGAGTGGTGAGACTCACCCGGAAACTCGGGTTCGGGTAGCTCGCGTCGACCCGCTGCAACCGGATCTCGCCGTTCCACGTCCAGCTGCGCGGGTCGGACAGGATGCCCTGCACCGCGGCGCCGAAGCTGTCGTCGCCGGCGTAGCTGGACGGGTCGATGCCGTCCTCGACCTCGACCGTGTAGGTGTAGAGCTTCCCGGCCTTGCCGACGACCGGGCTGGACCCGGGGACGACGTGCCAGGTGCCCTTGCCGGTCTGGCTGAAGTCGCCGCCGGTCGGCAGTTCCGCGGTCGGCACGTTGAGGTTCACCGGCTGTGCCGGGTTCTCCGGGATGCCGCCGCCCCCGTCGATCGCGCCCGCGGCGGAGTCGCCGGACGCGGTCTCGCCCGCGGTCGCGGTGCCCGGTTCGGCCGGGCTGGTGGCGGTGTTCACCGCGACCAGGATGGTGATCACGGCCAGGATCGGCAGCGCGTACACACGCCAGCCGTAGGTCTTCACGAACCGGGCGAACGGTGACCGCGGCTTCTTCTTCGCCGGGCGGCGCTCGGCGCCGTCCTTGGGCTGCCAGGCCGCGCTGAGCGGTTCCGCTCGGGTGCGCCGGGAGCCTGGCCGGTACCGGTCCTCGCCGACCCGCTGGGCGGGCTGCTTCTCCGGACGGTACTGGCCGACCCGCGGAGAATCGGGGTCTGAGCTGGCGGTTCGCGACGACGAAGAAGAACCCGAACGCCGCGCCGACCCCGCGGTCGACGACCGCCGGTCCCTCGCTCCCGCGTCCTGCTTCAGCCGATCCACCGACCCAGGGTGCCACACCACGGCCAGGTTCCCAGCAGCGACTGGCGGGCGCCTCGACGATCCGCCATCCCCCGTTCGGACTACCAGGAGCCGTTGTCCGCGCTCTCCCACAGACCGAGCACCGCACGTGCCACCACCTGCGGACGCTCCATCTGGGCCACGTGCCCGGTGCGCGGGAGCACGAGCATCCGGGCCCGCGGAACGGCCTGCGCGGTACGGGGCGCCCGCCGGACCGAGATCACCCGGTCGTGGAGGCCCCAGACCACCAGCGTGGGTGCCTCGACCTGCTTGGCGACCGACCACAGCGACGCGGAACCGAGCGCGGTCCAGCGCCGGAAGATGCCGAACGTGCTGCGCTCCATCGCGGCCAGCGCCCACGGGAACCCGGCCCGCGCGGCGTGCTCCTCGACCAGCTCGTCGAGCCGGGCGTCCGGGAATCGCGACGGATCGTGAAAACACAGCTTGATGACCTGCGCGGCGCGTTCGCGCGCGGTCAGTCCGGCCATCCGCCGCCGCACCCGTGCACCGACCACCGGGAGGTACGCCAGCGCCATCAGCGGATCCGACAGCCGGCGCGGGTCCGGGCGGCGATCCGGCATCGCCGGGGAAATCAGCGTGAGAGTTCTCACCAGCTCCGGCCGCTGCGCCGCGACGAGCAGAGAGATCGCGCCGCCCATCGAGTTGCCGAGCAAGTGCACCGGCTCGCCGAGCCGTTCGAGATGCCGCGCGACGACCGCCGAGTGGTGGTCCAGCCCGAAACCGAACCCCGACTCCGGCTCGGAGAAACCGAATCCGGGCAGGTCAACGGCGTGGCCGGCGGCGGTCGGCGCGAGCAGCGCGGCCAGGTCGGTCCAGTTCGTGGCCGATCCGCCGAGCCCGTGCACGTATACCGCGGGAGTGCCGTCCGGGCCGGGCGTGTGCCGGACGTGCAGGCCGTTCTCGACCGTCCCGGGCCACGGCGGCACCGCCCCGTCGAGCGTCGGCAGCGGCGTAGTCGACAATGGCACCTGGGTCACGGGCGGGCGGACCGCCGCCGCGACCGGGGTGCGGGAGGTCGTGGTCGTCACCAGTCCAGGATGCCTGACCCTTGGCATTTCGGGCGTACCCACGAGTAATGTCAGGGCCACTTCACGCGGTGGTGAACCCGCCCGGCGAAGCGGCGGACGGAGGAAGAATGACGGAGATGGCGCGACTGCAACGAGGCGTCCGGTTGCCGAGGACCGAACGCCGGGCCCAGCTGCTCACCGCTGCCCAGCGCGTCTTCGCGGACCACGGCTACCACGCCGCGGCGATGGACGAGATCGCCGAAGAGGCCGGCGTCAGCAAGCCGGTGCTCTACCAGCACTTCCCTGGCAAGCTGGACCTCTACATCGCGCTGCTGGAAAGCCACGTCGACGATCTGGTCGGCCGGGTGCAGGGCGCGCTGAACTCCACGTCGGACAACCGCCAGCGGGTGCCCGCGACGGTCGGCGCGTTCTTCGACTTCGTGAACAACGACGCGGGCGCGTTCCGGATGGTCTTCGAATCCGACCTGCGCGGCGAGCCCGCGGTGCAGGAAGCGGTGGACCGCGCGACCTCGGCGAGCGTCGAAGCGATCACCGAGACGATCACCTCGGACGCCGGCCTGGACGAGGAGAAGGCCCGCCTGCTGGCCGTCGGCCTGGTCGGGATGAGCCAGGTCAGCGCCCGGTACTGGCTGCAGCACAACCAGTCGATGAGCCGCGAGGACGCGGTGGCGCTGACCGCGAACCTCGCCTGGCGCGGCATCGGCGGCGGGTTCCCGCTCAAGGACAACTGACGCCCTGCGCGCGAGGAGTGGCCAGGCCGGCTTCTCACCGGCCCAGCCACTCACGAGCGGTCAGCGCGGCGCCCGCAGCAACGCGCCGATCCGCACCGCGACCTCGCTCGCCCGTTCCTGCGGCAGCATGTGCCCGGCACCGGGGAACCGCACGAACTCCGCGTCCGGCAGCTCGTCCGCGATCACTTTCGCGTGCGGCAACGGGCAAAGTCGGTCTTTCTCGCCGGCCAGCACCACGGCTGGCGTACCGCGCAGCGTCGCCAGCGCGACCCGTCGGTCATGCGTCGAAATCGCATCCTGGAACGCGCCGAGGCTCGCCGGATGCGCGCACAGCAGCTGGTCCGCGACGGTGCGCACGTCCGCTCGCCGCGGGTGATCCCCGAAAACGAGGAACCGCGCCCCGGACCGCACCAGCGGCGGGCTCAGCGGCAGTCGCTCGCCCTTGCGGTGCGCCAGCGCTTTCGCCAGCCTGCGCTCGAACCGCGCGGACATTTGCCCGGCCATTCCCGGCAGCCCCAACGTGATCCGGTCCATCTGGCCGGACGACGTCGCCACGAACGCCACTCCGGCGACCCGCTCGCGGACCAGGTCCGGATGCCGTTCGGCCAGTGCCATCACGGTCATCCCGCCCATCGAATGCCCGGCGACGACCAGCGGCCCGGTCGGCACGCGGGCCGCGATCAGCTCGGCCAGATCGTCGGCCAGCTGCGGAATCGTCGCTTTGCCTTCGCTCGCGGGCGCGGAGCCGCCGTGGCCGCGCAGGTCGTAGCGCAGCGTCCGGACGCCGGGGCCGAGGTGCTCGACCACGCCGTCCCACGTGCGGTGGTCCTGCGTCCAGCCGTGCACCAGGACCAGTGTCACGGCGGCGTCGGCCGGGCCGGCGGTTTCGACGTGCAGCGCGCAGCCGTCGCTGGTCACGAACCGGTGTTCGCGAGCGGGATTGCGGAGCCGTTCTACGGTGGTCATTTCGCCTCCGCGAAAAGAAGTGCGCCGACGGAGGTCACTTGCCCTCCGGCAGCAGGAAAGACTTGCGCCAGAACACTTTCCCCGGCAGCCCGACCAGACCGGATTCCTGCAGGAACGGCATGATCTTCTCGCCGGCCCAAGCGATCGTCGCGCGCCAGTGCGGGTTGTTCAGCGCCGTCTCGACGCCTTCCCGCGGCCGGATTCCCACTGCCTTGTACACGTTGGGATTGATGAACGCCCTGGTCACGAAATACGAAATCAACGCGATGTTGAACTGCTGGTAGGCGATCTCCGCACGGCCCAGTTCGGCCATGGAGCGAGTGACTTCCTCGCGGGCGAAGGTGACGTGCCGCGCCTCCTCCAGCACGTGAATCCGGTTCACCATCCGGACCAGCGGCTGGATCTGGTCGTCGTTCATCTGCTCGCGCTGCAGCCGGTCCAGCACCTCCTCGGCGACCAGGATCGCGCCGTAGCGCGCCGGGCCGTAGGAAATCGCCGGCATCAGCTTGGCGAGCTGCCGCAGCACCGGCACCGGACCGTAAGTGGGGCACCCGATCCGCGCGGACATCCGGGCGAACATGGTGGAGTGCCGGCATTCGTCGGCGATCTCGGTGAGCGCGAACTGCGCGTGCGCGGTGGTCGGGTCCTGGTCGTAGATCTCCTTGAGCAGCATCTGCATCAGGAGGATTTCGAACCACAGCCCGGTGGTCGCGATGCTGGCCATCTCGTGCTTGCCCAGCTCGATCCGCTGCTCCGGGGTGAGCCGGTCCCACAGCGGGGTGCCGTAGAGCGACGAACGCTCCGGCAGGATGTACCGCTTGCCCTCGGCCAGCGGCGCGTCCCAGTCGATGTCGACGTCCGGGTCGTAGAACTTGTTCGCCGCCGACTTCAGCAGTCGTTGCGCCGTCGCTTCCCGGTCGGTCACCTTCAGCGTCCGCGTCATTTCAGCCCCTTCCAGCGCCTGACTCGCCGTTGAATCCAGAAGCCGCGTCCCTGCACCCACGAAACATGTAACCCGTGGTAACAGTTACCTCTGGTAGCATGACCGGCGTGATCGAACGTGTCAAGCGCTCCAGCAAGCAGTCCGGCAAGCAGGCGGAAGACACCGACGGCCCCACCGGCGACGCTCGCCGGGACCGCTGGCGCAAGCACCGCATCGCGCGCCGCGCGGAGTTCGTCGAAGCCGCGCTGCGCGCGCTCGACACGCACGGCCCGGACCTCGGAATGGAAGACGTCGCCGCGGAAGCCGGAGTCACGAAACCCGTGCTGTACCGGCATTTCGAGGACAAGGCCGACCTGTACACGGCGCTCGGCCAGCGCGGCACGGAAATCCTCTTCGAACGGCTGATCCCGGCGATCAACGCGGAACTCGCACCGGTGCCGCGGATCCGGATGGCGCTCGACTCGTTCTTCGGCGTCATCGAGGAACACCCGAACCTGTACCGCTTGCTGGCACACGGCGGACTGCCCGGCAAAGCAGCCAATTCGGACGTAGTCGCCGAGGACAAGGAAGTCATCGCCACCGCGCTGACCGCCCTGCTCGGCGATTACATGCGGATGTTCAACATGGATTCCGGCGCGGCCGAGCCGTGGGCGCACGGCATCGTCGGCATGGTCCAGAGCACCGGGGAATGGTGGCTGGACCGGCAGTCGATGGGCCGCGATTCGGTCGTCGAGTACCTCACCCAGATCATCTGGGCGGCGATCGACGGCCTGACCCGCCAGCAGGGCGTGGTGATCGACCCGAACCTGCCGCTCGAGGAGAACAAGGTCGTCCAGCTCGGACGGACCGAAGAAGGCGCCGCCGGCACCGAAGCCGGCTGACGAGAGGACCCCGGATGAGCGACGAAGACGGCTACACCGGCCCGGCGACGCTGGTCGTCGACGGCACTGACCTGGCCGCCGAGGTCGACCTGCGCGGCTACTTCCAGCCGATCGACGGCTACTACCACTGGTACGGCCGCGTCGCCGCGAACCCGGCGCTGGCCGACGCGGTCGGCGGGCGCAAGAAGCCGTGCGAAGTACGGATCGGCGAGCGCTCCGCGTCCGGCGAGCTGTCCGACCCGGACCCGTGGGGGCGCTACCGGCTCACCGGCACGTCCACGCCGCCGTTCGCGGTGCCCACCACGCTCGCCGAGGTCGAGTCCGCCACCGCCTGAGACCGGTCCCCGAAAGCCGTGAAGGGCCCCTTCCGGGAATCTGATTCCGGGAAGGGGCCCTTCACGGACCGGTGAAACTCGGCTGGTTCAGTCGCCGACGCCGAACCCGACCTTGCGGACGTCGGACGGGGCGATCTCGACGTACGCGATGCGATCGGCCGGGACCAGGTACTTGCGGCCCTTCTCGTCGTCGAGGCGGAAGAGCCCGTCACCGGCCGTCAGCGCCGCGGCGACCAGCTTCTCCACCTCTTCGGGAGTCTGGCCACTGGACACCACCAGCTCGCGCGGCGTGTCCTTGATGCCGATCTTGACCTCCACGTGGGACCTCCGCTGGAAACTCGTTGTGACTACGCCCGGCAAGGCTAACCGAAGCGGGCCGCCGCGGTGGCGCGCGACCAGCAGGTGACTCGCGGCCACTCGCCTCAGCCCAGCCCCAGCGCCTGCATGCGCTTGGTGTGCCCTTGCTGCAACCGACGGAACAGCGCGCCGATTCCCGCCAGGTCGCCGGAGCCGGCGACGATGAGTTCGGCCAGGCCATCGCGCTCGGCGACCACGTACTGGGCCTGGGTGAGCGCTTCGCCGAGCAGCCGCCGTCCCCACAGCGCGAGCTTGTCGCGAGCCTTCGGATCCGCCTTGATCCCGGCCGCGACTTCGCGCTCGGCGAACGCCGAATGCCCGGTGTCGGCGAGCACAGTGAGCACCAGGTCCTTGGTCTCCGGGTCGAGCCAGCTGGCGATCTCGCGGTAGAGGTCTGCCGCCAGCCCGTCCCCGACGTACGCCTTGACGAGCGACTCCAGCCACGAATTGGGCCGGGTGGAGGCGTGCCACGCGTCCACTTGCGACACGAACGGGGCCATCGCGTCCTCGACCGCGACGCCGTTCGCCGCGAGGTGCTTCGTCAGCAGATCGAGATGCCCGATCTCGGCGGCGGCCATCGAAGCGAGCGCCGCGCGCCCGGCGAGCGTGGGCGCGCTGCGAGCGTCCTCGGCCATCCGGTCGAACGCGGACAGCTCCAGGTAGGCGATCACGCCGAGCAGGTCTACGACGCCCTCGCTGATCGCGGGCGGCGCGGCGGTCGGAGCGGAGGCGGGTTCAGCGGGGTCGGTCACGGCGACGAGACTATCGCCGAACCGCAGGCCCGCGCCGTGAAGAGACCGATCCCACGCCACGCCGTCGCTCCCGGTACTCCCCGAAAAACACCTGACCAGCTATACTGCGGATGGACAATCAGAGCTTCCGCACGCCCAGCCGCGTTTTTCGGCTGCGCGGCGGGAACCAGGCGGACGGCCGGAGCCACCAGGGCGACCGGGGTTCGCCGCAAGTGTGCGTGCACGCCTCCCAGCGGCATTCCCGGGCGGGCGACAGCGCCAACAGCCTCCACTGCCGAGGCTACGGCGCGGGTCTGGCCCCCGGTCGAGTGTCGAGTGACAACCGGCCTGTGCGCGCTGGTCACGAGAGAGGCGATCACCCTGACCGCAGAACAGTCCACAACCGAACAGACCGAAACCGCGCCGGCCGCCGCTGTCGCTCTCGAGCACAGCGAGAGCGGCCCGGCCGGGCTGGACACCTCGCACCCGCTGCAGGCGGGCGCGCCGGTCGCCGAAGAATCGCCGACCTTCGCGTCGTTCGGCGTCAAGCCGGAAATCGTGAAGGCGCTCGGCGAAGCCGGCATCGAGCGCACGTTCGCCATCCAGGCGCTCACCCTGCCGCTGGCCATGGCCGGCGACGACCTGATCGGCCAGGCGCGCACCGGCATGGGCAAGACGCTGGGCTTCGGCGTCCCGCTGCTGCACCGGGTGGAGGTGCCCGGCGACGGCACCCCGCAGGTGCTGGTCGTGGTGCCGACCCGGGAGCTGTGCATCCAGGTCGCCAACGACCTCAAGGGCGCCGGCAAGCACCTGGGCATCCGCACCCTGGCGATCTACGGCGGACGGCCGTATGAGCCGCAGATCGAGGCGCTGCGCAAGGGCGTCGACGTCGTGATCGGCACCCCGGGCCGGCTGCTCGACCTGGCCGAGCAGCAGCACCTGGTGCTCGGCAAGGTCCGCGGCCTGGTGCTGGACGAGGCCGACGAGATGCTCGACCTCGGCTTCCTGCCGGACATCGAGCGGATCCTGCGGATGGTCCCGGACGAGCGGCAGACCATGCTGTTCTCCGCGACCATGCCCGGCCCGATCATCACGCTGGCGCGCACGTTCCTGAACCAGCCCACGCACATCCGGGCCGAGGAGAACGACGCCGGCGCGGTCCACGAGCGCACCGCCCAGTTCGTCTACCGGGCGCACTCGATGGACAAGACCGAGCTGATCGCGCGGGCGCTGCAGGCCGAGGGCCGCGGTCTCACGATGATCTTCAGCCGGACCAAGCGCACCGCGCAGAAGGTCGCCGACGACCTGGTGGAACGCGGTTTCGCGGCCGCCGCGGTGCACGGAGACCTTGGCCAGGGCGCGCGCGAGCAGGCGCTGCGCGCGTTCCGCTCGGGCAAGGTCGACGTGCTGGTGGCCACCGACGTGGCGGCGCGCGGCATCGACATCGACGACGTCACGCACGTCATCAACTACCAGTGCCCGGAGGACGAGAAGACCTACGTCCACCGGATCGGCCGCACCGGCCGGGCGGGTCGCACCGGCGTCGCGATCACGCTTGTCGACTGGGACGACGAACCGCGCTGGAAGCTGATCTCCGACACGCTGGGCCTGGACCTGCCGGAGCCGGTGGAGACGTACTCGTCGTCGCCGCACCTGTTCAGCGATCTGGGCATTCCGGAGGGCACGAAGGGCCGGCTGCCGCTGGCCAAGCGCACCCGGGCCGGCCTGTCCGCCGAGAAGGAAGAGGATCTGGGCGGCAAGCGACGGGGACGCCGCGACGCCGCCGCCGCTCCGGCGGAGGACGCGCCGCGCAAGCGCAATCGCGCCCCGCGCAAGCGCACCCGGGGCGGTGCCCGTTCGGCCGCCGCGATCGAGTCCGCCGACGCAGCCGCTGCTGCTTCGGAGGCACCGGCCTCGTCGGAGCAGTCGGAAGACCGCCCCCGGACCCGCCGCCGCACCCGCTCCGGCGGCGACGCGGCAGGCCCGGCCACGTCGACCGGCAACGCCACCCCGGCGACGACGTCCGACTCGGCGGGCGAGACCGCGGAGCGGCCGGCCCGCCGCCGCCGTCGCCGTCGTCCGGCCGCGTCTGATACACCTGCGTCGACAGACTGATCGACACACCGGGGAGTCAGTTACGTGAACGACCACGGGAACGGCGCCGATGAAACGCCCTCCGAACCCGGATCGAACGTAGCGGGCACTCCCGCGAAGCGCGACGATCGCCCCGCCTCGGATGTTCCGGACGGGGCGATCGATGCGGCAGCGGGCTCTGCTGGCGCTGAGTCTGCCGCCGGCGCTTCGGCTGAGCTTCCCGCCGCGGCGGGCGAGGGCTCGTCCAGCGCAGCCGGCGAACCGGCTCCGGACACCGATCCGGTCCCCGCGGTCACCTCCGAGGAACAAACCGGGCCGATCCCCCGCGTCCCCGCCGCTGTCTCGCCCGAACTCGCCGCCGGGACCAGTACCGCCCAGCCGCACGGCGCCGACGATCTCCTTCTCCGGAGGTCCGCCGGTGCCCACGTCGCATCCGGCAAGGCCCGGCGCTCACCGTGGAACCGCCGCCGGGATTGGCTGATCGTCGTCGCGATCGCGGCAGTCGTCGCGGCCGGCATCACGGTCGTCGCCGCCAGCAGCGACAATCTGCACACCAGCCGCGCCGTCGCCGCCGCGCCGCAAGCGCTTCCCGCGCCGCCGCCCGAGGTGCCCGGTGCGATGAAACAGCTGTGGCAGGCGCCGAGTTCCGCGACGCCGGTTCCGATTGGCCAGTCCGACACCGTCACCACCGCGGACGGCGGCGAGGTCGCCGGCCGCGACCCGATCACCGGGCAGATCCGCTGGCACTACACCCGGGACAACCTTCAACTGTGCACTGTGGACACCGCATGGGGCCGGGTGAACGCGGTGTACCACAAGAGCATGGGCTGCAGCGAGGTCACTCAGCTCGACCCGGCGACCGGCCGGATCACCGCGCAGCGCAACGGCGACGCCGAACTCGGCACCCGGCTGGTCAGCGACGGCAGCCACGTCACGACCACCGGCAAGCACCTGCTCGACACGTGGCGGGACGACCTCGTCAAGAGCATGGAGTACGGCAAGGTCCCGTTCCTGGTCAACGCGAACAAGCAGCCGCGCACCAACTGCACGTACGGAACGGTCGCGGCCGCCAACGACAAGGTCGGCGTGATCGAACGCTGCCCCGGCGACCGCGGCGACCGTCTCACGGTCTACAAAGCGACCGCCGAGCACGAAGACGAACCGCAAGTCGTGTACACCGCGCTGCTGGCGGGTTCGCGGGCACGCGTGATCGCCATGTCCGGCGATCTGGTCGGCGTGCTCCTGCCGGAGCAGCAGCTGTACGTCGTCTACGGCGCGGACGGCACCCAGAAGGCCGCGTACCCGATGGACCTGCCGGCCGACGATCTGAAGAGCGACCCGGTCGGCGGCACCGAGGCGACGACCCGTACCGCGGCGGCGATCTACTGGTACAGCGGCTCGAAAACCGTTGCGCTGTCCCGAGACGACCTGTCCCCGCGCTGGACGCTGGATCGCACGCTCGGCCCCGGCATCACGTTCGCCGGCCAGCTGGTCGTGCCGATCCGCGGCGGGCTGGCGGTGCTGAACGAAACGAACGGCTCGACTCTGCGCACCGTCGGCATCGACCGCGGCTCCTATTCCGGCCCGGTCCAGCTCACCGCGCTCGGCCCAGTCCTGCTGGAACAACGCGGCCCGGTGGTCGCCGCGCTGCGCTGATTTCGCCGGGGCAGGCGCTTACGCCCACCACAAAATCGTGAGCGCCGCTCCCGCGACCACCAGTACTCCGGCACCGGCGACGCCGGCGGCCCGCCCGGCTCTTCGGTCCGCGACCCGCTGCAGCAGCAGCGCGATCGCCGCCGCGACCGGATGTCCGACCAGCTTCGCGACGCCCGGCCCGATCGCCCCGTTCACAAAACACAACACGCCGACGACGAGCACTCCGACGGCAAGTACCGCCATTCCCGCCGCGACCGACCCGGTGAACCCGCGCCACCACCGCCCCGGCCGGGCCGGCCTCGACCGCGCCGCGCCCTGACCGGATGCGTCCGGTTGAGCGGCCTCTGCCGCGGTGCCACGTTCGCTCTCGGCCCGGTGCGCGCCGTCCGTCCGGCCGCCGTCGACACTCGTCAGCCGGGGCCGCCCAGCACCGTTCGCCGCCCGGCCCGGCTCCTGGGCCGCACCGCGCCCGGCCCCCACAGCATCGTCGCCAGCAGCTTGCTCAATCTCCGGTGACGCCACGATCCTCGGATCCCATCCTCAACGTTACGGCGCCAGCAATTCCCACGGCTGCAGCGCAGGTGCGGTCCGCTGCCCCTCAGCGCAGCTCGGGCGGAAATCGCACCATGCGCACCGGCGGTCCGGCCGGGCGGGAAACAACTCGTCCGGATCGCCGCCGGCGCCCAGGGTATCCGCTGCCAGCCGCAGATCCCCGGCGGTCTCCTCGGCGCGTTCCAGGTGCCGCTTCAACGTTTCCGGCGTGTGCTCGGCCGCCGCGATCGTTCCGGACGGCAGGTGGTGCAGCTCGACCTTCGCGCACGGCATCCGCAGCGTGCGCGCCGAAGCGACGGCGTACATCGCGAGTGCCTGCGACGCGCGCGCCTCGTGCTCGTCCGGAGCGCGCCGGCCGGTCTTGTAGTCCACGATCACGAGTTCGCCGCCGCGCTGGTCGATCCGGTCGGCGCGGCCTTCGATGATCATCGTCGGACGGCCGCCGGTGGTGCTGACCGGCGCGGAGACCCAGCGTTCGAGGCCGACCGGATCGCCGCTGACGTCGTTGTCCTCGACGTATTCCGCGACCCAGCCCTTGGCGCGCGCTCGGTAGCGGGCGGCCTGCTCGTCGTCGGCGAACCCGGCGTCCTTCCAGTGTTCGGCGACGAGCGCCATCGCCCGCTGCGGCGTGCGCTTGGCGACCGGCAGGTCGAACAGCGCGCGCAACGCGTTGTGCACCACCGCACCCAGGGTGCTGTGCGCCCACGGCCCGGTGCGCTGCGGCGTCGGCCGGTCGAGGTAGCTCAGCCGGTATCGGCGCGGGCAGTCGTCGAACGTGCTCAGCCGCGCCGGCGACACCTTGGTGAGCCGCTGTGGTTGTTCGGCGCCGAAGTCGAACCCCAGCTGTTCCTTCACGCCACCCCTTCCGTCGCCGTCCACGCTACGCACCCCCACCGACACTTTCCGGTGTGGGCCGTTCCTAGCGGGTACCGGCGATGAACCCCTGCACCGAGTTCGCGACGAGTTCGACCGCGATCGCGGCCAGCAGCAGACCGGCGATCTTCGCGAGCAGGGTGATCCCGCTTTCCTTGATCAGCCGGATGATCACGCCGGAGAACCGCATGCAGGTGTAGAGCACGAAGTGCACGGTCACGATCGCCAGCGCGAGCGCGAGATACGCGCCGAGGTGCCCGTTCGCCTGCCGGACGAACACGATGGTCGCGGCGATCGCGCCGGGACCGGCGAGCAGCGGCGTGCCGAGCGGGACAAGGGCGACGTTGACGTCTTCGGCGGCTTCGGTTTCGCCGCCGCCGACCTTGCCGGTGAGCAGTTGCAGCGCGATCAGCAGCAGGAGCAGGCCGCCCGCCCCCTGCAGCGCGGGGATGCCGATGCCGAGGTAGGCCAGGATCGCCTGCCCGGCCACCGCGAACAGCGAGATGACCAGCAGCGACACCAGCACCGCCTGCCGGGCCGCCTTCACCCGGGTGGCCATCGGCTTGCGGCCGACCAGGCTCAGGAACACCGGGACGGTGCCGGGCGGGTCCATGATCACCACGAGGGTGATCGTCGCGCTGATGAAGAGTTTCGCGTCGAAGAAGTCCGAGACCGCCATCTCAGCCCTTCACCACTTGGAACCCGGTCGCGCGGCCCACCAATTCCTCCAGCTGGTCCGGCTCGGTCGTGTCCTGGCCGAGTCCGATGGTCTTGTTCGTGCCGTGGTAGTCGCTGGACCCGGTGCGGATCAGGCCCAGCTCGTCGGCCAGCTCGCGGGTGCGCGCCCGGGTGGCCGGATCGTGGTTCGGGTGGTCGACCTCGACGCCGGTCAGCCCGCGCCGGGCCAGGTCGCGCAGGGTGTCCTCGCTGATCGTCGCGCCGCGGCTGAACGCGAACGGATGCGCGATGACGGTGACTCCGCCGGCCGCGGCGACCATGTCGATCGCCTCTTCGACCGGGGTGTCGCGGCGTGCGACGTAGTAGCCGCGGCGCGGGTGCAGATAGTCGGCGAACGCCTCGTCGACCGAGCTGACCAGCCCGGCGCGGACGAGCGCCTGCGCGAGGTGCGGCCGCCCGGCGGGCGAGTCCGCGGGCAGCAGGCCCATGATTTCGTCGGCGTCGACCGGGAGCCCGTCGGCGGCCATCCGTTCGGCCATCCGGCGGACCCGGGTGCGCCGTTCGATCCGCAGCCGGGTCTGCTCCGCGACGATCGCCGGCGCGGCCGGGTCGAAGAGGTAGGCGAGCAGATGCACGCTGATCTGGTAGCCGGTGTCCGGGTCGATCGACACCGTCGACAGCTCGGCGCCGGGCACCAGGGTGAGCCCGGCGGGCAGTGCTTCAGCGGCAGGCACCCAGCCCGCGGTGGTGTCGTGGTCGGTGATCGCGACCACGTCCAGACCGGCCCGCGCGGCGGCCCCGACGAGCTCAGCAGGGCTGTCGGTACCGTCGGAGGCCGTGGAGTGGGCGTGCAGGTCGATGCGCATCGGACCCATTCTCGACGATGCGCCGCATCACTACGGCACCGGGACCAGTGCCGACGCCCGGCCGGTCAGCCGACTGGCTTCTTGCCCCGGGCCGCGCGCTGCGCCTTGATCATCGAGAACCGCTCGGCCTGCTTCTGCTTGTCGCCGAACACGAGCTCGGAGATCGTGTCGTAGAACTCCTCCGGCCGCGGCAGGTAGTCGATCCGGTTCAGCGCCTGGATCTGCCCCGCCGACTCGACGACCATCGTGCCGTAGCCGAGCATCCGGCCCCAGGCCGAACGCTGGTAGGTGAGGTCGGTGACCTTGCTGATGGGCATCATCAGCACTTTGGTGGTGAAGACCCCGGTGGTCATCACGAACCGTTTGTCCGTGACGACCAGCCGTTCGACCCACCACTCGATGATCACGTAAGCGAACCGGAGCACGACCAGCAGCGCCACGTACCAGAGGATGTTCTGCACGACCCACAGCGAGGGCGGGAGCAGGTACGAGACCAGCACGCACACGACCAGCAGCGCCGCTGCCTCGAAGGTGTCCCAGAGCAGCACCGCCCAGTGCCGGCGGATCCGGATGACCCGCCGCTCGGTGTCGAGGAGGTACTCGTCGGGATCGCGTGGCGCGAACATAGGTCGAGGATAGCCTCTGCCGTCAGCTGAAGACGTTGCTGACGAAGGTGATCACCGATTCGGCCGAGCTGCGGAGGAATTGGATGATATTGCTGACGAGACCCGCCGCGTGTCCCGGCTGGGCGATCACGAAGAACAGCACCAACGCGATCACCACGAGTCCTGCAAGCTTCTTCGCGTTCACAGCGATCAATCCCGTCTCTTGCCTGTACGCCCGGAAACTGACTTTCTACGTTGTACCGCACCAGCCACCCACGCGGGGGGAAAGTCCCGCGCATGGGTCAGCTATGCGCTCGAAGCGTACCGTATGACTACTCTCCGTGTACAGGAGCCTGAAGGACCCAGCGTCGGCTACCTTCGGGCCATGGACGCTCTCCAGCGCTGCGTGGGCGGCATCGTGTTCGACGACCAGGGCAGACTGCTGCTCGTCCAGCGCGGCCACGAGCCAGGAAAAGGGTTGTGGTCCCTGCCCGGCGGACGGGTGGAACCGGGCGAAACGGACTTTCAGGCGGTCGTCCGGGAGCTGCGCGAGGAGACCGGGCTCGACGTGAGACCGCACACACTCGCCGGCTCGGTCCTCCGCGGCCGTTACGACATTCACGACTACTCCTGCACCCTGACCGGCGGAACGCTCACCCCGGGCGACGACGCGGCCGACGCGCGGTGGGCGGACGCCGCGGGATTGGCCGCTTTGGACCAAGCCGGTCTCCTTACGGACCAACTGCTGGTGACATTGCGTGACTGGAATGCGCTGCCCTCCGCGTGAACGAAAAACTGCCCGGCGCGCATTGTCGGCGCGGCCCCGGTGACGAGGAACTGATTTCGGAGTAACCGGAAAGTATCGTGATCGGACCGGGATCCGGGATGAGCACGGAATATGCACGGAGCCGAATTAGATATCGCGCGAGAGGCGGCGGCCGGGGCCCGTGGGTGCCGCCGCCGGATGTGACGGATGGGGTGAATGCGACACAGGTGACGGAGGGTGCGGGCTCCGGCCGGACGGCACCGCGGCAGACCGCGCCGGCCCGCCCTGCTCTCCGCAGGTCGTCCGTGAAGGACGCCTTGAGGGACTTAGATTCCCCCATGGGGCCCCTCACGGACTTGGCCCAGCCGCGCAGGCCGCGCCGGCACCGCCCTGCTCTCCGCAGGTCGTCCGTGAAGGACGCCTTGAGGGACTTAGATTCCCGCAAGGGGCCCCTCACGGACTTGGCCCAGCCGCGCAGACCGCGCCGGCACCGCCCTGCTCTCCACAGGTCGTCCGTGAAGGACGCCTTGAGGGACTTAGATTCCCGGAAGGGCCCCTCACGGACTTGGCCCAGCCGCGCAGGCCGCGCCGGGACCGCCCTGCTCTCCACAGGCTGTCCGTGAAGGACGCCTTGAGGGACTTAGATTCCGGCAAGGGGCCACTCACGGACTTGGCCCGCTACGGCACCGCCGGGTCAGGTGCGCGGCCCGCGACTCACGCCAGCAGCCAGGTCATCCGTTGCCCGTGCGGTGCCGTCCGCGCCAATGCGCGGGCCTGCGGCTGCCCGTCGGCCCACGTCGTCAGGCCCAGCACCGCCATCGCCTGCTCCGCCGAACCCGAACCCGAACCAGAACCCGCGCCCGCGCCCGAGCCAGAACCCGCACCCGAGCCATCTCCGACCTCAGCCGAAGGCCCAGCCACCGCCAGGTCTTCCCGGCCAGGCAGCACCGTCTCCAGCCCGGCCCGGTAGAACTCCTGGCTCACCCACCACACCGGCCGTTGCCCGGCCATTCGCGCGAGTTCCGCGACGAAGTCCGCCCGCCGGTCGCCCAGGTAAGCCAGCGCGTGGCTGGTCAACACGACCAGCGGCAACTCTTCCGGCAATCGGGCTGCCGCCGCGGCGAGGTCGTCCACCGCGTCCCCGGCGACCAGTTCCGGCGCGTGCTTCCGCTGTTCCGCCGCCGCGGTCCGCAGCAGGCGGATGCGGTCGACCTGGTCTGCCCAGACGCACGCCTCCAGCCACGCCAGCTCGTCCTCGTCCGCGAGATCCACCGGTGCCCGGTCCAGACCAACGCGCGCGGCCACCGCGATCTTCTTCGGCATCTTCGGCAGCTTCGCTCCCGGCGCGACGTCGAGCGCGCAGTGCAAGCCCACCGCTGCCTTCGCCGGGCCTGCTGCGATCTGCTCGCCGCCGTCGCACTGGTAGCGGTAGCCGAAGCGGTCGAGGCCGAGCAGCAGGCCCGCGCTGCAACCGACTTCCAGCAGCGCGATCTTGCCGCCCGCTTCCTTCGCCGCGATCGCGACAGCTGGGTACAGCAGCGCGGCGCGGCGCACCTCGTTCGTCTGCGTGTACCGCGTCGCGATCAGTTCCCGCGCCCGGTCCGCGCGCTCCAGCAGGAACGAGCGGAACAACGGCCAAGTCTCGCCGTCGACGCCGTCGAAACCGCCGACCGACGGGTAGTACCGCGACAACGGGTGGATCGGGTCCGCCTGCACCAACCGGTGCGCGGCGGCGAACAGCAGCGTGCCGCGTGCCTCGCCGCCGCGGGCATCGGTCAGGAGGGCGGCGATGTCGTCATCCTCGGCGGCGTGGGTGGCGAGGTGGTCGTACAGCGGCGAGACGCCGCGCGCTTCCACTTCCGCGAACGCGCGCAGCCGCCGCTTGATTTCCTCCAGGGCAATGGGCACCCGTGCTCCGATCACTCGTGCGGCGTCGGGCGGCCGGGCTGCTCTCCGCCGCGGGTGTCGCCGTAGGAACGCTTCGGCACCATCACCTTGCGCCGGAAGATGCACACGATCGTGCCGTCCTGTTTGTACCCCCGCGTCTCCACGTACACCACGCCGCGGTCGTCCTTGGACTTCGACGGGGTCTTGTCGAGCACCTCGGTTTCGCCGTAGATCGTGTCGCCGTGGAAGGTCGGCTTCACGTGCTTGAGCGATTCCACTTCGAGATTCGCGATGGCCTTTCCGGACACGTCCGGCACCGACATGCCGAGCAGCAGCGAATAAATGTAGTTGCCGACGACGACGTTCTTGCCGAAGTCCGTCGTCTCCTCCGCGTAGTGCGCGTCCAGGTGCAACGGGTGGTGGTTCATCGTGATCAGGCAGAACAGGTGGTCGTCGTACTCGGTGACCGTCTTGCCCGGCCAGTGCTTGTAGACCGCACCGACCTCGAACTCCTCGTAATACCGGCCGAATTGCACCTCTGCGCCTCCTGTCCGGGTAACACCTGTCGAGCCAGGTGCGACACGCAACCGTGGTGAGGAGTACCCTCAACCATCGGTGATCGCGCGTCAACGCGACCCCCGCCACTTCGCACGCCTGGGCGTGCCCCGGCCGCAAGGAGGTGAGGAACCGCCCATGAGCAGTGGTGATAGTCCGCTCCCAGTCAGTACCCGCGTTCCCGCCTCGCCGGCCGGCCTTCTTCGCTCCTGGTAGGCCCGCGTCCGGGAACCGCACGGTGCCGCCGGACGGACACCGCAGTCCGCCTGGCTGTCGTCATTCGCGTTCCACGACGTCTGCCCAGGAGTACTCATGCCTGCCATTCCCTCGCTCGGCGGTCTTCGCGGCCGCGGCAACAACCGGGCCAAGGCCGCCCTCGAACGACCGATCCCGGTGCCGCTGTCGGCCTACGTCGTCGATTGCGCGGTGTACGTCGACGGCAAACGGCTGTCCGGCCGCTGGACGCACGCCGAGGCGATCCGCGAGGTCCGCAAGCGGCACGCCGGGTTCGTCTGGATCGGCCTGCACGAGCCGGACGCCGACCAGATCCAGGGCATCGCGGAGACGTTCGGCCTGCACGAGCTCGCCGTCGAGGACGCGCTGGAAGCGCACCAGCGGCCGAAGCTGGAGCGCTACGACGACACGTTGTTCCTGGTGCTCAAGACAGTCCGCTACGTCGAGCACCAGTCGCCGACCACGGCCAACGAGATCGTCGAGACCGGCGAGCTGATGGTGTTCCTCGGCCGCGATTTCGTCGTCACCGTCCGGCACGGCAACCACTCCGGACTGGCCCGGCTGCGCCGCGACCTGGACGAGGACCCGGAACGGCTGTCGCTGGGCGCGGCCGCGGTCGTGCACGCGATCGCCGACCACGTGGTCGACCACTACCTCGAGGTCACCAGCCGGATCGAGGCGGACATCGACGAGATCGAGGCGCAGGTGTTCGCGCCGCGCTCGTCGGTGAGCGCCGAGCAGATCTACCTGATGAAGCGGGAAGTGCTGGAGCTGCGGCGCGCGGTGGTCCCGCTGGCCACGCCGGTGTCCCGGCTCGCCGAGGGCTACACGCGGCTGGTGCCGGACGAGGTCCGCTCGTACTTCCGCGACGTCGCCGACCACCTCGCCACCGTGTCCGAACGCGTGGCGGCGTTCGACGAACTGCTCAGCACCCTGGTCGACGCGACGGTCGCGAAGATCTCGCTGCAGCAGAACACCGACATGCGCAAGATCACCGCCTGGGCGGCGATCATCACGGTGCCGACCATGGTCGCCGGCATCTACGGGATGAACTTCGACTACATGCCCGAGCTGCACTGGCAGTTCGGCTATCCGGTCGTGGTCACCGTGATTCTCGCGGTCTGCCTGCTGCTGTATCGAATATTCCGGAAGAACGACTGGTTGTAGCCGCCCCGCGGTCCCCGTTTCTTCCCCCGGTAGCAGGAGGTTTCCTCGCCATGTCCCGTTTGCTGACCAACCTCAAGTTCTGGGCGCTCGCCCTGTGCCTCGCGTGGATCGTCGGCATCGTCGCGATGATCACGCTCAACCCCGGGTTCGCGCACGGCATGAAGTGACGCCGGATGCGCCGTAACCTGGGCGCATGCCAAAAGCGCTGGTAGTGGCCGACGAGCCGGACGAGCGGCTGTGGACCCCGGCGGTCCGCTCGCTGCGGGTCGATCTCGTGGTCGCCGCCGGCGACCTGCCGTTCGAGTACCTGGAATTCCTCGCCTGCATGCTCGACGTGCCGTGTGTGTTCGTGCCCGGCAACCACGATCCGGACCTGAGCGGCTACACCCGCTACGGCGGACTGTCCATGAAGGACGGTTTCCCGGTCGAATGGCCGGGACCGAAAGGCGGGATCAACGCCGACGGCCGGGTCGTCGACGTCGCCGGTCTGCGGATCGCCGGGCTCGGCGGGTCGATCCGTTATCGCGACGGCCCGAATCAGTGGACCCAGCGGCAGCAGTCGCGCCGGGCCCGGTCGCTCGCCCGGCGGGCGGCGTGGCGGAAATGGCGGGACCGCAAGGGAATCGACATCCTGCTGACCCATTCGCCGCCGCGGAAACTCGGCGACCGGGAAGACCCGCCGCATCAAGGTTTCACCTGTCTGCACCGCACGATCGAAACGCTGCGGCCGCGATGGCTGCTGCACGGACACATCCACCCGCACGGCGAACCAGTGCCCGACCGCGTGGCCGGCCGCACCCGGATCCGCAACGTGGTGGGCTATCAGGTGATGGAGTTCCCGCGATGACCCGACCGACCGGTTTCCCGCGCGCCGACGCCGAAAACGACTTCCTGCGCGCCCGGCGGCGGCAGGTGCTTTCCCGCCTTTCCACCTGGCTGCGCCGGGAACCCGACGACGTCAACATCATGCTGCCCTTCCACGAGGTCGTGCGGGCGCTCGGCTACGTCAGCGAAACCCGGATCGGCCGCCGGGTGATCGCGCTGGACTCGATCGTCGGCACCGTCGACCGCAGCCGCGACTTCGACCGCCGTTTCCGCCCGACCTCGGCGCGCGTGCGGCAACGCTGGGAGCGGCTGGCGCTGGCCGCCCGCCGCGGCGAGGAGATCCCGCCGATCGACGTGTACCGGGTCGGCGAGCTGCACTTCATCATCGACGGCCACCACCGGGTGTCCGTCGCGTTGGCGCAGGGGCTGTCCACGATAGAAGCCTCGGTGACGGTGGTGCGGACCAAACTGGATCCGGGCGGCATCCGCTACCGCGGAGACCTGATCGTCAAGGACTACCGGCGGCTGTTCCTGGAACGCGTCCCGCTCGCCGGGCACGCGCGCGCGTCGGTGCTGATGACCGACCCGTGGAACTACGCCCAGCTCGGCGAGCACGTGGAGGCGTGGGGATTCCGCCTGATGCAGGACGAAGGCCGGTTCACCGACCGCGCGACGGTCGCGCAGCGCTGGTTCGACGAGGAGTTCACCCCGGTGGTCGGGATGCTGCGCCAGGCGGACCTGCTCGGCGACCGGACCGAGGCGGAGGCGTACCTGTGGGTCGCCTGCGAGCGGTACCGGCTGATCCGGACGCACCGGTGGGACGAGGAGCTCTTCGAGACCCTGCGAGACAGGTCAGCAGACTCCTGACGTGTCCGGCTGATCCTGTCCGCGACCGCTGCGTGGGCCGGTGCGGGAGATCTTCGCCGGCGACCCCGAACGGGGACACCGGCAGTGATGCGCTGGGAGCGAAAGTCGGACAGGGAGTTCCTGGAGGCATTCCCCGGATGGCGGGGTTCAGCGCGCGGACCGACGCGCTGATCCAGCACCAAGTGGATCTGCTCCGCGCGGGGCCGGAGCCGCGCTGGGCGTGACCCGGCCTTCGGCTTGGGAACGGTTCTCGGCCGAGCGGGAATGAAGACGGCCCCCTTCCGCCCGGAAGGAGGCCGCTTCGGCGCAGGTCAGTCGCTGGGGATGATCAGCCAGAGCGCGAGGTAGGCGACAATCTGCGGCCCCGGCAGCAGGCAGGAAAGGACGGCCAGCACGCGGACCTTCCCCGGCGTGGTCCCGAACCGACGGGCCAGGCCGGCGCAGACGCCGCCGAACACCCGGCCCGAACGCGGACGGCTCAGGCGGCTGGCGATCTGTGTGGTCATCGTGGGCTCCTCGGGTCGTTGGTCTAGTGACTCCAGAACACCAGGTCAGCGTCGCGAAGACATCGGTCGGCGGGACGATTCGGCCCCCTAGGGGAGCTGGGGTGCGACCCTGACCCGGTCACCGGGTTTCCGCGGCCTGCACCGTCTGCGCGAGCAGAACCGCGATCGTCATCGGCCCGACTCCGCCCGGCACCGGCGTGATCAGGCTGGCCCGCCGGCTCGCGGCGGCGAACTCGACGTCGCCGATGTTGCCCGGATTCGACCCGGCGTCGATCACCACCGCCCCTGGTTTGATCCACTCGCCGCGGATCAGTTCCGGCCGCCCGACCGCACCGACCACGATGTCCGCCTCGCGGACCAGGCCGGGAAGGTCGACCGTCTTCGAATGACAGCAGGTGACCGTCGCGTCGCGGGCCAGCAGCAGCATTCCGACCGGCTTGCCGAGGATCGGGCTTCGCCCGACGACCACCGCCCGCCGCCCGGCGACCGGCACCTCGCAGGCGTCCAGCAACCGGAGGATGCCGCCCGGCGTACACGACTGGAAACCCGGCTCGCCGAAGGCCATCGCGGCGAAGCTCCGCATCGTCACGCCGTCGACATCCTTCTCCGGGGAGATCGCCTCGAACGCGGCGCGCTCGTCGAGGTGGCCGGGCACCGGGTGCTGGAGCAGGATGCCGTCCACCGCCGGATCGGCCGACAGCTCGGCGATCCGGGCGACCAGCTCGGCGGTCGTCGTGTCCGCGGGCAGTTCGACGGAGCGGGACTCGATGCCCACCCGCGCGCACCGGTTCCGCTTCATCCGGACATAGGTCCTCGACGCGGGGTCGTCGCCCACCAGAACCGTGGCCAGCACCGGTGTCCGGCCGGTCCGGCCGACGTAGTCCCGTACTCGCCGCGCGGTCTCCGCGTACAGTTCCGCGGCGATCTTGACGCCGTCGATGATTTCCGCGACCATCCTGAAACTCCTCATCCATCGCGATGAGGGGCACCCAGGCGGGCGATGCCGTCCCGATTCGCACTCCCCGGTGGTCAAGTCCACCCGACGCCAGTCGTGCGCTTCCACCGTACCGCCCCGACCAGCGACGATGACGCACCGAAGTGTGGGATTCCCAACCGCCGCCGGTTTTCTCCGCTCCCCCGGCGATACTGCACCCCGTGCGCACTCCCTTCAGACCCTTGACCGCGGCAGCCGCCGTACTGGCGTGCCTGGCCGGATGCTCCGCCGCGCCCGCCCCGGCCCAGCCGGACTCCGTTCCCTCGCCGCTGACCGCGGTGACGGCCCTGGGCGAGTTCGCCACGCTCGACTACTGCAGTCTGCTGGACGCGCGCCTCAACCCCGCCACCCCCGACTCGTCCTTCACCACCTGCCAGGCCGACTTCGTCCAGAACGGCCTCCCCCGCACCGTCACGATCGGCCCGCTCGCCGCGACCGTCGACCCCAACGTGCGTCCCTACGCCTACCGCGGCCCGGTCCCGGACGGGGTTTCGGTCCAGCAGTCCAGCTTCGTCCCGCCGCGGACCTGCGCTCGCGCCATCACCTTCGCCGACGGAGTCCGCCTGGCCATCTCGGTCACCGACACGGACAACCGCGGCACCGACGACGACCGCTGCGCCACCGCGGACCAGGCGGTCGGCGGAGCGCTGGCGACCGTGACCGGCAACCGCGTCAAACACACTCGGCTGCCGGACCAGTCCTGGGGCCGGGTCGATTCTTGCGCGATCCTCAACACCTCCGGCCTCCCCGGCGACGCGAACGCCGGCCTCGCCGGGCATTCCTGCATCAAGGACAAGGTCAGCCTGGAGTTCGCGGTGGTCAGCCAGGCCCCGGCCGGCCCGTCCGAAACCCTCGGCCACCGCACCGCGCGGGTGGCCGCCGACGGCGCGTTCTGCCGGGTCCGCACGGTCCAGCCCTCGCCGGCCGCGCCGAACCGGGCAGAGGAAGCGACCGTCAGCGTCGTCGACACCAGCGGTGCGGGCGGCGACGCCGCGTGCTCCGCCGCCCGCACCGCGGCGGCGGCGATTTTCGCGAAAATCCCTTAGACAGCAGTGAAGGCCGCCCTGCGAGCAGAGCGGCCTCCACCGAACAGTGACTCACTCGGCGTAAGTCAGGTTCCGTCCATCCGCTGGATCGAACAGCTTCACCTTGTCCGCGTCGAACCACACCCGCAGGTCCTGGTTCTCCGCTGCCGCGGACTCCGCGGACAGCCGCGCCACGATCAGCGACTCCGCGCCCGGCACGTCAGCCGAACCGCTGTCCTCGGCCAGTTCCGCCAGTTCGGACGAGACCGCGACTTCGCCGTCCACCGAGAAATGCGCGAACTTCTCCGAGCCCATCGACTCCAGCACGTCGACGTGCGCGGTGAAGGTCGAGCCCGCCCGGCCCGGCTCCACCAGCGACGCGTCCTCGAAGCTTTCCGGCCGGACGCCCATGATGACCTCGCGCGGCGCGTTCGCCGCCTCGGCCATCCGGCGGATCCGGTCCGGCAGCGGGGTGTCGCCGAGCGAGCTGCGCAGCTGCCCCTCTTCGAGCGTGGCCGGCACGAAGTTCATCGACGGCGAGCCGATGAAACCGGCCACGAACAGGTTCGCCGGGTTGTCGTACAGGAACTGCGGCGAGCCGATCTGCTGCACGTACCCGGCCCGCAGCACCACGACGCGGTCGCCGAGCGTCATCGCCTCGGTCTGGTCGTGCGTGACGTACAGCGTGGTGGTGCCGAGCTGCTTCTGGATCTTCGACACCGACGTGCGCATCTGGCCGCGCAGCTTCGCGTCCAGATTGGACAGCGGCTCGTCCATCAGGAACGCCTTGGGGTTGCGGACGATCGCCCGGCCCATCGCCACCCGCTGCCGCTGCCCGCCGGACAGGTTCGCCGGCTTGCGGTCCAGGTGCTGGGTCAGGTCGAGGATCTTCGCCGCTTCCTCCACCTTGGCCTTGACCGTCGCGTCCGGCACCTTCGCCAGCCGCAGCGGGAACGCCATGTTCTCCCGCACGCTCATGTGCGGGTACAGCGCGTAGGACTGGAACACCATCGCGATGTCGCGGTCCTTCGGTGCCTTCTCGTTGACCCGCTTGCCGTCGATCCGCAGCTCGCCGGAGGAGATGTCCTCCAGCCCGGCGACCATGTTCAGCGTGGTCGACTTCCCGCAGCCGGACGGGCCGACCAGGATGATGAACTCGCCGTCCGCGATCGTGATGTCCACTTCGGACACCGCGAGAGCGCCGTCGGGATAACGCTTGGAAACTTTGTCGAGAACGATCTCAGCCATGGGTCAGCCCTTCACCGCACCGGACGTCAGCCCCGCCACGATGCGACGCTGGAAGAACAACACGAACAGGATGATCGGCACGGTGATGACGACCGCAGCCGCGCACACCTGGCCGGTCGGGTCCTCGAACTGCGAGGACCCGGTGAAGAACGACAGCGCGGCCGGCACCGTGCGCGACGCCTCGGTGGACGTCAGCGAGATGGCGAACAGGAAGTCGTTCCAGCAGAAGATGAACGCCAGGATCGCGGTGGTGAACACGCCCGGCGCGGCCAGCGGCGCGATCACCTTCCGGAACGCCTGGGCCGGCGTCGCGCCGTCCATTTTCGCCGCTTTTTCCAGCTCCCACGGAATTTCCCGGAAGAACGCGGAGAGCGTGTAGATCGACAGCGGCAGCGCGAACGTGATGTAGGGCAGGATCAGCCCCGGCCAGGTGTCGAACAGGCCGAGCTGCCGTTCGATGTTGAACAGCGGCGTGACCAGCGAAACCTGCGGGAACATCGCGATCAGCAGGGAAAGCCCGACCAGCAGCTTCTTGCCCGGGAAATCCAGCCGGGCGATCGCGTACGCGGCCATCGTGCCCAGCGCCACCGCGATCACCGTGGAGATGAGCGCGATGCCGATCGAGTTCACCAGCGCGCGGACGAACTCGGTGGTCTGGAAGATGTCCGCGTAGTTCTGCAGGGTCCACTGGGTCGGGATGAAATTGCCGTCGGTGAGCGTCGCCTTCGTCTTGAACGACAGCGAAAGCACCCACAGCACCGGGACGATCGCGAACACCACGACCAGGATGTCCACCAGTCCCCAGCTGACTTTGCGGCCAGTGGTGACCGCACCTCCGATAGCCATCAGCGCTTCCCCCCGTCGTCCGAGCCAGGCGCGGCGGTGCCGAACACCTTGATGAAGATGAACGCGATGATCGCCACCGTGAGGAAGATCAGCACCGCCATGGTGGAACCGATCCCCAGGTTCAGGCCCTTGACCAGGTTGTCGTAGGTCTGCATGGACACCGATCCGGTGTCCTGCGCGCCGTTGGTCAGCACGTAGATGTTGTCGAAAATGCGGAACGCGTCGAGCGTGCGGAACAACAGCGCGACGAGGATCGCCGGCTTCATCACCGGCAGCATCACCTTGGTGAACCGCTGCCACGCGGACGCGCCGTCCATCGCGGCGGCCTTCAACAGGTCGTCCGGCACCAGCGCCAGCCCGGCCATCAGCAGCAACGCCATGAACGGCGTCGTCTTCCAAACCTCGGCCAGCACGATGATGAACAGCGACGGCCACTGGTCGGTCAGCGGCGCGGCACCGGCGCCCAGCAGGTTAGCGAGATAGCCGGTTTTCGGCGTCCAGGCGAAGAACCAGGAGAACGCCGCCACCACCGTGACGATGCCGTACGGGATCAGCGCGACCGTGCGCACCAGTCCGCGGCCGACCAGCGTGCGGTGCATGACCAACGCCAGCGCCATGCCGAGCACGAACTCGATCGCCACCGACACCACGGTCAGGAACATCGTGGTGCCGAATGCCGTCCACCAGTAGGAATTGGTGAGCACCGCAGCGTAGTTCGAGAATCCGATGAACTCGTGCCGCGCCGGGAACCGCAGGTCGTAGCGCTGCAGGGAAAGCCAGATCGAATAGACGATCGGGTAGCCGGTGACCGCGATCATCACCAGGAACGCGGGTGCGCACAGCCAGAGGCCGAGCCGCCGTTCCGCTTTCTTGCCCTCGGACAGCGCGGGTTTCCCCTTGCTCCGCACGGCTCCCTGGGTAATTTCGGCGGATTCCTGGACGGTCACGGGATCACTCCCTTCGACTGGAGCGCGTCATCGAGCTGCTGGCGCAGCTTCTGCGCGGTCGACTGCGGATCGATCGCCGAGGGCGGCGACAGGATTTTCGACATGACGGTCGACGCGTTCTGGTACACCGGCGTGAGCGGCCGCACCGCGGCGTTCTTCAGCGCGGCCAGAATGGCGTCGCGCATCGGGTACTCCACCGCCATGCTCGGGTTGTCGGCCGAAGCCGGCTTCGACGCGTCCAGCGGCGTGTCGTCGTGATACACCGACTCGATCGTCGGCGGCACACCGTCGTTGATCGCGGAGAACTTCTGGTTCTCCTTGCTGCGCAAGCACAATGCTGCCTCGAAGGCTTGCGGCTTGTGCTTCGAGTAGGCGCTGACCGCCAGATCGAACCCGCCGATCGTGCTGCGCGACGGCATGCCCGGCTTCGCCTCCGGGTACGTCGCCCACTTGAAGTGCGAGAGGTCCTGCGGCTTCTCCTTGGCGTAAGAGGCGTAGACGAACGGCCAGTTCAGCTCGAACGCGGCGTCCCCGCGCTGGAACGTCTGCCGTACGTCGTCCTCTTTCTGGTTGGTCAGCGAAGGATCGGTGATCCCCGACGACGTGACCTTCTTGAGCAGTTCGAGCGCCTGCACCGCGCCCGCGTCCATCACCACGGATTTCCCGTCGTCGGACAGGATGTGCCCGCCGAGCGACTCGACGAGCGTGTTGTAGATGACCACCAGGCCCTCGTACTGCGCCCCAGTGAACACAACGGAGTGCGGCTTGCCTTCGCTCTTGAGCCGCTGCGCCGTCTGCATCATCTCGTCCCACGTTTTCGGCGGGGTCGGAGTGATGCGGTCGTCGTACCAGAGCAGCTGCACGTTGGTGTTCTTCGGTGCGGCGAACAGTTTTCCTTGGTAGGTAGCGGTGTCCAGCGGCCCCTGCAACACCCCCTCGGACGCGGCCGCCTTGTTCTGCCCGGTCCATTCGTCCACCCAGCCGGCTTCGGCGAACTCCGAAACCCAGGTGACGTCGAGACCGAGCACGTCCATCGACGAATCGCCGGCCGCGAGCCGGCGGGCCATCTGGATCCGCTGGTCGTCCGAACCGCGCTGCAGCTTGTTGTAGACGATCCGGTAGCGGCCCTCGGCCGCCTTGTTGCAGTTGTCCACCACGGTCTGGAAATGGTCTTCCGGGGAGTAGTAGACATTGATCGTCGTCCCGGAGTCCGTTCCGCAGCCCGCCACCAGCCCGCTGCCGGCCAAGCCAGCGGCGAGCAGCGCCGCCACGCGGGTGGGTCCTCGCTTCTTTCCGCTGGGCCGTTTCTTCCCCATGCAAGCCTCCTCGCCCCATGTGCATACGGCGTCATTCGACGCCGCCCCCAGACAGCACGCCGAGAAGAGGCGGACCCGCGCCAGCACCCCGGCGTGCCAGTCCGCCGGCCGACCGCGCGCGAGCACGACCGACCGACCGGTGTCGGACAACCTATGCCCGGCGATCATCCCCCGCAAGCAGGGTCCGTAACGATTCAGCCCAGTGCGTGCCATTCCCACCGGAAAGGCGGAGGCCAGGGCGGGGGAATCCCCGGCCGCACGGGCCGGGTGCGCACGATGCGAGCCCCTCGGCACTGCCCACCGGGAAATGTGAATCAGATTCACGGCCGGCGCAAGTCCGTGAAGGGCCCCATGAGGGACTCGCGCTGTCTGTGAAGGGCCCCTTGACGGACTTAGATTCCCGGAAGGGGCCCCTCACGGACCGGACGCCGCGGCGGCAAGAGCCAAGGAACCGATGCCCGGGGACCGAGGAGCCAGCGGAAGCCGTCAGGCGGTGGCCGGCGGCGGTCGCAAAGCCAGCTTCGCCAGCAGCTCCCGCCCGGCCTCCGCCGACCGCGGCTGGCACAGCACGTCGTATCTCCCCGCCACCAGCTGACTGGCCGAGGAAAAGTCCCGCCTCCCCCGCGCGGCCCGGTACCCGATCGCCGAAAACGCCAGCCCGGACAACACTCCCAGCACCAGCCCGGTCAGCAGCTGCAGCGTGAAAAACCCGCCCTGGTTCGCGAACAGGCCGAGCAGCAGCCCCGCGAACAGCCCGAACCAGGCCCCGGACACCGCCCCGGCGGCCAGCACCCGGCCCCAGGACAGCCGCCCGGTGACCCGTTCCACCAGCATCAGGTCCACTCCGACGATCGTCACGTCGGACACCGCGAACTCGCTCTCGGCGAGGAAATCCACCGCCTGCTGCGCCTGGCTGTAGGTCGAGTACGACCCGATCGGCCAGCCGCTCGGCGGCGTCGGAACCCGCGGCAGCCCGGCCGGGCCCTGGCCGCCGCCAAACGCACTGCTCACCGTCATCACCTGCGCACTCGTCCGGTCCGAGCGCCCATCTTGTCAAGAACCGGCGAACCGCGCGAACTCCGCCGGAACGGATCAGGCTTTGTAATCCCGCAGCAGGCCGCGGCTGATGATGGTTTTCTGGATTTCGCTGGTGCCCTCGCCGATCAGCAGGAACGGGGCTTCGCGCATCAGCCGCTCGATCTCGTATTCCTTCGAATAGCCGTAGCCGCCGTGGATGCGGAACGCTTCCTGGGTGACCTCGGCGCAATACTCGCTCGCGATCAGCTTCGCCATGCCGGCCTCGACGTCGTTGCGCGCGCCGGAGTCCTTCAGCCGCGCGGCGTTGACCATCATCAGGTGCGCGGCCTCGACCTTGGTGGCCATCTCCGCCAGCTTGAACGCGATCGCCTGGTGCTGCGCGATCGGCTTGCCGAACGTGGTGCGCTGCTGGGCATAGGCGATCGCCAGCTCGAACGACCGGATCGCGATCCCGCACGCGCGCGCGGCCACGTTCACGCGGCCGACCTCGACGCCGTCCATCATGTACGAGAACCCCTTGCCCGGGGCGTTCCCGAGCACCATGTCCGCGCCGATCTTGAAGCCGTCGAACACCGCTTCGGTGGTGTCCACGCCCTTGTAGCCCATTTTGTCGATCTTGCCGGGAATGGTGAGCCCGGGCAGCACCTCGCCGAACCCGGACGGCTTCTCCACCAGGAACGTCGTCAGGTTCTGATGCGCCTTCTCCGCGCCTTCGTCGGTCTTCACCAATAGCGCGATCAGATTCGACGAACCGCCGTTGGTGAGCCACATCTTGGCGCCGTCGATCACGTACTCGTCGCCTTCGCGCCGGGCGCGGGTCTTGATCGCCGCCACGTCCGAGCCCAGGTCCGGCTCCGACATCGAGAACGACCCGCGGACCTCACCAGTCGCCATCCGGGGCAGGAAGTGCTGCTTCTGCTCCGGCGTGCCGTGCCGGGTGATCATGTGCGCCACGATGAAGTGCGTGTTGATCACGCCGGAGACGCTCATCCAGCCGCGCGCGATCTCCTCGACCACGAGCGCGTAGGTGAGCAGCGACTCGCCGAGGCCGCCGTACTCCTCCGGGATGGTGAGCCCGAACAGGCCCATCTCCTTCATGCCCGCGACGATCTCCGCCGGGTACTCGTCGGCGTGCTCCAGGGCCTGCGCGTGCGGGATGATCTCCTTGTCCACGAAGGACCGCACCGTGGACAGGATCTCCTGCTGCACGTCGGTCAGACCGGCGGTCCTGGCGAGACGGGCCATCGGTGGGCTCCCTTCGGCGGTGGCGCCGGGGCTGCCGGCACTGGGTTACCGCGGAGTATGACTGGTCCGGGCCCGTGCTGCTATGAGGGTGCTCACGCCCGGCCGGGGTTTCCCCCGTTAGGCTGCGGATTCACCGTGACGCGAGAAGGACCCCGATGAGCGAGGCCAGCGACGACCGGGACGAGCCGCCCGCCCGGGACGGCTACGAGCACCCGTCGTACGAGCACCAGCCGTATCCGCCGCAAGGCCCGCCGCCCGGTGCCGGGCTCGCGATCGGGTCGCTGGTGTGCTCGATCGCCGGGTTCGTGCTGTGCGCGCCGATGGCGATCGCCGGGATCGTCATGGGCCACATCGCTTTCCACCGGGCACGCCACGGCCGCGGCACCGGCGGCGCGCTGGGCCTGGCCGGTTTCGTGATCGGGTACGCCGCGCTGATCGTCTGGGGCATCACGATCCCGCTGATCGTGCACGCGCTGATCCGGTCCGGGGTTTTCGGCTGACCCGGGCGCGCAACCCGGTAGCGTCCTCTTCCGTGCCCGGAATCCCGAAGGAATCCCGATGACAACTCCGCCCGACCGCGACCCGACGTCCGCGTACGAGCCGCCGTCGACCGCGGACCCGGCCCGGTACGAGCCGCCGGCCACCGCCGATCCCACGTCGTACCCCGCCCCGGCGGACGCCACCGCGGCTCCGGTTTCGGACCCGGCCGCCCCGCCGCCGGGCTGGATCGCGCCGGACGCGGCGCCGGCGAGCGATCCGGCCGGGTTCGTCGCACCGGACGCGGGTCCGGTCGCGCAGCTCCCGGGCCTGCCGGATCCGGGTCCGGTCGCGCAGCTCCCGGGCGTGCCGGACGCGGGTCCGGTCGCGCAGCTCCCGGGCCTGCCGGATCCGGGTCCGGTCGCGCAGCTCCCGGGCGTGCCAGGGCCAGTCGCCATGCCGTACGCTCCGCCGCCGGGCTACCCAGTGCCGCCGGGCTACCCAGTGCCGCCGCCGTACGGCGCGCACGTGCCGTACGGCGCGGGCTATGTCCACCGGCCGCAGATGTCCGACGAGAACGGGCTGGCGGTCGGCGCGCTGGTCTGCTCGGTGATCGGCGTCTTCACCTGCCTGCTCTCCGTGCCGGGCATCGTGATGGGCCACATCGCGCTGTCCAAGGCGAACCGCGGCGAGAGCGGCGGCCGCGGGCTGGCGCTGGCCGCGCTCGCGGTCGGCTACGCGGTGATCGCGCTGTGGGTCGCGTTCTTCACCACGCTGATCGTTCTCGGCGCCAACGGCTACCTGGACACCTGATCCGGCCGGTCGCCCTCCACGCGCGGCGCGGCCTGACCGTTCTCCCCAGACGACCGGGGCTCCGGCGGCGCGGCGGCGGCCGGCTTCGCCGGGGCGTCCGTCCGCGCGTCCAGGAAGCGCAGCAGTTCCACCGGGAACGGCAGCACCAGCGTCGAGTTCTTCTCCGCCGAAACCTGCACCACCGTCTCCAGCAAGCGCAGTTGCAGCGCGGCCGGGGTGTCCGCCATCGCGGCGGCTGCCTCGGCCAGCTTCGCCGACGCCTGCAGCTCGCCGTCCGCGGAGATCACCCGGGCGCGGCGTTCCCGTTCGGCCTCGGCCTGGCGCGACATCGAGCGCTTCATCGACTCCGGCAGCGCGACGTCCTTGATCTCCACCCGGTCGATGTGGATGCCCCAGTCCAGCGCCGGGCTGTCGATCATCAGCTCCAGGCCCTGGTTGAGCCGCTCGCGGTTGGACAGCAGATCGTCCAGGTCGCTCTTGCCGATGATGGAGCGCAGCGAAGTCTGCGCCACCTGGCCGATCGCCGACCGGTAGTCCTGCACGTGCACCGCGGCCCGGATCGGGTCGATCACCTTGAAGTACACGACCGCGTCCACCCGCACCGTCACATTGTCCCGGGTGATGCCGTCCTGCCCGGGCACTGGCAGCGTGACGACCTGCATGTTCACCTTCTGCAGGCGGTCCGCGACCGGCAGCAGCACGGCCAGCCCGGGCTCGCGCACCTGGGACTGCACCCGGCCGAACCGGAACACCAGGCCGCGTTCGTACTGTTTGACCACGCGCAGCGCGGAAGCGAGCCACAGCCCGCCCGCGACGACCACCGCGCTGACAATCTCGACGATCATGGCAGCTCCCGGGTCTCGCCGGTCCCCTGTCTTCTCACTGTACGCGCGACGACAACCCCGGAAACGGCTTGTTTGCCCGGCCAGAATGGGTGTTGTGACCGATTTCGTCGTCCCGCCGTCCTTCGCCGAACGCGCCCCGCTCGTGCTGGGTCCAGAAGCCGTGCCGTGGCTCGCCTCGCTGCCCGCGCTCGCCGAGAGGTACGCACGCGAGTGGGAACTGGAGTTCGAGGACGTCGCACGGCACGGGTACGTCGGCGTGGTTCAGCCCGCCCGGCGCGCCGACGGCAGCCGGGCAGTGCTGAAACTCGGCTGGGTGGAAGACGAATCGCGCGATGAATCGCTCGCACTGTCCACATGGGCCGGTCGCGGTTCGGTGCTGTTGCTGGAGTCCGCGCCCGAAGACGGTGCACTGCTGCTGGAACGGCTCGACGACAGCCGCACCCTCGACGACGAACCGCTGCTTCCCGCGGTCGAGATCATGAGCGGTCTGGCCCGGCGGCTCGCGGTGCCCGCGCCGGCCGCTCTCGTCCGCACGCTCCGCGGCATGGCCGAAGACCTGCGGGAGGAACTGCCCAAAATGTGGCAGGACACCCGCGAGCCATTCCCCCGCCGGGAGCTGGACGCGGCGCTGGCGGTCTTGCGCGAGCTCGGACCGACGGCAGGCGACGCGCTGGTGAACGAAGATCTGCACTACCAGAACGTGCTGTCCGGGACCCGCGAACGGTGGCTGGTGATCGACCCGAAGCCGCTCGCCGGCGACCTAGAATTCGGGGTCTTTTCCTTGCTGTGGAACCGGTTCAGCGAATCCACGCTGGATTCGAAGGTCGCCGCGACCGGCCTGGACGCCGATCGGGTCAAGGCGTGGACGCTGGTGCGGTCGGTGCAGAACCGGCTCTGGCACGCGCAGGATGTGCTGGAGTTCGGCGGCCTGGGCGAGGACGCCGGCGAGGGCCCGTCCGCGGACGCGCTGCCGGTGCTCTCCCGATGGGCACAAAGCCGCTGAGAGTTCGCCAAGCAGCGGCACGAGCGCTCCCGGACGCCAGCCGATAGTCTCGGCGCCATGGCGGGCACTAACCGGGTTTTCGCGGCTCAGCTGGCGGGTTTGCCAGTATTCGGGCCGGACGGCGAATCGATCGGCAAGGTCCGCGACGTCGTCGCCGGTCTGAGGCTGGACCAGCAGCCGCCGCGGATCCTGGGCATGGTCGTGGAACTGGCGACCCGGCGGCGGGTGTTCGTGCCCATGCTGCGGGTGACCTCGATCGAGCCGAACGCCGTGACGCTCGCCACCGGCTCGGTCAACATGCGGCATTTCCACCAGCGGCCCAACGAGGTCCTGGTATGCGGCCAGCTGCTCGACGCGCACGCCTCCCTCACCAGCAGCTCGGAAACCCGGCTGACCGTGGTCGACGCCGCCATGGAACCCACCCGCACCCGCGACTGGGTGCTGGCCAAGCTGGCGGTCCGCGAACGGTCCACCCGGCTCGCACTGGGCCGGCGGCGCGCGGCGATGCAGGTGCTGCCGTGGAACGAGGTGGCCGGGCTCGGGCTCACCGACCTGACCGGGCAGCCGCAGGGGGCCGGCCAGCTGCTGATGCTGTTCGACACGATGCGCGCCGTCGACGTCGCCGCCACCGTGCGCGACCTGCCGATCAAGCGACGGCACGAGGTCGCCGACGCGATGGACGACGAACGGCTCGCCGACGTCATCGAGGAACTGCCCGAGGACGACCAGAAGGAACTCCTCTCCTACCTCCCCGAGGAACGCGCGGCCGACATCCTCGAGGCGATGAGCCCGGATGACGCCGCCGACCTGCTCGCCGAACTCGCCCCGGCCGAGCAGAGCCGGCTGCTGGAACTGATGGAGCCGGAAGAATCCGCGCCGGTCCGGCGGCTGCTGGCGTACTCGGCCGACACCGCGGGCGGTCTGATGACGCCGGAGCCGGTAGTGCTCACGCCGGACGCGACGATCGCCGAAGCGCTGGCACACATCCGCAACGCGGACCTGCCCGCCGCGCTCGCCAGCATGGTGTTCGTGTGCCGCCCGCCGACGGAAACGCCGACCGGCCGGTTCGTCGGCGTCGTGCACTTCCAGCGGCTGTTGCGCGAACCGCCCGCCGAACTGGTCGCCAGCGCGGTGGACACCGACCTCACCGCGCTGCGCCCGGAAGCGCCGCTGGCCGAGGTCACGCGATACTTCGCGGCGTACAACCTGACGTGCGGCCCCGTGGTCGACGCCGAAGACCACCTGCTCGGCGCCGTCACCGTCGACGACGTCCTCGACCACCTGCTGCCCGACGACTGGCGCGAAACCGGACTCCACGACGTCGCCGACAGTGCTGATCTCCAGGAGACCGACCGTGCCTGAACTCGGCTCCGGCCGCAAGCTCGACCAGCCGCGCAGCCAGGCCCGGCTGCGGTTGAACATCGACCCGGATACCTTCGGCCGCTTCACCGAGCGGATCGCGCGGTTCCTCGGCACCGGCAAGTACCTGTTCTGGCAGACGCTGATCGTGATCGTCTGGATCACATTGAACATGGTCGGGCTGTCGCTGCAGTGGGACCCGTACCCGTTCATCCTGCTCAACCTGGCGTTCTCGACGCAGGCGGCGTACGCCGCGCCGCTGATCCTGCTGGCGCAGAACCGGCAGGACGACCGGGACCGGGTGTCGCTGGAGGAAGACCGCACCCGGGCCGCGCAGACCAAGGCGGACACCGAGTACCTGGCCCGCGAACTCGCCTCGCTGCGGCTGGCGGTCGGCGAGGTCGCGACCCGCGACTACCTGCGCAGCGAACTCGACCGGCTGCGCGAAGACCTGGCGGTGAACGCCAAGCCGCGCAAGGCGAAGCAGAGCTGAACCAGGCAGTACGTACGATGGGTTCGTGACTGGTACACAGCAGCTCCCCAGCGTCGACGACGTCCGCACCGCGCTGAAGGACGTGTACGACCCGGAAATCAAGAAACCGATCACCGACCTCGGCATGGTCAAGGACGTGACGGTCGGTGACGACGGGGTCGTCGTCGTCGGGATTTACCTGACGGTCGCGGGCTGCCCGCTCAAGGCGACGCTGACCGCGGACACCACGAAGGCCGTCTCGAAGCTGCCCGGCGTCGCGGACGTGCGGGTCGAGCTGGACGTGATGAGCGACGAGCAGCGCTCGGAACTGCGCAAGTCGCTGCGCGGCGACGCCGAGGAGCCGGTCATCCCGTTCGCGCAGCCGGGTTCGATGACCCGGGTGTATTGCGTGGCGTCCGGCAAGGGCGGCGTGGGCAAGTCGTCGGTGACTGTGAACCTGGCGGTGGCGATGGCCGAGCGCGGTCTGTCGGTCGGCGTGGTGGACGCGGACATCTACGGCCACTCGATCCCGCGGATGCTGGGTGCGCGGGAGAAGCCGACCAAGGTCGACACGATGATCATGCCGCCGCAGGCGCACGGCGTGAAGGTGATCTCGATCGGCATGTTCACCCCGGGCAACGCGCCGGTGGTGTGGCGCGGCCCGATGCTGCACCGCGCGCTGCAGCAGTTCCTCGCCGACGTGTTCTGGGGCGACCTGGACATCCTGCTGCTGGACCTGCCGCCGGGCACCGGCGACATCGCGATCTCGGTGGCGCAGCTGATCCCGAACGCGGAAATCCTGGTCGTGACGACGCCGCAGCAGGCCGCTGCCGAGGTGGCCGAGCGCGCGGGCGCGATCGCGATGCAGACCCGGCAGCGGGTGGCCGGCGTCATCGAGAACATGTCGTGGCTGGAAACCCCGTCCGGGGAGCGGATCGAGGTGTTCGGCGCGGGCGGCGGCCAGACGGTGGCGGACTCGCTGTCGAAGTCGGTCGGCTCGAAGGTGCCGCTGCTCGGCCAGGTCCCGCTCGACCCGCGGCTGCGCGAACAGGGCGACGAGGGCACGCCGATCGTGCTGGCCGAGCCGGACGCGCCGGCGTCGCTGGTGCTGAAGGACGCGGCGAAGCAGCTGTCGGTCCGGGCGCGCGGGCTGGCCGGGATGATGCTGAACGTGAGCCCCGCCGGCAGGTAGCACCCCAATGTGGCATTGGGTGCGTCCCACGCAACCAATGCCACATTGGGTGCGTGGGACGCAACCAATGTGGCATTGGGGCGTTGGGGTCAGGCGGCGTGCACCGTGACCAGGAGCGCGCCGGACTGGCGCAGCGTGACCTTGGTGTCGCCGGGTTTGGTCACCGTCAAGGTGATGTCCTGGGCCTTCTTCGGGGTCAGTGCGACCGACTCGCCCGGCTGGTCCTGGACGTCGACGTTGTCCGCCTGGTCGGACGTCACGGTGATCTTCACCTTGTTGCCGACCTTGACGTCCACCACGCCGGTCTCCGGCGTGACCTTCCCGCCCTGGTAGCCGACGGTGACCAGCACGTCCACGCCTGCCTCGCCGGTGTCCGCGCCGCGCTTCACGTTCGACTGGCCGGCGTTCCCGGCGGCGCTGGACGGGGCGGCCGACGGCGCGGCCGAGGACGACATCGCCGGCGCGGGCACCGAAGTGTAGGTGGCGGGCGGCTGGGTGCTCGGCTCGTCGTCGGCACTGCACCCGGCGACGGCGAGGGCGGCCGCAGCGATCGTTCCGGCCAGCGCAGCCGCACGGCGTGACATGTCAGGAACCTCCAGGGTCGGTAGAGCTGATGCCCTGAATCTACCCAGCATGGTCAGCGCCTCTCGCGTCGGCTCGGGCGTGTCCGCGCGACGCTCAGGTGGCGTCCGGGTCGACCGGCGGGCGCTCGCCCGGCTTGAGCGGTTCGGGCTGCGGGATCGGGGTTTGCGGCTGGATCGTCGGCGTGGCCCCGTTGGTCGCGGCCGCGCCGTTCAGCTCGTTTTTGAAGCTGTTCAGGCCGAGCGGATCGGAGTCGCCGTCGAACAGGTGCTGGGCGACGACCCGTTTCGGGTCGAGGTTGCGCAGCCCGCGCAGGTCCTCGAGAGGTTTGCGGAGCTGGTCGAACTCGGGACCCATCTCCTCGCGCAGCTGCTCGCGCGCTCCGGTCGCGAAGTCGCGGGCTTTGCGGACGCTGCGAGCCAGCCAGGAGGCCGCTTCCGGCAGCCGCTCCGGTCCGAGGATGAAAAGCCCCGCGATGATGAGCACGAGGATCTCGCCCCAGCCGACACTGTCGAACACCCGTGAAACCTCCGCTCGGTGCTGCCCCGGCCAAGCCTACCCGGGCGGTTTCGCGCCCCGGCAGGCCCAAACGTCGGACGGAACCTTAAGGGAACGTGTCAGTCCGACCCGAGCGTGACGTCCACCACGAGCACCGCTCCGTCGCGGGCCAGCTGCACCGGCACCACCTGGCCCGGGTCGTGGCCGCGGACCGCGACGGTCAGTTCGGCGGAATTGCGCACGACGTGGTCGCCGACCTTCGTGATCACGTCGCCCTCCTTGATCCCGGCGTTCGCCGCCGGGCCGTTCGGGGAGACGTTGCGCACCTGCGCGCCCATCGTGGTGGACCCGGCGACGGTGGAGGCGGCGTTGATCCCGATGTCGGCGTGCGCGACCTTGCCGTCCTTGATCAGGGCTTTCGCGATCTTGATCGCGTAGTCGCTGGGAATGGCGAAGCCGATGCCGATGCTGCCGCCGTCCTGGCCGGACGAGCGGATCGCCGAGTTGATGCCGACCAGCGCGCCGGTCGAGTCGACGAGCGCGCCGCCGGAGTTGCCGTGGTTGATCGCGGCGTCGGTCTGGATGGCCGAGTAGGTGACCGGCGAAGCGCCGTTGTCGCCGCCCGCGGTGACCGGCCGGTCCAGCGCGCTGACGATGCCCGCGGTGATCGAGTTCTGCAGCGCCAGCGGCGACCCGACGGCGATCACGGAGTCGCCCACCTGCAGGTCGGACGACTTGCCGATCTGCATGACGACCGGGTTGGTGACGTTGACCTTGACGACCGCCAGGTCGGTCTTCTGGTCCGCGCCGACGACCTTCGCCTCGGTGCGCGTCCCGTCGTTGAAGATCGCGGTGATCTTGGCGTTCTGGTCGCTGACCGCGGTCGAGACGACGTGCTCGTTGGTGAGGATGTAGCCCTGCGGGTCGATGACGACGCCGGAGCCCTGCTCGCCGCTGTCCGCGCCGGGCTTGACGACTTCGAGGGAAACCACGGCCGGGGAGACACGCTTGGCGATGTCGGCCAGCGAGCCGGGCGGGCGTTCCTTCGCCGCTTCGGCCTCGGAGATGGTGGCGCTGCCGGTGAGCGACGAACCGGTGTCCGCGACCCACCAGCCGACCAGCCCGCCGGCCGCCCCGATCAGGAGGGCCACCACGCCGAGCAGCGCCAATGCCTTGGGCTGGACCCGGCGTCCGAAGAGGACTTCGGGAAGACTCAGCCGCGCGCCGGGGGGAAGGTCCGGGCTCGCGGCCTTCTCGTCTTCCTGCGCGACGGCCGGATCGGAAAGGACCGCGCCGGCGCCCGGGTCGCGCCAGGGGTCGGACTTGTCGGACCAGAGCGGGTCCTCCGGAGCCTCCGGGTCGAGGGTGGCTTCCGCGGGCCGCTGGAGCAGGACGTTCTCCGCGCCCGGGGGCCGGCTGAACGCCTCGGCCAGCGATTCCGGCGGCGGCGGGGCCAGGTTGAGCGGCTGGCCGTTGCCGGCCGGGGGCGGGGTGTAGAGCTTGTCGAACGCGCCGTCGACGCCGCGCGGCCGGCCGAAGACGGCTGCCTGCTGCGGGTCCACCGAGGGCCGGTCCAGGGGCCTTGGCGTCAGCCGGTCCGCACCCGTGTTCTGTGCGGTGCCGCCGGCGGCGGACGTGCCCGGCTGGACAGGGGGTGTGTTCGGCTGGTCGGTCATCGTTCCCCGGAGACGCGGTTGGTACGGAAGGCCGACGATACCCAAGCCTTCAGGCGAGTGTGGCTGGCGCGCGGTGAAATGAGTGTGGGGCTTGAGGCAGCCCGTTGTCCGCGCGAGCGTGCTGAGGCCATCCGAGGAAAACGGTCAGCAACCCCTGAGCCGCCCTCACCGGGCAGCGACCGCCGCCTTCGCGGGCAATACCTCGCCCGGTGCCGGAACCGCCGAAGAAACCGTCACCGGGGACTCCGGAGCCAGCGTCCGGGCCGGCGGGAAGCTGGCGTTCAGCACTCCCGGGTCGCTAGCCCCTTCACCGCTGTCCGCCGACGTCCCGACCAGCGCCAGGGCGCTCAGCACGAGGCCGGATACGACGACCCCAGCTCCCTGCGCTGCTCGCTTGCGGCTGAGTCCGAACCGTCCGCCGCCGAGCACGTTCGCCGACTGCCCGAGCGGCGCGGTTGTTCCCAACGGCGCGGCACCTCCGAGCACGCCGCCGTCGCGGAGCCCGGCCACCCGGTCCGGGCGCTGGATCGCCACCAGCTGGCCGTCCGCGGTGACCGCGAGGTTGTCCGGTGTGCCGGGCAGCTCGATGTGCTCCGGAATCGACCGGAGGCTGGCCAAGAACCCAGCGGACATCGAAGGCGCGCCGGCGTCCTTCACCGCCGCCACCGCCTGTCGCTGCGCCGACACCTCTGCCGCACAGCCGGGGCAGCGTGCAAGGTGCGCGGTGGCCCGGTCGTGCGCGACCGGCGTCAGTTCTCCGTCGACCAAGGCGACGACTGCGTCCGGGAGGAGGTGGGATTCGGCGAGGCGCCAGCCGCTCATACGGACACCTTCGCAGATTCGTCGCGCATCGCGCGACGGCGCTCCAGGGAAGCGCGCAGCGCCGAGCGGCCGCGGTGGATCCGGCTGCGCACGGTGCCCAGCTTGACCCCCAGTGTCGCGCCGATCTCCTCGTACGACAGGCCCTCCACGTCGCACAGCACCACCGCGGCGCGGAACTCCGGGGGCAGTTCGTCGAGCGCTTCCTGCAGGTCCGGGTCCAGGTGCGTGTCGCTGTAGTACTGCTCCGGGCTCGGGTCGTCGCCGACGATCCGGTCGGTGTCCTCCGGCAGCCCCTCCATGCGCACGCGCGAGCGGCGGCGGGCCATGTCGAGGAAGAGGTTCGTGGTGATCCGGTGCAGCCAGCCCTCGAACGTCCCCGGCTTGTACGACGCCAGCGACCGGAAGACTCGGATGAAGGTCTCCTGGGTCAGGTCTTCGGCGTCGTGCGCGTTGCCGGTGAGGCGGTAGGCGAGCCGGTAGACCCGGTCGGCGTGTTCGCGCACGACCTCGTCCCACGAGGGCGGCGTCCACGCCGCCTCGGTCGCGTCCACGGTCACCGCGGCGGGCTCCGGCAATTCGGCCTTCTGCATCAGGGGAGCAGGCACCTCCATCTGGGTCACTCCTCTACTCCTCTACCAACGCGGATCGGGGACACGGTGTTCCCGTGCGGTTGAGACTGAGTTTGCCGAGCTTCCTTATGGAACTCATGAGACCGATCTGAGAGCAGCCTGAGAACTTTTCAGCCAGCTCCGCACCGCCCGGATGCTGGACGTTTGCTGGCATTCGGGCAATTACCAGGGAGCCTTCGCTGATTTATCGACAACCAGCGCTAACCTTCGCGCGTGAGTTCGGGGACACAGGCGGCGGCCGAGACCGGAGCGGTCGGCGCCGAGCACGTTGACGGGTACTCGCCCGACGACGACGTGCTGGCCGCGGCACGGATGCGCGGGGCCGATCTCGGCTGCGCCCCGCTGGCCCCCGGGGCAGGGGCGACGCTGCGCTTCCTGGCCGCCACTGTCAACGCGCGAGCGGTCGTGGAGGTCGGCACCGGGTCCGGTGTGAGCGGGCTGTACCTGCTCCGCGGGATGGCCGCCGACGGCGTGCTGACCTCGATCGACGTCGAGCCCGAGTACCAGCGCGCGGCGCGCAAGACGTTCCTGGAAGCGGGCTACCCGCCGGGCCGGATGCGGCTGATCGCCGGGCGCGCGCTGGACGTGCTCTCCCGGCTCACCCCGGGCGGCTACGACCTGGTGTTCGTCGACGCCGCGCGGATCGAATACCCGGGCTACTACGAGCAGGGCGTCGCGCTGCTGCGCCGCGGCGGGGTCATCGTGTTCCACCAGGTCCTGGCGGGCGGGCGGGTCACCGACCCGTCCCGGCGCGACCCGGAGACGATGGCGCTGCGCGAGGTCGCGCGCGCGGTACGAGAGGACTCCCGGCTCGTCCCGGCGATGCTGCCGGTCGGCGGCGGGCTGCTGGTCGCGACCGCCTGTTCGTGACCGGCTCGCCGGCTACACCAGCGCTGGCTCGGCGCGCCGCACTCGCGTGCCCACCTGCACCGCCGTAACCGCCAGGCCCAGCCACACCACCACTGCCGCGATCAGCCAGTCCCAGCCCGCGTGGCTGTAGACGACGCTGCCGATCCCGCCGCCGATACTGCTGCCGAGGTAGTACATCAGCGTGTACAGGCCGCCGACCTGGCCGCGCGCGGACTCCGGTGCCTCTGCCGCCGCCCAGCTGTTCGCGATCGAGTGCGCGGCGAAGAACGCCGTGGTCAGCACCAGAAAACCGACGACGATCAGCGGGAGCGAATCCGGGATCGTCAGCAGCCCGCCGGCCGCGGTCAGCACCAGCACGCCGGTCAGCGCCTGGCGGCGGCCGAAGCGAGCGGAGAGCCGGTTGGCGGTCGCCGACGAGACCGAGCCGAGCGCGTAGGAGAGAAACACCATGGACGCGATCGCCGGCGAGAGGTTCAGCGGCGAGCCAGTCAGCCGGAAACCGGCCGCGTTGTACAGCGCGACGAACGAGCCCATCGCCAGCAGCGCGACCGCGTACTGCACCAGCAGCACCGGCCGCTGCACGGCCAGCAGCAGCCCGGACCCGACGGCCCGCAGGCCCTGCCGGTCCCCCGCCGCCCGAGCCGCCCGAGCCGACGGCGGCAGCATCACGACTGTCACCACGGCACAGGCCAGGGAAAGTCCAGCCACCACGTACAACGCGCCGCGCCAGCCGAACGGACCGGCGGTGAACCCGGTCGCCAGCCGTCCGGTCATGCCGCCGATGGTGTTGCCCGCGATCATCGCGCCGACCGCGGCGGCGACTCCGGCCTTGCCGAGCCGCTCCACGAGATATGCCGTGGCCACGCCCGGGAATCCGGCGATCGCGACGCCCTGCAGCGCGCGCAGCACGAGCAGCACCGAATAGTCCGGCATCAGCGGCAGGAGCAGGCCCAGCACCGACGAGAGCACGACCGACGCGATGATCACCGGCCGTCGGCCGACCACTTCGGACAGTGCGGCGATGGGCAACACGGAGATGGCGAGCGCGCCGGTCGCCACGCTCACCGCGAGGGCCGCGCCGCCGGGGTCGAGACGGTACTGCGCGGCGAGCTGCGGCAGCACTGCTTGCGGGGCGTAGAGCAGGGCGAACGAGGTGAAGCCCGCGGCGGCTACCGCGATCTTGACCCGGCGGTCGGACGTGAGCACGAACTCGAAAGTAAGCCGAGCTAATCAATGCGTCTAATACGTTGATCAGCCATCATTCATACCGTGCTGAATGAAAACCTGACCGCGCAGCTCGTCCCGCACCTCCAACTGCTGGTCACACTGCGAAGCACCGGGAACGTCACCCGCACGGCCGAGATCCTCGGAGTGCCGCAACCCACAGTCAGCCGTCGCATCGCCGCGCTCGGACAAGCGCTCGGCGCGCCGCTGACCGTGCCGGACGGCCGCGGCGTCCGGCTCACCCGAGCCGCCGAGCTGCTGGCCGCCGCCGCCGAACGGGCACTGCCGGCAGTCGATGCCGGCGCCCGCCTCGCGCGCGAGGAGATCGAGCCGGAGAGCGGCCGCGTCGTGCTCGGCTTCCTGCATCTCCTCGGCCGCTCGCTGGTGCCGCGACTGCTGCGGGCCTACCGCGAGCAAGCACCGTCCGCACGATTCACGCTCGTGCAGGGTTCGCTGCAGGACATGGTCGACCGGCTGGTCTCCGGCGAGCTGGACCTCGCCCTGCTCGCCCCGGTGATCGCGGACGACCGGCTGGAGACCGCGGTGCTCGACGAGCAGCCGATCCATCTGTCCGTCCCGGCCGGGCACCGGCTGGCCGGACGGCGCGGCGTGCGGGTGGCGGAACTGGCCGACGAGCCGTTCGTGCTGCTCGAGCCCGGCTACGGCCTGCGCCGGATCACCGACGACCTCTGCGCTGCCGCCGGCTTCGCGCCAAAAGTCGCTTTCGAGGGCCAGGAATCGGACACCGTGCGCGGACTGGTCGGCGCCGGCTTGGGCGTCGCGCTCCTGCCTCGCTTCGAGCCCGGCGCTCCGGCTGGCGTCGCGGAAGTGCCGTTGCAGCCGCCGGTCAGCCGGACGATCGGGCTCGCCTGGCGCGCTGGCGAACCATTGCCGCCCGCCGTGCGCGCGTTCCGCGACCAGGTCCTCGGCGACGCCCGCTGAGACCTGGTATTTCTATCCCGGCACCGTGCTACCGTTCCGGTATAGAAATACCGCAACCCAGGACGCGAGGTAGTCGTGATCGAGCTGAAGACGCCTGCGGAGATCGACCGCATGCACGTGACCGGGCGGTTCGTCGCCGAAGTGCTGACCGAGGTCGGCCGGCTCGCCGACGTGGGCGTCAACCTGATGGACCTGGAACACCACGTGCGCGGCATGATCAAGCGGCGCGGGGCCGAATCCTGCTACTGGGACTACTCGCCCTCGTTCGGCAAGGGCCCGTTCCGCAACGTCATCTGCCTGTCGGTGAACGACGCGGTCCTGCACGGGCTGCCGCACGACTACGTCCTGCGCGACGGCGACGTGCTCACCGCGGACATCGCGGTGACCATCGACGGCTGGGCGGCGGACTCGGCGCGCACGGTCATCGTCGGCACCCCGGCCGAGGAGGACCAGCGGATCGTCCGGGCCACTGAAGAAGCGCTGGAAGCGGCGATACAGGCGGCCCGCCCAGGCAACCGGCTCGGCGACATCTCCGCCGCGATCGAAGCGGTCGCCACCGGCTACGGCTACCCGGTCAACACCGAGTTCGGCGGGCACGGCATCGGCCGCACCATGCACGGCGAACCGCACGTCTCGAACCGCGGCAAGGCGGGCCGGGGCATGAAGCTGCGACCGGGACTGACCCTCGCGCTGGAGCCGTGGCTGGCCCGTACCACTGACCGCATCGTGTACGACCCGGACGGCTGGACCATCCGCTCCGCCGACGGTTCGCGCACCGCGCACACGGAACACACGGTCGCGATCACCGACGGCGAACCGCGCGTGCTGACCCGCCGGGACGAAGAACTCTCCTGAACCGGCTGGTCAGCTTCCCCGGAGCCGCGCCGGGCGGCATACCAGCACCGATGCGGCGTCAAATGATCGGTCCGCGTTCGCGCCCGGGCGCTGATGAGGGACAATGGAGGTCGAGACCCGGCTGGCATGGGAGTGCGCGACCCGGGCGCGCCGGTTGAGACGGAGGGAGCACGCTATGGCGGCCATGAAGCCCCGGACCGGAGATGGTCCCCTCGAAGTGACCAAGGAGGGGCGGGGCCTCGTCATGCGGGTGCCACTGGAGGGTGGCGGCCGGCTGGTCGTCGAGCTCTCCGCGGAGGAAGCGAAGGACCTCGGCGAGGCGCTGCAGGAGGTCACTGGCTGACCCCAGCTCCCCCATTCTGTCCACTGTGCACCCCGGTCTCCGCATGGAGGCCGGGGTTGCGGTCCATCTGCGCCCGAAGGTTGCTTGCTGTGCGTAACTCGCTACCACCCGTTCCCACGAAGCTGCCCGGAATCGAGGTCGTCGCCGCGACCCGCCGCGGGCTCGCGCTGGCCGTGCTGGTCACCCCGGACGAGGCCGAAACGTACGACGCGAGCGGCAAGACCGCCGAGGTGCGGGACCTGCTTGGCGACGGCCCGCGCTGGGCCGCCGGGATCGGCGACGGCGAGGCGAAGGACTACCGGCGCACCGGCGCGGCGCTGGCACGGACGTTCCGCGCGGCGGCCGAGGATCGTCCGATCCGGACTGTCCAGGTTGTACTGCCCGAAGACGCGACTGCTGAGCAGGCAGCGGAGTTGGCGACCGGGCTCTCCCTCGGCGGCTACCGGTTCGTGGTGACCACTTCGGAGCCGAAACCGCCGATGCCGACAGTGCGGCTGGTTGTCGCGGACGAGCGCGCCGTGCCCGCGTACACGGAAGCGGTGGACCGCGCCCGCGTGCTCGCCGCGGCCGCCGCCTTCACCCGCGACTTGGCGAACTCGCCGTCGAACGTGAAGAACCCGGCGTGGCTGGCGAACACCACCGCGAAGGTGCTCGGCGGCGCGGTCGAGGTGACCGTGCGCGATGAGAAGTGGCTGGCGGACAACAGCTTCGGCGGCGTCCTCGCTGTCGGCGGCGGTTCCGCTTCGCCGCCCCGCCTGATCGAAATGTCCTACCGTCCCCGCGGAGCGGCGAAGCACCTGCTGTTCGTGGGCAAGGGCATCACGTTCGACACCGGCGGCATCTCGATCAAGCCGGCCGACGGCATGCACCTGATGCGCACCGACATGGCGGGCGGCGCGGCCGTGATCGCCGCGGTGCGCGCGATCGCGGAACTGAAGCTGCCGGTGCGGGTCACCGCGCTCGTGCCCACCGCGGAGAACCACGTCTCCGGCAGCGCGTACCGGCCGGGCGACATCGTCCGGCACTACGGCGGCCGGACCACCGAGGTCGGCAACACCGACGCCGAAGGCCGGATGGTGCTGGCCGACGCGCTGGTGTACGGCATCGACCGGTTCAAGCCGGACCTGGTCGTCGACGCGGCGACGCTGACCGGGGCGATGAAGGTCTCGCTGGGCCTGCGCACCGGCGGCGTCTTCGCGACCGACGACGAACTGGCCTCCCGGGTGGTCGAGGCAGGCGCCCGCGTCGGCGAGGCGTGGTGGCGGATGCCGCTGGTCGAGGACTACGCGCACGGCATCGACGGCGAACTCGGCGACGTCCGGCAGACTCCCGGCGGTCCGGGCGGGATCATGGCGGCGCTGTTCCTGCGCGAGTTCACCGCCGGGTTGCCGTGGGCGCACTTGGACATCGCGGGTCCGGCCCGGGCGGACAAGACCTACGACGACGTGGTGCCGGGAGCGTCCGGCTTCGCGGCGCGGACATTGGTGGAGTTCGCGGCCTCGTACGAGAGCTGAACGCCACCTCGCCGCGCTCTCCCCGCTGTCTCGCGCTAATGCGAGACTCAGTGCCGAGAACCTGAGCACCCGCTTCCTAGGAGCACTCGTGACCGAATCCAACGTCCTGCTGACCGCCGACGCCGACGGCGTGCGCACGCTCACCCTGAACCGGCCGGAGGCGTACAACTCGCTGACGGTCGAGCTCAAGGAGCGCCTGATCGCCGAACTTCGGGCGGCGGCCGAGGACCCGGACGTGCGCGCGGTCGTGCTCACCGGCACCGGCAAGGCGTTCTGCGCGGGGCAGGACCTCAAGGAGCACGTCGGCCTGCTGCAGGCGAACGACCCGGCGCCGCTGCACACCGTCAGCGATCACTACAACCCGATCGTCAAGCTGATCACCGGGATGGCCAAGCCGGTGATCGCCGCGGTCAACGGCACCGCGGCGGGCGCGGGCGCGGCCTTCGCCTATGCCAGCGACCTGCGGATCGCGGCGGAGTCCTCCTCCTACCTGATGGCGTTCGCCAACGTCGGGCTCGGCCCGGACTCGGGTGCGTCCTGGACGCTGCAGCGACTGATCGGCTACGGCCGTGCGGCCGAGCTCATGCTGATGGCGCGCACGGTCGACTCGGCGGAGGCACTGCGCATCGGCCTGGTCGGCGAGGTCGTGCCGGACGAGGAGCTGGCAGCTCGGGCGCAGAAGGTCGCCGCGAAGCTCGCGGCGGGGCCGACGGTGGCGTACGCGAAGATCAAGAACGTACTGTCGGTCGCGGCGGAGTCCTCGCTGGACGAGGCACTCGCCGCCGAGGACGCCGCACAGACCGCGCTCGGCGGGACCGCGGACCACACTGAGGCGGTCGAAGCGTTCGTCACCAAGCGCAAGCCGAACTTCCAGGGGAAATAAGCACCGTCGCCGCGTGAGCGGGTACTGCGCTCACGCGGCGCGGAAGCAGCCTTCCACGTGGTCGTCGACCATGCCGGTGGCTTGCATGAGCGCGTAGCAAGTCGTCGGGCCGAGGAACGCGAAGCCACGCTTCTTCAGTTCCTTCGCCATCGCTTTCGACTCGTCGGTCACTGCGGGTACGTCCGCCATTGTGCGCGGGCGCCGGTGCTTCGCCGGTGCGAAGGTCCACAGCAACTCGTCCAGCGCCACGTCGAGCGACTCCATCGCGCGCGCGTTCTTCACCGCGGCTTCGATCTTCATGCGGTTGCGCACGATGCCCGCGTCCTGCATCAGCCGTTCGACGTCCTTCTCGCCGAACCGCGCCACCTTCGCAGGCACGAAGCCGCGGAACGCCTTACGAAAGTTCTCGCGCTTGCGCAGGATGGTGATCCAGGACAGCCCGGACTGGAAGGACTCGAGGCACAGCCGTTCGTACAGTTCGGCTTCGCCGTGCAGCGGCACCCCCCACTCTTCGTCGTGGTATGCCGCGTAGTCCGGTGCCGAGTTGCCCCAACTGCACCGGGCGACACCGTCCTCGCCCAGCAATTCCGTCATTGCTCCCCCATCGAGTAATTCTCCGCGAAATTCGCGAACTGCCGCAGCGAATGCCGGACGCCGAGCGCGAAAGCCGGACGGACCAGCGGCCAGCCAACGCGGCCGAGCAGGCCGAACGGCAGCTTCAGATGCTCCGCCCAGACCAGCGTGCAGTGCCCGCCGTCTTTGGCCAGCACCTGGAACAGGCCGGTGCCCTGCACGAAACTGCCCAGATGGCGCACCGCGCAGCGCAGCGGCGGTTCCCAGGCGGTGATCTCCATCTTGTCCGTGAAGCCGATCCCGCCGAACCCGGTGAACGCCGACAGCTTCGAGCCGACGCTGCGCCCGTTGCCCTCGATCACCCGCACCGACGTGCCGAGCATCCATTCGCCCTGGCGGGCCCAGTCGGTCAAAGCCAGCCAGGTCGTGCCGGCCGGCGCCGCGACGTCGACCGACAGCACCAGGTCACTCACCCGTCGGCCTCCGGTGCGCGGCCTCGCGGGGCTGCTGCGCGGCTTCGAGCCGGGCAACCCGTTCGCGCAGTTCGTCCAGTTCCACCCCGGTCCGGCGCAGCACCCAGTCCACTTCGGACATCTTGTAGCCACGGAAGACCAGCTGGAAACGCACCCGCCGGACGTCCTCGCCGGTGATGTCCTCGGCGGGCAGCCGGGTGGGCGAACTGCCCGGCGGCAGCGGGGCCAGCTCCTCGCCGCGGCCGAACACCACAGCGGCCAGGAGGAACACCACGGCGGCCACCAGCAGCATGACTACGAGGTAGATCAGCGCGGTCGTCACGCGACGATCGTGACACACCGCCAGAAGGAACGTCGCGCTAGCACGACAAGTCGGACCGACCGCAGCACCCAGGCGACGGTCGCCGGAAGCGTCGGCCTGGCGGCACTCGCCTTCGCCGGGCCCGCAAGCCTTCCCTCTCCGGTTTCGAGCAAGCCGTCCTCGGGCAGAACGGGCGGCACGGAGCTCGCGAAATTTCGCTCACGAGGTCCGAGCGGCCAGCACCTCCCGCATCGGCGGCCGATCCTGCACCGCGACCTCCGACACGTCCGGCACCCACTCCCCGGATACCTGCACGAACTGCGTGAACCGGGCCGTCTCCGCGCCCGGCATCCCGCACCTCGCCAGCGCCGTCCCGAGGATCTGCCGCGACATCACCCCGAGTTGCAGCAGCGACCGGTTCCGGTGCTTGCGGACCCCGAGGTTGACCTGCGCGAGCCCGTCCAGCCCGTACCGCTGTTCGGCGTCCAGCAACAGCCCGATCTCGACGCCGTACCCGCCCGCGAACGGCACCGACTCCAGGAACTCGCGCGTCGCGGCGTACTCGCCGCCGAGCGGCTGCACCAGCTCCGCCAGCGCCGGGCGCAGCGCGGACAGCACCGGGCGCGCCAGCAGCTCGGTCACCCGGCCACCGCCGGTGCTCTCCAGCCGCAGCGGTCGCCGGTAGAAGCCTTTGACCAGGTGCACGCCGTCCTCGGTGAGCAGCGGGCCGAGCAGCGACGGCACGAACGCCGGGTCCGGGTCGACCAGGTCGGAGTCGAGAAAGACGATCACGTCGCCGGTCGTCGCGGCGAGCGAACGCCACAGCACCTCGCCCTTGCCCGGCCGCGGGGCCAGCTCCGGCACCGCGTCCTCGCGGCGCACGACGCGCGCGCCAGCGGCCTCGGCCGCCTCGACCGTCCCGTCGGCGGAACCCGAATCTACGACCACCAGCTCGTCCACCACGCCGCCGAGCAGCGGGCGCACCGAGGCGACGACGGCGCCGACGGTCTCCTCCTCGTCCAGCGCCGGCAGCACCACCGACACCGTCCGGCCACGCTTGGCGGCCACGATGTCCGGGACGCTCCACCCGGGCTCCTGCCAGGTGCGACGGTGAAACCAGCTCATGGACTGATCGTGCCATGCTAGAAGCGGTGCCCGATCCTCCGGAGGGAGAACCCTTGCTGTCGCTGCTCGTCCGTTTCGTGCTCGGACCACTGGTCCGCGCCCTGTACCGGCCTCAGGTCGAGGGCGTCGCGAACATCCCGGAGGACGGACCGGTCCTGCTCGCCGCCAACCACCGGGCGGCGCTCGACACCGGTGTGATCACCTTCACCACTCCGCGCCAGGTCCGGTTTCTCGGCAAGGCCGAGTATTTCACCGGCAAAGGCATCAAGGGCCGGTTCATCGCGAAATCGCTCGACGCGCTGGGCTACATCCCGGTCGAACGCGGCAACGCCCAGGCCGGACTGGCCGCGCTGGAAGCCGGCCGCAAGGTGCTCACCGACGGCGGCGTCTTCGCGATCTACCCGGAGGGCACCCGGTCGCTGGACGGGCGGCTGCACCGCGGGCACACCGGCGTCGCCGCGCTGGCGCTGTCCACCGGGGCCAAGGTGGTGCCGGTGGCGTTGTTCGGCACCGAGGGGATCCAGCCGAACGGGGCGAAAATCCCGCGGCCGGCCAAGATCCGCGTCCGGTTCGGCGAACCGCTGGACTTCTCGCGGTATGAGGGACAGGACTCGTCGCCGGCGATCCGCCGTTCGGTGACCGACGAAATCATGTACGCGATTCTGGAACTGTCCGGCCAGGAATACGTGGACACCTATCACAAGCGGCCGGGCGAGAAAGCTTCGTAGGTGGTTGCCCGGCGAGCGCCGGGCAACCACCGGGCGGAAATCAGCCCGCGCTCATCCGGTCCAGCAGCGCCTCCGCGTCGGAATCCACGCTCAGCAAGGACCGCGTTTCCGGCCGCAAGAACCCTTCGCCCAGCATCTGGTCGGCGAACGCCACCAGCGGCGAGTAGTACCCGGCCACGTCCAGCAGCCCGATCGGCTTCCGGTGAATGCCGAGCTGCGCCCAGGTCCACACCTCGAACAGTTCTTCGAGCGTGCCGATCCCGCCCGGCAGCGCGACGAACGCGTCCGAAAGCTCGGCCATCTTCGCCTTGCGCTGGTGCATGTCTGCCACCACGTGCAGCTTGGTCAGCCCGCCGTGCGCGATTTCCACGCTGGACAGCACTTCCGGGATCACGCCGATCACTTCGCCGCCGGCGGCGAGCGCGGCATCCGCCACCACGCCCATCGTGCCGACGCTCGCGCCGCCGTAGACCAGGCCGATTCCCCGCTGCGCCAGCAGCTTTCCGACGCCGGCCGCCGCCTCGGCGTACTCCGGCGAGAAGCCGCGCGCCGACCCGCAGAACACACAGATCCGCATCAGTGGGTGTCCTCCCAAGCCTGGTAGGAATCCTGTACCACGCGCACCGCGTCGTCGATGTCGTCGGTCAGGTGCAGCAGTTCCAGATCTTTTTCGCCGACCTTCCCGCCGCCCAGCACCGATTTCGCGATCCAGTCGTACAGCCCGCCCCAATATTCGGTGCCGAACAGCACCACCGGGAACTTGGTGACCTTCTTGGTCTGGACCAGGGTGAGCGCTTCGAAAAGTTCGTCCAGCGTGCCGAAACCGCCGGGCAGGCAGATGAAAGCTTGCGAGTACTTGATGAACATGGTCTTGCGCGCAAAGAAATACCGGAAGTTCACGCCGAGGTCGACCCACGGGTTCAGGCCCTGCTCGAACGGCAGCTCGATGCCGAGCCCGACGGAGAACCCGCCCGCCTCGTTCGCGCCGCGGTTCACCGCTTCCATCGCGCCCGGCCCGCCGCCGGTCATCACCGCGAAACCGGCGTCGGCGAGCGCGCCGCCGAGCTTGCGGCCCAGTTCGTACTCCGGGTTGTCGCGCTTGGTGCGCGCCGAACCGAACACGGTCACCGCACGCGGAACCTCGGCCAGCGCGCCGAATCCCTCGACGAACTCGGCCTGGATGCGCAGCACGCGCCACGGGTCGGTGTGCACCCAGTCGCTCGGCCCGCGAGAGTCCAGCAGCCGCTGATCGGTGGTGCTGCCCTGGTCGCGCCGATCGCGCCGGAGCACCACCGGGCCCTTGTGCCGCTCCACCGGGCGCTCGGGGTACTGGCCGTCGGGAAACTCAGACTGTTCGCTCACCAGCCAAGCCTACGCACCGGGACACCCCGCCGGGCGGCCGCGTCGGCACCAGAGCGTGACGACTCGATTACCCAGGTTTGAACGCGGGGAACCACCGGCGGCCGCTCCTACCAACGGCCGGTTGTCCGTCAACTACCTACGAAAGTTGTCCGGCCCGTCCAGAATCAACGTTTTCGCTGCTCTGCGCGCTGATGTCGGGAATCTTCCCGATCGCGCCCCGAGTCCCGCTGGTCCGTTCAGCGCATTGACCGCCCTGGTGAGCCTCCCTTTACTCACTGTGTCCGCGGCCTGATCAACCCCGGCTCAACGCGCGTTGTGCTTCTCCCCGTCGTGTACCCCGAAAGGACTGTCGATGACGTCCAGAAGAGGGCTCGCGACCGGCGTCGCTTCCGTTGCCGGTCTCGCCCTGTCCCTGCTCGCGCTGCCGGTGACCCCGGCCGCCGCGACCCCCGCACCGCCCTCCGCCGACCCGCAGGCGGCCGCGATCGCGGCCGCCGACCGGGCGGCCAACGCCGGCGTCTTCGGGCTCAGCAAGAGCTCGGCGGAAAGCCTGCACCGAGTCGGCACCACCAAGGGTGACGCCGGGTTGTACTACAACGCCTACGAGCGCAGCTATGCCGGACTGCGGGTAGTCGGCGGCGACGCGGTGATCGTCGCCGACGGGACCGGCAAGGTCCGCGGCACCGATTCCGCCGGTGGCGCGGCCATCACGGTCGGCACCACACCGGCCGTCGACGCGACGAAGGCCGCGTCGGTCGCTCGCGCTCAGCTGCCGACGGTCAGCACAGTCGGCAAACCCGACCTGGTCGTTCTCGGCGGGGCGCAGCCGAAGCTCGCCTACGAGGTCGTCGTCAAGGGCCGCACCGCGACGGCACCGAGCAATCTGCACGTCTTCGTAGACGCCGCCACCGGCAAAGTGCTCAACACCCGCGACGATGTCCGCGCGGAGGCTCCGGCTAACGGCACTGGCGCCGCGGCCGCTCCGCGTGCGGCGGGCAACGGCAACAGCTACTACGCCGGCCAGGTCAGCATCGACACCTCTGGTTCGGGCAGCTCGTATTCGATGCGCGACTCGACACGCCCGGGCATCAGCTGCGGCCGCGAGGGCGGCTCGGTGTTCACCAAGTCCTCCAACTCCTGGGGCAACGGGTCCGGCACGGACCTCGAGACCGGCTGCGTCGACGTGCTCTACACCGTGCAGACCGAGTGGAACATGCTCAAGGACTGGCTGGGCCGCAGCGGAATCGACGGCAACGGCAACGGTTTCCCGGCGTCGGTCGGCCTGAACGACGTCAACGCCTACTGGGACGGCTCGTCCACCCACTTCGGCCACTCGCAGGACAACCAGCGCCAGGCTACGTCGATGGACGTCGCGGGCCACGAGTTCGGCCACGGCATCTTCCAGAACACCCCGGGCGGCGCGGGCTCCGGCAACGAGAACGGCGGCCTCAACGAATCCACCGGCGACGTCTTCGGCGCGCTGACCGAGGCGTACGCGAACAACCCGGTCGACACCCCGGACTACACCGTCGGCGAGGGCGTGAACCTGGTCGGCCAGGGCCCGATTCGCTACATGTACGACCCGAGCCGCGAGGGCGACCCGAACTGCTACTCGTCGTCCATCCCGAGCACCGAGGTGCACGCGGCGGCCGGCCCGCAGAACCACTGGTTCTACCTGCTCGCCGAGGGCTCGAACCCGGGCGGCGGCAAGCCGGCCAGCCCGACCTGCAACAACAGCAGCGTAACCGGCATCGGCATCCAGAAGGCCGGCAAGATCTTCTACAACGGCCTGCTGCACAAGACCTCGTCCTGGAACCACAAGGCGGCCCGCAAGGCCACCTTGCAGGCGGCGGTCGACCTGTTCCCGGGCAGCTGCACCGAGTTCAACGCCACCAAGGCGGCCTGGGACGCGATCTCGGTCGGCGCGGTCTCCGGCGAAGCGACCTGCTCCGGGCAGCCTCCGGCCGGCAACGACTTCTCGGTGGCCGTCTCCCCGGCGAACGCCAAGATCAAGCCGGGTGAATCGGCCAGCGCGACGCTGACCACCAAGGTCACCAGCGGCAACGCCCAGTCGGTCAAGCTGACCGCGACCGGCCTGCCCACCGGCGCGACCGCGACGTTCAACCCGGCCACCGTGCAGTCGGGCGGCACCGCGACGCTGACCATCGCCACCACGTCCGCCACCCCGAACGGCGACAGCAAGATCACCGTCACGGCGACGGGTCCGGCCGCGACGCACACCGCGGACTTCACCCTGACGGTCGGCGACGGCACCCCGCCGGCCGGCTGCACCGGCATCGAGACGTGGGACGCGAACGCGCTGTACTACCCCGGTGACGTGGTTTCGCACAACGGTCACCAGTGGACCTCGACCTGGTACTCGATCGGCTCGGAGCCGGGCGCGCCCGGTTCCTGGTCGGTATGGACGGACAACGGGGCCTGCTGAGCAGGCTGGTGAATTGGCCAGGCCAGTCGGGCGCGGCACCTCGCGCCCGGCTGGCCAGTGCCTGGACGAGCATGAGGTCCAGACCAAATCCGCCAATTTGTCTAGACCATACGATCGGCGGTAGGAATCCCGCCGCGCGCCGCTTACCGTTGCGCCAACACCGTTATCGGGGACGGGAGCCGTGATGTTCGGACGGAACTGGTTCGGGGCCGCGGTCGCGGTTGTGCTCGCCCTGCCGCTCGCCGGGATCTCTCCCGCCTCGGCGGCCGTCGCACCGCGAGACGACACATGCGCGGTCAAGCCCCGCCCGGCCGGGCCGGTGCTGCAGGGCTACTGGGAGAACTGGGACGGCGCTTCGAACGGCGTGCACCCGGGCATGGGCTGGGTGCCCATCAACGATTCCCGCATCGCCGCGCACGGCTACAACGTCATCAACGCCGCGTTCCCGGTCATCCTCTCCGACGGCACCGTCCAGTGGGAAGACGGCATGGACAGCACGGTCAAGGTGTCCACGCCCGCCGAGATGTGCGCGGCCAAGGCCGCGGGGGCGACCATCCTGATGTCGATCGGCGGTGCGGCCGCGGGCATCGACCTGTCGTCCAGTTCGGTCGCCGACAAGTTCGTCAGCACGATCGTGCCGATCCTCAAGAAGTACAACTTCGACGGCATCGACATCGACATCGAAACCGGGCTCTCCGGCAGCGGCGACATCACCTCGCTGTCCGCCTCGCAGGCCAATCTGGAACGCATCATCGACGGCGTGCTTTCGCAGATGCCGGCCGGTTTCGGGCTCACCATGGCCCCGGAAACCGCTTATGTCACCGGCGGGTCGGTCACCAACGGCTCGATCTGGGGCGCATACCTGCCGATCATCAAGAAATACGTCGACAACGGCCGGCTCTGGTGGCTGAACATGCAGTACTACAACGGTTCCATGTACGGCTGCTCCGGCGACAGCTACCAGGCCGGCACCGTCCAGGGCTTCACCGTGCAGACGAAGTGCCTCGACCAGGGCCTCACCGTGCAGGGCACCACGATCCGGGTTCCGCTCGACAAGCAGGTGCCGGGACTGCCCGCGCAGCCCGGCGCCGGCGGCGGCTACCTGAGCCCGGACCTGGTCTCGCAGGCCTACCAGAGCGTGCCCGGCCTCAAGGGTCTGATGACCTGGTCGCTGAACTGGGACGGCTCGAAGAACTGGACCTTCGGAGACACCGTCAAGTCGCTGCAAGGCCGCTGACCGCTGCGGGCCGGGGTGCCGCGCTCGTCGCCGCCCCGGCCTCAGCCCACCCGCACCGCCTGCCCCGCGCCCGCCCACGCCTGCCCGCGCCTGCCCGCGCCCGCTCGCGCCCGCTCGAGACGGCAGCCCAAGTCCGGGAAGGGCCCCTTCCGGGAATCCAAGTCCCTCAAGGGGCCCTTCCCGGACTTGATACTCAGCTCAGGAATCGACGCAGTACTGAAGCCACCTCGCGGATTTCGGCGGTCCGCACGTTCTCCTGCTGGGTGTGCGCGAGCGTCGGATCGCCCGGTCCGAAGTTGACCGCGGGCATCCCCAGCGCCGCGAACCGCGCCACGTCCGTCCAGCCCAGCTTCGCCGCCGCCCGGCCGCCCGCCGCGGCGACCAGTTCGGCCGCCGCCGGCGCGGAAAGGCCCGGCAGCGCCCCGGGCGACAGGTCCACAAGGGACACCTCGAATCCGGCGAACACCTCGCGCACGTGCGCTTCCGCTTGCTCCGGGGCGCGGTCGGGCGCGAACCGGTGGTTGACGGTCAGCACCGCCGCGTCCGGCACCACGTTCCCGGCCACCCCGCCGGAAATGCCGGTGGCCTGCAAGCCTTCCCGATACGTCAGGCCGTCGATCTCGACCGACCGCGCCGAGTAGTTCGCCAGCCGCCGCAGCGGTTCGGCCAGCGCGTGGATGGCGTTCTCGCCCATCCACGCGCGCGCGGTGTGCGCCCGCGTCCCGCTCGTGGACACCTCGACGCGCAGCGTGCCCTGGCAACCGGCCTCGATCACACCGTTCGACGGCTCCCCGACGATCGCCAGGTCGCCGGCCAGCCACTGCGGCAGCTCGCGTTCGATCCGGCCGAGCCCGTTGCGGACCGCTTCCACCTCTTCGTTGTCGTAGAACACGAAAGTCAGGTCGTGCTTCGGTTCCGGCAGCGTCGCGGCCAGGTGCAGGAAGACCGCGTCGCCGCCCTTCATGTCGACCGTGCCGAGACCGTGCAGCACCTCGTCGTCCCCGGAGCCGCTGCGCCGCGACGGCAGGTTCCGGTTCTCCGGGACGGTGTCGAGGTGCCCGGCCAGCACCACGCGCGACCCGCGGCCGAGGTTCGTCCGCGCGAGCACCGCGTCGCCGTTGCGGACGACCTCCAGGTGCGGGGCCTGCTCGGCCAGCGCCGCCTGCACCGCGTCGGCGAGCTTCGCCTCCTCTCCGGAGACGCTGAACACATCGACGAGGGCGGCAGTGAGGTCGGCGGGATCCGCGCGCAGGTCAAGCGAGGTCATACCGGCACCGTACCCAGCTCAGCCGGGGGCTACCGTGAAGGCGTGCGCACGCGAAGCTCCCTGGTCGCTCTCGGCGTCCTCGCCCTTGTCCTCACCGGTTGCTCCACCGAAGCCGGGCCCAAAGCCCGACCCGGCGCCGGCGACCCCGGGCCGGACGCGCTGCCGACCAAGCTCGAAGCGCTGTCCGCGGACTCCTGCTTCACCGCCCCGCAGTCCCAGCGGCCGAGCGGTTGTGAGAAATACGTCACCGAGGTCGGCAACGCCTCCGGTTCGGTGCACAAGCTGGCGAAATCCGGCAAGACGATCAACCAGCCGCTGGACGACGACGCGACCGCGATCGACCGGGCGGTGGGCGCGTTCCGCGGGGCCGGCTGCACCACCGTCGCCCAGGTCGGCGGCGGGTGCACGAAGGCGCTGTCGGACATCTCGCTCGCGCTGACCGAGGTCAAGCAAAAGGTGAACCAGCTGGCCACCACGGGGTGAACCGGCCCGCTTCGGCTACCGTGACCGACGTGAGCGAGCAGACCCCTGACCCCGAAACGACCGGCGCCGTCGGCGTCGGGCTGGCGACCGTCACGTCCGACGGGACGGTGCTGGACACCTGGTACCCGCATCCCAAGCTGGTCGAGGCGACCGGCACCGGCGGCACCGAGCGACTGACCGCCGAGCAGACCGCCGAGGTGCTGGGCGAGTCCGCGGCCGCGCTGCTCGGCCCGGACACCGACCGCGGTGTCGAGGTCGTCGCGGTGCGCGTGACGATCGGCAAGCTGGCCACCGCGCCCGCCGACGCGCACGACGTCTACCTGCGCCTGCACCTGCTCTCGCACCGGCTGGTCCAGCCGCACGGGCAGAGCCTGGACGGCATCTTCGGCCTGCTGGCCAACGTCGTGTGGACCAGCCACGGCCCGTGCCCGGTCGAGGGCTTCGAGCAGACCCGGCTCCGGCTGCGCTCGCGCGGCGCGGTCGTCGTCTACGGCGTGGACAAGTTCCCGCGCATGGTCGACTACGTGCTGCCCACCGGCGTCCGGATCGCCGACGCGGACCGGGTGCGGCTCGGCGCGCACCTCGCGTCCGGCACCACGGTCATGCACGAGGGCTTCGTCAACTTCAACGCAGGCACGCTCGGCGCGTCGATGGTCGAGGGCCGGATCTCGGCCGGCGTCCTGGTCGGCGACGGCAGCGACATCGGCGGCGGCGCGTCCATCATGGGCACGCTGTCCGGCGGCGGCACCGAGGTGATCTCGGTCGGCGAGCGCTGCCTGATCGGCGCGAACGGCGGCGCGGGCATCTCGCTCGGCGACGACACGGTGATCGAAGCCGGGCTGTACATCACCGCGGGCACCAAGGTCGAGGTCGACGGCAAGACGGTCAAGGCCCGCGAAATTTCCGGGATTTCCGGCGCGGTCTTCCGTCGCAACTCGGCAACCGGCGCGGTCGAGGTCGTGCCGCGCGGCGGCGTCGGCATCACGCTGAACGAGGCACTGCACGCCAACTGAACCACCTGGTCCAGCGGAAGGGTGCGCTCCCGGTTTGACCGGAGCGCACCCTTCCGCTCGTTCAGGCCACAGCGCCCGGAGTTCACCTACCATTAACCGGATGACCTCCGAAGCGACCAGCCGCCGCACTCCGGAACCGACGACACCGGTCGCGCTCGGTCTCGCCGCAGAGCCGGTGAAAGCGGGACCCGGCGCCCCGGCGGCCGCGCACGTGCGCGCCAAGCTCGACCACGAGTTGCGCGAGTTGCTGGCCCGCGAGCCGGGCACCCGGGCTGGTGCCGACCCGGAGGACCTGCACCAGATGCGGGTCGCGCAGCGGCGGATGCGCAGCGTGCTCAAGACTTCCGGCGGGCTGGTCGGACCCGCCGCCGAACCGGTCCGCGCCGACCTCGGCTGGCTCGGCCAGGCGCTCGGCGAGGTCCGCGACTACGACGTGCTGATCGGCCACCTGCGCGAGGTGGTCGCCGAGTTCGACGTCCGCGACCAGCCCGCCGGCCGCCGGCTCGTCTCCCGCTTCGTGGCCGAGCGCAGCACCGCCCGGCGGCGGCTGAACCGGGCGCTGTCCAGCCCCCGGTACGCCATGCTGCTGCAGAGCATCGCCCAGCTGGCCCGCCCCGCCGACCACGAGGTCGAAGCGCCCCCCGCAGATCGGCGTGGCCCCGCCGACCTGCGCAAGCCGTACCGGAAGCTGGCCCGCGCGGTCGCCGCGCTGCCGCCCAACCCGCCGGACGACGCCCTGCACGCGCTGCGCATCCACGGCAAGAAGCTCCGCTACACCGCCGAGCTGGCCCGGTCCGGTGCCTCGAAGAAGCGGGCCGCGAAGCTGCAGGAGCTGATCAAGGCGACTCGGAAGTTCCAGACCGTGCTCGGCGACCACCAGGACGCGGTGTTCGCGGCCGAGAAGGTCCGGCATGTGCTGCCGGAGGCCGACGCCGAGATGGGTTTCGTGGCCGGCCGGATCGTCGAGCACGAACTGGCCAAGCGCGCACGGGCGCGGGCGATCTGGCTCGACGTATGGCATCGGATCGAGAAAGCGGAACACGCGGTCGGCTGAGCTGATCTGCCCCGTCCGCAGCGCTCGCCTAGCTGGGTCAGGACACCGACCACACATAACCGTCCGGCCGTACCAGCACCCGCTTCCCCGCCACGCCCTCGTACGCCGCGTAGGCGTGCCCGCCTTCATCGATCAGCCCGTCGCCATCGGCCCCGGCCGGAAGAATCCGGTACGACGGCTGCCCGGTCCCCAGCTCCCCCTCGCCGAACACCAGCTCCGTCGCATGCGGACCGCGGAACAGCTCGAACAGCCGCACGGTCTTGCCGTTTTCGTCGACCAGCGGAGCATCCGGCGCCCGGTCCCCCGGCCGCAGCCCGCCGGCACCGGCGGGCGACAGCGGGCCGCCGCGATAGGTCAGATCGAGCTGCTGGGTCTCCGGACCGCGCTCGTGTGCGTCGTCCGCCCCGTCTTTGTACTTCTCCAGCAACGCGCTGCTCACGCCTAGCACGCGCGCCGCCACCGCGCGCCGCTCCGGTTCATAGCTGTCCAGCAGCTCCGGCGATCCGTCGGCGAGCTTCCAGCCGAGGTTGTACGCGTCCTGCACGCCGGTATTCAGCCCCTGCCCGCCGGTCGGCGGGTGGACGTGCGCGGAATCGCCGGCCAGGAACACGCGGCCCTGCCGAAACGCCGCGGCCAGCCGGATATTCGGCCGCCACACCGTGGACCAGGCCAGGTCGAGCAACCGGACGCTGCCGCCGGACACCCGGTCCAGGTGCGCCTGCAGTGCGGCCAGCGAGGTCTCCGCGTCTGCTTCGCCGATCGGCGAGCTGAACTGGAAGTACGGCGTGCCCGCGAGCGGGGTGAACCCGACGCCGGACATCGGCTCGTCCGCCGCGGCGAACCAGTACGCCGCGTCGTGGTCGAGCCCCTCCGCGGACACGTCGCCCAGCAGCAGCCGGATCGACTCGTCCGTGGTCCCCTCGAACGGAATCCCCAGTGCCTTGCGCACGAAACTCTTGCCGCCGTCCGCGCCGACCAGGTAATCGGCGCGCACCGTCTCGCCGGTCGACAGCTCCGCCGTGACGCCCTCGTCGTCTTGCGCGAGCCCGGTCAACTCAGTGCCCAGCTCCACTCGCACGCCCAGCTCGGCGAGCCGGTCCCGGAGGATCGCCTCGGTCTGCGACTGGCCGAGGAACCAAGCCCCCGGATACGGCACCGCGGGCGTCGGCTCGACCGGCGCGGCCATCCGCCGCACGGTGTCGAACCGCCCGTCCAGATACACCCGAATCGGATACGGCGGCGCACCCGCGGCGAACACCGCGTCCAGCACGCCCAAGTCCTCGAAAACCTCCAGCGTGCGCGGCTGCAGCCCGTCGCCGCGAGAACCGGCGAAGTACTGCTGCGCCTTCTCCAGCACCCGCACGCCGACGCCCCGGCGCGCCAGCTCGATCCCCAGCGTCAGCCCGGTCGGCCCGGCACCGGCCACCAGCACCTTGGTCCCCATCGCCCCTCCTAAATGAATATATATTCAGTGAATCTTGATTCATCATGGCCGCTGATAGCGTTCCGCGTCAAGGGAGGTGCCGGATGACGGCGACGAGCCGCAAGGAGAAGGCCGCCGAGACCGAAGCGGCGCTGAAGGACGCGGCCAAGCGCGTGTTCGCGGCCAAGGGGTACCTGAACACGAAGATCACCGACATCACCAAGGAGGCGGGCCGGGCCGCGGGGTCGTTCTACAACCACTTCGCGAGCAAGGAAGAACTGCTGATCGCGCTGCTGGCGGATCTGGCCGCAGCGAGCGATCGAGACGCGGCAGGCACCGACCACCTGTCCGATTTCAGCGATCCGGCAGCGGTCCGCTGGCACGTGCGGCACTACTGGAACTTCTACCGGGACAATGCGCCGACGATGCAGGCGCTGCGCCAAGCCGCCGAGGTGAACGACGATTTCGCGGCGGCCTACGCGACGTTCGGCGCCACCCAGGCCGCGGATGTGGCCGGCCACCTCGACCACATCACCGCGGCCGGGCTGCGACTGCCGGCGAATACGCAGCTCACGCTCGCGATGATGTACCGGCTGATCGACAGCTTCGCGCAGATGTGGCTGACGAATACGCCGCCAGCCGGCTGGACTCCGCCGACCGACGACGAGGCCGTCGAGGCGCTGACCCGGTTCGTCTACCGCGGCTTCACCGGCCGCGACTACTAACCGACAGGCCCGGCACCCACGATGCACGGGCTGCCGAAAGAACCCCAATGTGGCATTGGGTGCATCTGACGCACCGAATGCCACATTGGGTGCGTCGCATGCACCCAATGTGGCATTGGGGTGCATTGGGCTGGACGGGCGGCGGCGCCCGGGGGGTGCGGCGGGGTCTCAGCGACCTCGCTCAGCGTTGGGCTAGTCGCTCCGCGGCGGCCGCGATGCGCTCGTCGGTCGCGGTGAGCCCGATCCGCACGTGCTCCTTGCCGCGCGGTCCGTAGAACGTGCCCGGTGCGACGAGGATGCCGCGCTCGGCCAGCCACTCGACGGTGGCTTGCGCGGATTCCCCGCGAGTGGCCCACAAGTACAGTCCGGCGTCCGAGTAGGTGATCTCGAAACCGTTCTCCTGCAACGCTTTCCGCAGCACGGCGCGGCGGCCGCGGTAGCGCTCGCGTTGCGCCGCGAGGGCGTCGTCGTCGGTCAGCGCGGCGACCATCGCCTGCTGCACCGGCCGCGGCACGATCATGCCGGCGTGCTTGCGCACCTCCAGCAGCTGCGCGACCAGCTTCGGGTCGCCGGTCACGAAACCGGCCCGGTAGCTGGCGAGGTTCGCCGATTTGGACAGCGAATGCAGCGCGAGCAGGCCGTCCAGCCGGCCGTCGTGCACGGACGGATGCAGGAGCGAGACCGGCTCCTCCTCCCAGCCGAGCGAGAGATAGCACTCGTCGGACACCACGACAGTGCCCCGGTCGCGTGCCCATTCGACGACCTTGCGCAGGTGGTCGACGCCCAGCACTCGGCCGGTCGGGTTGGACGGCGAGTTCAGCCAGATCATCGCCGGACGGCGCGGGCCGAGCTGGGTCAGCCCGTCCGCGCGCACCACCTCGGCACCCGCCAGCAGCGCGCCGACCTCGTACGTCGGGTACGCCAGCTCCGGGATCACCACCAGGTCGCCCGGTCCGAAGCCGAGCAGCCGCGGCAGCCAGGCCACCGCCTCTTTCGAGCCGATGGTCGGCAGGATCGCGTCCGGTTCGACCCCGGTGATCCCGTATCGCCGCCGCAGCGCCGCGACCGCTGCTTCGCGCAGCTCGGGCGTGCCGTGGGTGGCTGGGTAGCCGGGGATCTCCGACACCGACGCGAGCGCGGCGCGGATCGAGTCCGGCACCGGGTCGACCGGGGTGCCGACGGACAGGTCGACAATTCCCCCGGGATGCGCCTGTGCGCGGGCCTTGACCTCGGCGAGCGAATCCCAGGGGAAGTCCGGCAGCTTGATCATTCGCCCTGCGGGGGCAGAGCCTTGATGAAGGCCGGGTCGTTCTTGGTCACGCCGACCTTGGACGCGCCGCCGGGCGAGCCGAGCTCGTTGAAGAAGTCGACGTTCGCCTTGGTGTAGTCGGACCAGTTGTCCGGGACGTCGTCCTCGTAGTAGATGGCCTCGACCGGGCAGACCGGCTCGCAGGCGCCGCAGTCCACACACTCGTCCGGGTGGATGTACAACATCCGCTCGCCCTCGTAGATGCAGTCCACGGGGCACTCGTCGATACACGCCTTGTCGAGCACGTCGACGCAGGGCTCGGCGATCACGTAGGTCACTGCGTACTCCTGGCTTTCTCCTGCTGGGCCGGTCGGTGCGGACATTACGCGCTTCCCGCGCCCTCGGTGGTGGTTAGGCGACCCTTATCCAGGTGCTGGGAGGACGCCGTTCAGCGGTCCCGGCGGCGTGGCTTCGGCGCGTTGCGGGAGTCCCCGGTGATGGTGAATCCGGGAGCGGCGGGCTTTCCGTCCTCGCGTTTCTCCTCGAGCGTGCGCTTGAAGCCGTCGGCGATCTCGTCGACCAGGTCGTCGTTGTGCCGGTCGTCCTTGCGCGCGTAGCTCATGGGGTTCTCCTGCGGAACGGGACAGCTCTCTCCGTCACAATCTAACCGTGAACGCCGCCGAAAAGCTCGAAATCGTGTGCGCGAAAGCGTGGCCGGCACTGGTCGAAGAACCGCTCGGGGAATGGGTGCTGCGCTGGGCGGACGGCTTCACCGGGCGTGCGAACAGCGCACTCGCGATCGGCGACCCGGGCCGCCCGGTCTCCGACGCGCTGCGAGCGGTGTGTGACTTCGCCCACGCCCGGCGCATTCCGCCCGCCGTTCAAGTGGTCGAGAACAGCCGTCTGGAACGGGCGGTGGCCGCCGCGGGCTGGCGCGAGCGGGTCGAGCACTCCGCCGGGCACCAGGTCGTGGTGCTGACCGGCCCGCTGCCGTCCGGGCCGGCCGGCGGCGCCGAGGTGCTGGACCAGCCGACGCCCGAGTGGTGGGAGCTGGCCGAGGGCACCGCCGAGCCCGGTCCCGCCCAGCGGCACGTCGTGACCACCGGAAAGGTCGGGTACGGCGTGGTGCTGGCGGACGGCACCACTGCGGGCGCGGTGCGCGGCGCGCTAGTGGACGGCTGGTTGCACGTCGGACGGCTCGCCGTCTCGCCCGCGTTCCGCCGGCGCGGGCTGGCCACCACGGCGCTCAACGCACTCGCCGATTGGGGCCGCGGGCACGGGGCCGAGCGGTGGGTGCTGCAGGTGGCGGCGGGCAACGCCGGAGCGCTGGCGTTGTATTCCGGGTTGGGCTGTTCGGAGCACCACAGGTACCGGTACTGGGGCCCGGCGCCGCGGACGTGCGAGGATCGCGAACCGTGAAGATCGTCGTACTGGTGGGCGGGGTGGGCGGCGCCCGGTTCCTGCTCGGGGTCAAGACCGCACTCGGACTGCCCGCGATCGGCGCCGGCGAGTCGCCGCACGAGATCACGGCGCTGGTCAACACCGGCGACGACGTGTGGATGCACGGCCTGCGCATCTGCCCGGACCTGGACACCTGCATGTACACCCTCGGCGGTGGCATCGACACCGAACGCGGCTGGGGCCACGCGGGCGAGACCTGGACCGTCAAGGAGGAGCTCGCCGCCTACGGCGCCGAGCCGACCTGGTTCGGGCTGGGCGACAAGGACATCGCCACGCACCTGATCCGGTCGCGGATGCTGCGCGCGGGCTATCCGCTGTCCCAGGTCACCGAGGCGCTGTGCGACCGCTGGCAGCCCGGCGTGCGGCTGCTGCCGATGTCGGACGACCGGGTCGAGACGCACGTCGTGATCGACGACCCGGAGCAGCCGGGCCAGCAGAAGGCCGTGCACTTCCAGGAGTGGTGGGTGCGCTACCGGGCGGGCGTGCCCGCGCATTCGATCGTCGCGGTCGGCAACGACGAGGCCAAGCCGGGCCCCGGCGTGCGGGAAGCGCTGGCCGAAGCGGACGTCGTGCTGTTCGCGCCGTCGAATCCGGTCGTCTCGGTCGGCACCACGCTGGGCGTGCCCGGGGTGCGCGAGGCGCTGCGGAAGTCGCGGGCCAAGGTCGTCGGGATCTCGCCGATCATCGGCGGGAAAGCATTGCGAGGCATGGCGGACGCGTGTCTCACCGCGATCGACGTGGAGACCTCGGCCGAGGCGGTCGGCCGGCACTACGGCGCGCGGTCCGAGGGCGGCGTGCTCGACGGCTGGCTGGTCGCGCCGGAAGACCACGAGGTGACCGTGCCGGGCGTCGAAGTGCGCGCGGTGCCGCTGCTCATGTCCGATGTGGACGCGACCGCGGACATGGTCCGCGCGGCGCTCGACGTTGCGGGAGTTTCCGTTGACTGATTCACCGGCTGACCACGCTTCGTCGAAGATCGAGATCCTGCCGGTCCCCGGTCTGCCGGAGTTTCGTCCCGGCGACGATCTGACTGGCGCGATCGTGTCCGCCGCGCCCTGGCTGCGGTCGGGCGACGTCGTCGTGGTGACGAGCAAGGCCTTCTCAAAGATCGAAGGTCGGCTCGTCCGCGTGCCGAGCGAGCCCGAGGCCCGCGACGCGGCCCGTCGCGAACTGATCGAGCAGGAATCGGTGCGCGTGGTCGCGCGGATCGCCCGGACGGTGATCACCGAGAACAACCTCGGCATCGTGCAGGCGGCGGCCGGGATCGACGCGTCGAACGTGCGCGGCGACGAGGTGGCGTTGCTGCCCGCGGATCCGGACGCGTCCGCGTTGGCGCTGCGCAACGGATTGCGGGAACGGCTGGGCGTCGAGGTGGCGGTGCTCGTCACCGACACGATGGGCCGCGCCTGGCGGGTCGGCCAGACCGACGCCGCGATCGGCGCGTCCGGCCTGCGGGTGCTGCACGGCTACGCCGGTCAGATCGATTCGCAGGGCAATGAGCTGGCAGTGACCGAGATCGCGGTCGCCGACGAGATCGCCGCCGCGGCGGACCTGGTCAAGGGCAAGCTCGGCGGACTGCCGGTCGCGGTCGTGCGCGGCCTCGACATCCGCGACGACGGCAGCACCGCGCGCGACCTCATCCGCCCGGTCGACGAAGACCTCTTCCGGCTGGGCACCAACGAATCCATCGCGCAAGGCCGCCGCGAAGCGGTGCCGCACCGGCGTTCGGTCCGGCAGTTCGGCGACGAACCGGTCGACCCGGAGGCCATGCGCCGCGCGGTGGCGTCCGCGCTGACCGCGCCCGCGCCGCACCACACGCACCCGGTGCGGTTTCTCTGGCTGCGCGACGAGGGTTTGCGCCGCAAGCTTCTCGACGCGATGCGCGACTCCTGGGAAGCCGACCTGACCGGCGACGGCTTCCCTCCGGAGCAGATCGCGAAACGCTTGTCCCGTGGCGACATTCTCTACCGCGCTCCGGAAATCGTGATTCCGTTCCTGCTGTCGGAAGGGATGCACACCTACCGCGACGAGCGCCGGAACCGGCACGAGAACACCATGTTCACCGTCGCCGCCGGGGCCGCCGTGCAGGGCCTGCTGGTCGCCCTCGCCGCCGAAGAACTCGGCTCCTGCTGGATCGGCTCGACCATCTTCGCCGCCGACCTGGTCCGGTCCACTTTGGACCTGGAGGACGACTGGCGTCCGCTCGGCGCGATCGCCGTCGGGCACCCGGCCGCACCAGCGCCCGCCCGTGGCCCGCTCACCACCGGCGATTGGCTGATCGAACGATGACCCTGCACGAATCCGCGATCGCCGCGCTCGCCCAGTGGACGCCCTCGACGGCCCCGCAAGAGTCGCTCCGGCAAGCGTTCCTCGGCTTCCTGGCTACGCGTCCGGACACCTGCCAGCGCTCCTGCGAGGCGGGCCACCTCACCGCGTCCGCGGTGGTGCTCGACTCGACCGGCACCCAGGTCCTGCTGACCCTGCACCCGCGCGTCGGCCGCTGGCTGCAGCTGGGCGGGCACTGCGAACCCGCCGACGCGTCCCTCGCCGAGGCCGCGCTGCGCGAAGCGACCGAAGAGTCCGGCATGACCGGCCTGGTCATCGGCGACTCGCCGGTCCACCTGGACGTCCACCCGATCACCTGCTCGCTGGGCGTGCCGACCCGGCACTTCGATGTCCGCTACGCCGTGCACGCCCCGCCCGGTGCGGAACCGGTGCGCAGCGACGAATCCGACGACCTGCGCTGGTGGCCGGCCGACGCGCTGCCTGCCGGTTCGGAGGATCTGGCCGATCTCATCGCCGCCGCCCGTTAACCTGGGCCGATGTATTTGGCGCGACCGCACCTGCACCCGGGGGACACCGGCGGTTACGTCAGCGGATGGGTGGTGCTGATCGGCTTCGCGGTCGCGTTCGCATCGCTGGCGCTGGCCGTGGCGGTCAGCGTCCGACGGAAACGGCGGAAACGATGACCATCAGCTACGACCCGGATTCGCCAGTCCCGCCGTACGAGCAGGTGCGCACGTCGCTGGCGGGCCAGATCAACGACGGCACGCTGGCGGTGGGCACGAAACTGCCGACCGTGCGCGGGCTCGCCGCGGAACTGGGCATCGCGCCGAACACCGTGGCGCGCGCGTACCGGGAACTGGAAGAGACCGGCCTGCTGGAAACCCGCGGCAGGGCAGGCACGTTCGTCGGAGCGACCGGCGACGAAGCACTGGCCCGCGCCCAGGAAGCAGCCGCGACGTACGCCGCGGTGATCCGGGCGCTGGGGCTGTCGGCGGACCAGGGCGAGGCGATAGCCGCCGCCGCGCTGCGGGGGAAGCCTTAACGGAGGACCCGCCGGGTGCGAGGGCACCCGGCGGCTGGCCGCGAGACTGTCAGCAGCCTTTGAAGCGTTTGTCTCCCGACCACCCGGTGTTGGCCCACGTGCTCGCGGCGGCCGGGGTGAACCCGGGAAGCAGGCCGGTGAGGTTCGGCAACAGCCAGCTGGTGAAGCGGGCAGCGCCCTGCGGGCAGGTATGGATGCCGTCGGCGCTGCGGTCGGCCTTGCCGTCCCTGGTCTGCTGGTAGGTCGGTCCCCACACCGCGGTGGCGTCGAGGAACACCGCTTTGCCACCGGAACCGTCCGCGACCGTCTTGGCGACCGCGGCGGTGCGCTGCAAATCGGCCACGTGCGGCTGGTAGAACTCGTCCGCCTTGATCGGCGGCATCGAAACGAACGCCAGCTTCGCCCCGGTACCGGACACCGTGTCGAGAAGCTTCGTATAGGCGGCCTGCTGTTCGGCTTGGGTGCCCCAGTCGTAGGAAGCGATCTGGTAGACCACCACGGTCGGTTTGGCGGTGGCGAGCTGGCCAGGCAGCTGCTCCCAGTTCTTGTCGGAGAACGGCCCCACCACGTTCCCGCCGCCGGCGGCGGCGAGCGACTCGAAACCGACGCCGCTGGCCTGGAACGCGGCGGTCAACGGCAGCGCCTCGCCCGCCGCGACGGAATCTCCGAGCAACACCACTTTGGACTGCCCGGAGGCGTTCGGGGCCGGAGCCTCGGAGGCGGAGGTACCGGAACAGGCCGCGACGGGCAGCAGCAGACCGGCAAGACAGAGCACGATTTTTCGGGTTTTGATCACGGTGGCGACTCTGCCTCCGCAATGTCGCGGCGATTGCGCCGCTCTGTCGCGATCGTGTCGCAGAGCCTTCGCCGGACTCGCCGCCGGAGATCAGCGTGTCCATGATGGACACGTGGCGTCGATATTGCTCATCGAGGACGACCCGCTGGTGCGGCGCGGTCTTCAGCTCGCGCTGACCAGGCACGGACATGACGTGCGGGCGGCCGAGTCCGGCGAGGACGGGCTGGCCGAGTTCCGGGCGGCCGCACCCGACCTGGTCGTGCTCGACCTGATGCTGCCCGGCATCGACGGCTTCGAGGTCTGCCGCCGGGTCCGGGCGGCCGGTCAGGTCCCGGTCATCATGCTCACCGCCCGCGGAGACGATTTCGACGTCGTCACCGGCCTGGCCGCGGGCGCGGACGACTACCTCGTCAAACCGGCGCAGCCGATGGTGCTCGACGCGCGGATCCGCGCGGTGCTGCGGCGCAGCACCGGACCGGCCGACGAGGTGCGGGTGCACGGTGACCTGCGCATCGACACCGCCGCGCTGACGGTGACGGTCGACGGAACCCCGGTGCAGCTCACCCCGACCGAATTGCGCCTGCTGCTCACCTTGTCGCGCTCGCCCGGCCGGGTCAGCACCCGCACCCAGTTGCTGGAGGAAGTCTGGGAACACGACTACCTCGGCGACTCGCGGCTGGTCGACAACTGCGTACAGCGGCTGCGGGCGAAGATCGAGACAGATCCGGCCGCACCGGTCTACGTCCAGACAGTGCGCGGGTTCGGATACCGCTTCGGGCCGCTGTGACCGCCTGGCGGCCGTGGCCGCGCGGGCTGCGGTCCCGGCTGCTGCTCGCTTTCGCGCTGACCACGGTGCTGGGCGCCGCGGCGGCGAGTGCGGCAAGCGCCGCGTCGGCGAGCGCGTCGTTGGTCGACGCCGCGCAACAGCGGCTCACCCGAACTGTCACCGCCCAGATCGGCGCACTCGCCCCGCAGCTGACCTATCCGCCGGACCAGGCCGCGCTCGACCGGCTCCGGTCGGCGGTCGGGCCGGGCACCCTGGTGACCTACGGAACCCTCCGGTCCGACGACGGGAGCGTCACCCGGCTGGCCACCGAAGCGCTGCGCACCGAGGTCCGCCTCCGCCACCAGCTCTTCACGCAGCGGCTGACCGTCGACGCGGCACCGTGGCTGGTCATCGGCACGCCCGTCATGATCACCGCGACCGACGGCACCCGCACCCCGTCGGGAATCGAGGTCTATTCGGCCCACGACCTGACGAGCGTGCAGCAGCAGACCGATGCGCTGACCCGAGCCGCCGCGCTCGCCGCCGCCGCGACGATCCCGCTGTCGATCCTGCTGGCCCTGATCGTCGCGGGCGGTGTGCTGCGTCCGGTCCGCAAACTCCGCGACACCGCGCGCCGGCTGGCCCGCGGAGACCTCTCGGCGCGCAGCGCGCCGAAAGGCGCCGACGAACTGGCCGAGCTCACCGTGACCGTCAACGAAATGGCCGAGTCCGTGCAGACGTCGATGACCGCGATGGAGCAGATGCGCAACGACGCCAAGCGGTTCGCCGCGGACGTCTCCCACGAGCTGCGCACTCCGCTCAGCACCCTCACCGCGGTGGTCGAAGTGCTCGCGACCACCGCGGACGGAATGGAACCCGACGCCAGGGAGTCCGCGCGACTGGCCATCACCGAAACCCACCGGCTGGTGCACCTCGTGGAAGACCTGATGGAGATCTCGCGATTCGACGCCGGCACCGCCCAGCTGCGGCTGGAGGAGGTCGAGGTCGCCGAGGCGGTACGCCACTGCCTGCGTGCCCGCTCTTGGCTGGACGAGGTCGAGCTGGCAGCGCCCGCGGAAATCCGGCTGCGCGCCGACCGCCGCCGGCTCGACGTCATCGTCGCCAACCTGGTCGGCAACGCGCTGCGGCACGGCGCCAAACCGGTACGCGTGCAGGTCTCCGCGTCCCCGTCCACGGTGCGCATCGAAGTAACCGACCACGGCCCCGGGCTGTCCGAGGACGTGCTCCCGCATGTCTTCGACCGGTTCTACAAGGCCGACACCGCACGCACCCGCACCCCGGGCAGCGGGCTCGGCTTGGCGATAACGCGGGAGAACGCTCGCGCGCACGGCGGCGAACTCCGCGCGGGCAACACCCCCGGCGGAGGAGCGCGCTTCGTACTGGAGCTGCCCCGGAACCAGGAGGACGAGTGAAGCTCATTCGGTCACTGGCCGTTTGCCTGCTGCTCGCGGGCTGCGGCGTGCGCCCCGACGGGCCCACGCCGGGCGGGGACGCCCCGACTGGGGTCTCCCCCGGCGTCACGCTGTACTTCGTCGACAATCAAGAGCGGTTGCAGCCGGACGAGCGGAAAACCGGCCGGCTGGGCTCGATCGCCGAAGCGCTCGCGCTGCTGCTGACCGGCTTTCCGCGCGACGCTCCGGACCGGCACACCGAGATCGCGCGATCCCCGGTCACCCAGGTCACCGTGACGACCGAGCCGGAACTCGTACAGCTCGTTCTTCCGCTCGACCGCAAAGAAGTCACTCAGCTGGGGATCGACCAGATCACCTGCACCGCGCTCGGCGTCCACCTCCAAGGTGGCGGGCCGCGGACGGCCAAGGTGCTCCTCAGGTTCACCCACGGGGGTTCACCGGAACCGCGGACTTGCCCCTTGATCAAGTAGCGGCTCACAACCCGCCGAGGTCGACCGTGACCGGTGCCGGGGCGGGCAGCACCAGCCAGAGCACCCCGAGCCCCGCCAGCGCCGCCGCGAACACCAACCCGCCGCGGCGGCCCCTGGCCCACCTTGCCCGAAACCGCACCGGGTCCTCGACCAGGTGCTTCGACGCGATCGCCAACGCGATCGACACCGCGACGACCAGCGCGGTCCACGACCACCCGGCCAGCCCGGTCACCGACGGGGAGAGCAGCACGCGGACCGGCCAGTGCCACAGGTACAGGCTGTAGGAAACCTCGCCCAGCCATCGCAACGGCCGCCACGACAAGACACCGGCGACGACGGAATTCCGCCGCTGCGCGCACAACCCGATCAGCACCGCCGCGCACAGCGAATGCGCGAACAGCCCGCCGGGGAACAGCCACGGCGTGTTCGCCCCGTCCGCCAGCGACCACACCGCGGCAAGCACGACGGCCAGCACCACCGCCAAGACGTCCGCCACCAGGCCAGGAAACCGTTGCAGCACCCGCCCGACCGGCCGGGTCGCGACCGCGGCGCCCAGCAGCAGCGAAAACGCCCGGGTGTCCGTGCCGGTGTACACCCGGCTCGGGTCAGCCGGATCGAGCAGCACTGCCATCAGCACCAAGGACACGACCGACCCGCCGAGCGCGACGGCCGCGACCCGGTGCTCCGCGCGCTTCGCGAACCGCACCGCGAGGATCACCGCCACCGGCCACAGCAGGTAGAACTGCTCTTCGACCGCGATGCTCCAGAGATGCTCGAAGACCCGGCCGGTCCCGAACCGGTCCCAGTAGCCCGCCGATTCGGCGAGCAAATGCCAATTGACCAGATTGAGCTGCACCCACGGGCCGTCCGACAGCGTCGTCCGGACCAGGTCCGGGACTCCGGCGGCCCAGACCACCAGCGCGACCACCGCGAGCATCGTCGCCAGGGCGGGGAACAAGCGGCGGATCCGCCGTCCCCAGAAGGCGGTCAGCGAGATCGTGCCCGGCTGCCTTGCCTCGCGGAGCAGAAGATCGGTGATGAGGTAGCCGGACAGCGCGAAAAACAGGTCCACGCCGAGGAAACCGCCGGGCAGGTGTCCAGTGTGGAACAGCAGCACTCCCACGATCGCGATCCCGCGCAAGCCGTCCAGCGCGGGCACGTGCGGTCTGCGCGCGGCGACCGCGACATCGTTAGGCTGAGTACGTGTCATGCCGCCGATGCTGCCGACGCGATGTCCGGCCGGATCCCGCATTGTGTCGCGATCTTGTCGCGAGGCGGAGGTGGCCGGCATTGCCAGCGCCAGCGACGAGACGGCGCCCCTGTTAGCCTCATCAGCGTGGTTATTGTGCTGTTGCCTTGCGCATTGCTCGTGGTGCTCGCCATCGCCTTGGTGCTGAAGTTCACCGTGGGGAAGCGCAAGCAGCCGCCGCCGGGGCCAGTCCCGGGCCAGTATCCGCCCGGCCACTATCCGGGGCAGGTTCCGCAGTACGGTCCGCCGGGCGCGCCGCACGGCCAGCAGCGGCCGTATCCGCAAGGCTGAAGCCGCGCCCAGGGAAGGGACTACCTCGTGAACGCGCTGCAACCGTGGCACATTCTGCTTCTGCTGCTGATCGTCGGGATCGTGATTGCGGTCGTGAAGATCGCCGGGAAGAAGAAGCAGCCCGGCCCTCCGCCGGGATACTTCCCGCCGCAGCAGGGGTATCCGGGCTACCCGCAGAATCCGCAGTACCCGGGCGGTGCCCCTTACCCCGGCGCCCCTTACCCCGGCGTCCCGCAGCAGGGCATGCAATACCCGCCGCCACAATACCCGCCCCAGCCCGGCGGAAATTACTATCCGGGCGCCCCGCAGCCGCCTCAGCCCGGTTCCCCGTACCCGCCCCAGCAGATACCGCCGGGCCAGTACCCGCAGCCGTGACCGCTCACCGCACCTGATCTCCCAGCGCGGCGACCACCCCCGAAACCTCCCCCGCCCGGGTCAGCGGAACCACCGCGTGCAAGTGCCCGTCCGGCCGCACGACCGCCGCGACCGGCCCGCGGCCCAGCGCTGCCGACAGCGGCCCCTCGGCGTAACGCGGTTCGACCACCGCGATCTCCTCCGGCAGCCGGGAACGCACGTCTCCGGTGAGCGCCGGCCAGTCCGGGCGGACGCGGTGGCCCGGCCACAACAGCACGGTCGGGCGGTCCGCCGAGACCGGCGTCCACGTGCGCCCCGCGACGCGCACTTCGGGGGCTAGCGGCCCCGCGACCGGCAGCACCGGCAGCCGCTCTCCCGGACGAATCTGGTTGCGGCGCACGGTGTCGCGCAGGACGTTGCCCGCCGGATACCGCACGCCGGTCTGAGCGACCAGCGGAGCGAGGGTTCGCTGCAGGAATCCGGTGGTGTTCGCGGCCCGCAGGACGTTGTCCCGCACTGCGATCTGCCGGCGGCTGCGCAGCAGGCCCCACTGCGTCTGCAGAGCGGTGATACGCGCGACCGCGTGCGCGGCGTCGCGCCGCTCGCGGTCATATTCATCCACAATGGACTCTGGGAGCTCGCCGCGAAGGACCGCGGCCAGCCGCCAGCCCAGGCTCACCGCGTCCTGCAGACCGGTGTTCATGCCCTGTGCGCCCGCCGGGCTCATAATGTGCGCGGCGTCGCCCGCGAGCAGGACCCGGCCCGACCGGAACGCGGACGCGGTGCGGGCGTGCACCCGGAACGTCGTGCTGAACCGCAGCTCTCCCAGCACGTTTCGGCCCGGGCCGCGTTCGTCGACAATGCGCTGGAAGAACTGCCGCGACGGCGGGGTGTCGTCGCTCGCGTGCGGCACGCTCACCGCGACCCGGCACACGCCGCCGCCGAGCGGGCCGAAGGCGAGGCTGCCTTCGGGGGTGTAGCAGTAGCTCACGACGTTTTGCGGCGCGTCACCAGCGATCTCGGCGTCGGTGACAGAGAAGGACACGTCGAACTCCGCGCCCTCGAAGGAACTCCCGACGAGCTTGCGCACCGAGCTGTGCGCGCCGTCCGCCCCGACCAGCCACTCCGGCACCACCTCCTCGGTAGTGCCGTCGGGTCCGGCGAGCACGGCCATCGGACGCGGGCCGTCGCGCAGCTCGGTCAGGCGCACCCCGCGTTCGATCTTGCCGCCCAGTTCGGCCAGCCGGTCCTCGATGATCCGCTCGGTCTCGCGCTGCGCGATCGCGACCGCGAACGGGTAAGGCGTGTCGGGCAGACGGTTCATCCACGCGGTGCCGAGCGGGCGGCCCCGGGAAAAGTAGGTCACGCCGTCGATCGGATGGCCCGCGTCGGCCAGTCGCTCGGTCAGTCCGCTGTGGTGCATGAGCTCCAGCAGCCGCGGCCACACGATCGTGGCGCGCGAGTGGGCGGAGTGGTCGCGGGCGGCGTCGACCAGTCGCACCGGCACTCCCTGGCGCAGCAGTTCGCACGCCAGCAGCATGCCTACCGGACCCGCACCGACGATCAGCACCGGCTCGTCCATCGCGCACCCCTCTCCCCCGCGGTCGGCGGGGCCTGTCCGTCACTCCGGTCGATGCCGAAACTAGGCGCGGACAGGGCGGGTGGTGCGGTTCTTGTGCCCTACGAGCGCTGCGATGTCACCAAAGTTCAGTGCTCGCCGAGCGTGCGGACCGCTCGCTGAAGCAGTTCGCGCAACGCCTTCTCCTCGTCGGGCTCGAACGCGGCGGACAGCCGCGCCTCCACCGCGAGTGCGGCCGCGTCGGCCTTGCGGAAAACCGCGTGACCGGAACGGGTGAGCCGTGCCACCAGGACCTGCGCGTGCACGTCGGACGGCGTGCGCTCGATGAGCTTCTTCGACTCCAGCGTGCCCAGCATCGAAGCCATGCTCTGCGGCGTCACGCAGCAGACGCGTGCGAGCTGCGCACCGGAAAGCGGTGACATGGACAGCGCGTGCAGCGCGGCGTACTGCGGCACGGACAGACCGAAAGGCTTGAGCACGCGGTTCTTCTCCGCCATGAGCGCTTGCTCGGCGCGCTTGAGATACGTGCCGAGCCGTGTTTCCAGGCTCTCGGCGATCCGTTCTTCGACACCCATGCGACCTCCTCGGCGAACCCTCCCAACACTATCAGGGCTCGAATGCCCGGCAGCTATCTTCCGTGCACGGCCCGACTTGACGGCGACCGGTGCGTGCTGCTTCGATTACTGCTGTCGATCAGAGTTCGTATACTCATCAAGTGCCTGTAGCCTTGGAAGGGGTCTCCATGGAGGTCACCGCCGCGCCGCGGCGCACCCGGCCCGGCCTCACGCTCTTCGCGGTCTGCGCCGCGATCGTGCTGGTCCCGGTCACCGCCACCGGTGCGTCCGTCGCACTGCCCGACATCAGCGGCAGTCTCTCGACCAGCCTCGCATCCGCCCAGTGGGTGGTGAACGCGTTCTTTCTCGCCTTCGCCGCGTTCATGGCGATCACCGGGTCGCTCGCCGACCTGACCGGACGGCGCCGGATGTTCGGCGGCGGCATCGCGCTCTTCTGCGCGGCGATGCTGGTCGCGACATTCGCCCCGTCGATCGGCCTGCTGGTCGGCGCGCGGGTGCTCGCGGGCGTCGGCGCCGCGTGCGTCACCACCGGTGGCAGTGCCCTCCTCGCGCACGCTTTCGAAGGTCCGGCCCGCACGCGCGCGTTCGGCCTGTTCGGGACGGCGATCGGGCTCGGGCTCGCGTTCGGGCCGTTGCTCGCCGGCCTGTTGGTCACGTCGCTGGGCTGGCGCGCGTTCTTCGGCGCGGCCGCGGTCGTGGTGCTGCCTCTCCTCGCGCTGGTGCCGCTGCTCACCGAGTCGAAGGACGCCCACCCGGCCGGCGCGGACTGGCCGGGTGCGTTCACGTTCACCGCGGGCCTGTCGCTGTTCGTGCTCGCGCTGATCGAGGGCCCGGAGCTGGGCTGGGGCAGCCCGCTCGTGCTCGCCGCGTTCGCCGCGTTCGCGGTGCTGCTGACGGTGTTCGTGGTGATCGAACGCCGCAAGGACCACCCGATGATCGACGTTTCGCTCTTCACCCAGCCGCGGTTCCTCGCGATCTGCGCGATGCCGGTATTGCTGGCCTTCGGGTTCGTCGCGCTGCTCATCGCCCTGCCGCCGTACTTCATGGCGGTCGACGGGCTGAGCGCGAGCGGTGCCGGGCTGCTGCTCGTCCTGCTGACCGGGCCAACGCTCGTCGTGCCGATCGCGATCTCCTCGATCGCGCACCGCGTGCAGCAGCGCGTCCTGCTGGTCGTGACGATGCTGCTCGTCGCCGGGGGTGCCGCGTGGCTGACGGTGATCCACCCTGGAGCCTCGATCGGCGAGATCGCCGGACCGCTGCTGTGCATCGGCGCCGGCTTCGGCGTTTCGCTGGCGATCCTCGACGGCGCGGCGGTGTCGTCGGTCGAGCCGGCGCGAGCGGGGATGGCCGCGGGCGTGTTCAACACGATGCGTCTCGGCGGCGAGTCCGTCGCGATCGCCGTGCTCGGTTCGCTGCTCACCGCCGTCACGCAGGCCAAGCTCGGGGACACGCTCAGCGAGGAGAAGGCCGGACCGGTCACCGCGAAGCTGCTGCAAGGCGACATGACCGGCGCGGTCGACGCGGCTGGTCCGGGTGCCCGCGACGCGGCGACCGCAGCCTACACCGGTGCGCTGCACATCGGACTGTGGACAATCGCGGCGGTGTCGTTGCTCGGCGCGATCACGGTCGGTCTGCTCGCCCGCGAGCCGCGTACGACGGACCGCGAGCCCGACGAGGCCGCTGAGTTGACCGGCCAGACTGCGTGAGCACGGCGACGATGCGGGCCGCGGTGTTCTCCCGTCGCCGCGGAAGGACGACAGCCCGCGTCACGGAACGCCCGGTACCGGTTCCCAGCCCCGGTGAGGTGCGGATCCGCGTACAGGCGTCCGGAGTGAACCCGATCGACGCGAAATCGCGCGGCCGCTCGGATGACAGCGACTACGTGCCGAACCACGACGGTGCCGGGATCGTCGACTTCGTTGGCGAGGGTGTCGATCCGGCGCGAGCCGGGCAGCGCGTGTGGCTGTGGGCGGCGAGCTGGCAGCGCACAAGCGGCACCGCGCAGGAGTACGTCACGCTGCCGGCTGCGCTCGCGATTCCATTGCCGGACAACGTTTCCTTCGAAACCGGCGCGAGTGTCGGCATCCCAGCGCTGACCGCACATCGATGCCTCACCATCGGCGAAGGCGGTCCCGCGCAGCTCGCGCCCGACACGTTGACCGGTCGCACGGTGCTGGTCGCGGGCGGTGCCGGCGCGGTCGGCAACGCCGCGATCCAGCTGGCGCGCTGGGCCGGAGCTTCGGTCGTCACGACGGTCAGCACGCCAGAGAAAGCCGTACTGGCCAAGGCCGCCGGTGCGACGCGCGTGGTGAACTACCGCACCGAGGACGTCGCCGAGGCCGTGCGCGCGTTCGCGCCAGCGGGGGTAGACGTCGTCGTGGAGGTCGCGGTGGCACAGAACAGCGCGATCGACGCGGCAGTGCTAGCGCCTGGCGGGACCGTGGCGTATTACGCGTGCGACGAGGGCGACACTCTCACCCTTGACGTACGCGCGATGATGATGCCGAACCTCCGCTGGCAAGGCGTGTTCCTCTACGCCATTCCAGCGAACGCGGCAAAGAACGGCGTCGCGGCGGTTTCGAGAGCACTGGCCGACGGCGGTCTACGAGGGGGCGAAGAAGCCGGATTGCCGTGGCACCGGTTCCCGCTGGAAAACACCACAGCCGCACTGGACGCCGTACTCGACCCGACGGTAACCGGAAAATCCTTGATCGTTTTTCCTGATCACCGAAAGAGAAAAGGAGTGCACCACCCATGAGCCCACGCGTCTGGTTGATCACCGGGGCGTCGTCCGGTTTCGGCAGAGCCCTCGCCGAGGCCGCCCTCGCCGCCGGCGACACCGTGGCCGCCGCCGTCCGCAAACCGGACTCGGTGGCCGACCTCGTCGCGGCGTACCCCGAGAGGGCCTGGCCGGTACAGCTCGACGTCACCGACGACGCGCGCGTCCCCGCCGCGGTCGCCGAGGTCCTCGACCGCCACGGCCGGATCGACGTGCTGGTCAACAACGCCGGCTTCGGCCTCGTCGGCGCCGCGGAGGAGACGACCGCCGCTGAACTGCGCGACCTCATGCACCTGCACCTGTTCGGCCCGGCCGAACTCACCCGCGCCGTGCTGCCCGGCATGCGCGAGCGCGGCACCGGCGCGATCGTGCAGCTCAGCAGCCAAGGCGGCCGGCTGTCGTTCGGCGGCATCTCCGCATACTCCGCCACGAAGTTCGCACTGGAGGGCTGGTCGGAGGCACTGGCGGCGGAGGTCAAGCCGTTCGGCATCGACGTGCTGATCGTCGAGCCCGGCGCGTTCCGCACCGGCTTCAACAAGCCGGGCGTGCTGAAGTTCAGCGAGATCGGCGAGGTGTACCGCGAAGCGCTCGAACCGGTCCGCTCCGGCCTCACCGGCGCGGACGGCGGGCAACCGGGCGACCCGGTACGGGCGGCCGAGGCGATCCTGACCGCACTCGCCGCCGAGGAGACGCCGCTGCGACTGCCGCTGGGCAGCGACGCGGTGGAGAACATCTCGGCCGCACTGGAGTCGGCCCGGACGGAACTGCTGAAGTGGGAGCAAGTTTCCCGCGGCGCGGATTTCCCCGCCGGGGAATAGCGTTAGATAAAAATTGGCCGCGGCACCGGTGTCGCGGCCAATTTTTTATCGGCACCGTTCTCTGCACCGAAAGTGACATACCGGCACCCTCGCCACCCCGATTAGCCTGAAAACAGCAACAACCGATAAAAGAATTGGGGAGAAACAATGGCGAAACCGGTCCGCATCGGCGTACAGCTCGTGCAGGGCGGCGAAGGTGTCACCTACCGGGCGTTGCGCGACAAGGTGTTCGAAATCGAGGAAGCGGGCACCGACGTCCTCTTCTGCTACGACCACTTCAATGTCCCGGTGGGCACGATCGACCCGGTCAAGGGCATCGCGGCCGAAGGCGAGCAGCCCGATGTCGAGAACTTCGAGGCGTGGACGGTGCTTTCGGCCTGGGCCGAGCAGACCGAGCGTCTGGAGCTGGGCGTGCTGGTGTCCGGCATGGGATACCGCAACCCGGACCTGCTGGCCGACATGGCCCGCACGGTCGACCACGTCTCCGGCGGCCGCCTGATCCTCGGCGTGGGCGCCGGCTGGTACGAGAAGGACTACACCACCTACGGGTTCGAGTTCGGCACGGTGGGTTCGCGGATGAAGGCATTCGCCGAGGGCCTGCAGCGCATCGAACACCGGCTGGCGGTGCTCAACCCGGCACCGCAGCGAAAGATCCCGATCCTCATCGGTGGCGGCGGTGAGAAGAAGACGCTGCCGCTGGTGGCGCGGCACGCCGACATCTGGCACTTCTTCGACAACCTCGACACGCTGGCGCACAAGGACAAGATCCTGCGCGAGAACGCCGACGCGATCGGCCGCGACCACGCCGAGATCGAACGATCACAGGAGTGGGCGGGTCTGGAGCTGGCCGACGCTTACGCCGACGCCGGCGTCACGCTGTTCACGCTCGTGCTGTGGTCACCGCACGACCTCACTGAGCTGCGCAAGGCGCTGGCGTGGCGGGACGAGCGCAACAAGCGGCTTGCGGACTAACGTTTCGCGGACAGTCCGGACGGCGGTGAAGGCACTGGACCTGGCACCACCCTAGCTCGTCGAGCCGGACGATCCCCGGCAGGAATCACAATGGACCGCGAAGCGTCGCGACACCTCGCGGTCCATTGTGGTCCGGAAAACCCGAAATCGAGCGAACGCCGGAAACTTGCCTTGATCACCGCGCGAAGTGGACCTGAACCTTCGCCGCAGCAAGGACTTTCTCGCCGTCGCAGGTCGCCTCCAGCTCGACGGTCACTGTCCCGTCCTCAGCGCGCCCGGTCACCACTCCACCGACAGTCACCGTCACCGCGCCGCCGTCGGGCACCACCACCGGGCGGCGGAACCGAGCACGGCAGCCGGTGACGAATGCCGCGCCGCCCGCCCAGTCGGTCACCGCACGCACCGCGAGCCCGAACGTCAGCATCCCGTGCGCGATCACGCCCGGCAATCCGGCTTCCCGAGCCTCGCGGTCGCTCCAGTGGATCGGGTTCAGGTCCCCCGACGCACCCGCGTAGCGCACGAGATCGGCCCGCGTCAGCGGAAACGAGCGCTCCGGAAGACGCTCGCCCACAACGGCTTCAGCCATCGCCGTGCACCGCCCGCGCCACCATCGTCGAGGTGGCCGTACCAACCGGCTCGCCTGTCTCGGTCGCGATGTCGGCCCGCACGGTCACCACGTCGTTGCCGCCGGATTGCGCCACGTCGAGAACCGTCACCACGACGGTAAGCCGGTCGCCCACGCGAATCGGCCGCACCGCGGTGAACTCCTGGGAGCGGTGCACGACCCGGCCGTAGTCGAGCCCGAAAGCCGGGTCGAAATGCACCTGCCGCTCGGCGCGCATGGCCAGCACGATCGGGAACGTCGGCGGCGCGAAGGCCGGGTCGCCGAGCGGCTCGCCCAGCGCCGCCGCGAACTCGCGGATCTTCTCGGCACCGACCTCGTACGGTTCGGTCGGCGGGTACGCGCGGCCCGCGTAGGTCCGGTCCAGCGCCATGTCAGCCCGGAATCCCGGCCAGCCGTGACCAGCCTTCCGTGGCCGCGATGGCGCCGAGGTCCGGGTTCTCCCCCACTACGACCGGATTACCGACCAGCTGCAGCAGCCCGAGGTCCGAGGTGTGGTCGCCGTAGGCGTGGCAGTCGGCCGCGTCGACGCCCGTGCCCGCGATCAGTTCGCGCGCCAGGTTCGCCTTCGCGTCGCCGATCATCGTGCGGGTGACCTCGCCGGTGTAGACCCCGTCGAGCACCGCCAGCTGCGTGCACATCGCGAGGTCGGCACCACAGTGCTCGCGCACCGGATCCAGGCACGCGGAGAACGATCCCGACACCAGCACGGTGGTCATGCCCGCATCGGCGTGCCCGCGCAACGCGGCAAGAACGTCGGTATGGAAGAGTCCGCCTCGCGTGAGGCGGGCGGCGAACCATTGCCTGCCGATGCCAGCGACCTCGTCGGCCTTATACCCGGCGAAACGCCGGTAGAAAAGCCGGTTGCCCTCCGACCGGGGCATACCGGGCTTGAGCAGCGCCCGGGCCGCGTCGTGCAACTTCCGCTGCTCCTGCTCGGAATGGCCGACGGCGGCGAGGAAATAGTCGTAGAAGTCGAACATGCTTTTGATGGAGATCAGCGTCTCGTCGACGTCGAAGAACGCGATCGGACGGAACCGGGCGGGTGCGGTGCCGGGCACGGGTGCCTCCTGATGATCAGCGGATCCGGGCAGGTTCAGCCCAGGACAAGGTCGAGGTCGGCGACTTCGGCACCGCTCTGGCGCGCGGTCATCCGGTACGAACGCGCTGCCGCGCCGGGCTCAGCGCTCAACTCGACCGCGGCGTCCAGCTCGGCGAATTTGCGGAAGCGGCCGTCGAGCCGCACGACGCGGCGCGGCCACGGGCCGTCGGCGGCGAGCAGCAGCGCGCACTGCCGGGCGGCCTCGCTCAGCACCATCGCGGGCACGTGGTCGTATGGATGGTCGTACATGCTGCGGTTGGCGAAGGTGCGCGGGCTGAGCGCCGCGGTGAGCCCGCGCGCCTCTTTCGCCACCGCGTCCAGGACGACGTTGGCCTGGTCGGCGCGGCCGACCTCGAAGGCGTTCGCGGGCGCTCCGACCGCCTCGGCGGGCAGCGTGAACGCGGTCGGTACACCACTGCCGCGCTGCATGCGCCGCAACTGGTGGTACTGCTCAGTCGGGGTGCAGCCGACGTCCATGGTGAGACGACCCAGCGGGTGTCCGTCGAGCACGAGGTCCATGGCGAACGCCAGGAACCGCACGCTGCCCCCGCGTTCGCGCCGATCGGTGACCGTGCCGTCGACACGCAGCTCGCCCGGACGTTCGCCGCAGGTCAGTGCTGCCGGGTCGGACAGGTCGAGCGACCACGCGCTGACCATGAAGGTCGTATCGCGCGGCACCCCCTGCCCGACGTGCGCGACATACGTGACCGCTTGCCGACCGGCCTCCAGCACGTTCAACGGGTCGTACCAGCGGCTGTGGTCGGGGTGGTCGCGAAAGTAGGAGTGCGACTGCGGAAGCTGCGCCGCGCAGGCGAAATCAGTGCCAGCGCGGGGTTCGCAGCCGGTGAGGAAGACCTCCGACAGCGACCAGCGGTGGACGAGCCCGCGCGGCACAGTCTGTTCGTAGGACAGAACTGGCGGCGCGGAGTCGAGCGTCGTTTCCATGATTCCTCCGGTTTCGGCTCAGGGGTGGTGGGGATAGTCCGGGTGAGTCACGACCAGGCATCCGACCGAACCGTCGAAGCCCGCGGAGGTCAGTACGGCCGCCCCGCCGCAGCCACCGGTCCGCCATGGGTATTGCCAGCCGGACAGCAGCACGGCGAGGTTCAGCGCCACACCAGCGCCGTGCGTTTCGCCGAGGACGTGGTCGGTGCGTTGCCTCGGCCCAGCACCGAAGACCGCGCGCAGTCCGCGTTCCTCTACCGCCGCCCAGCCGCGCCGGCCGCGCGCACCGGGCATCACGGCCGTGATGTCGCCGGGGGCGAGCCCGGCTTCGGCGAGCGCGTCGCGCACTGCCGCCGCGAGCCGCTCGGAGACACCGCCAAGGCCGGCAGCCGGGTCGGAAAACCCCGCTGTGACGGCGGAAATCCGGCCCAGCACCCGGCCACCGGCGCGGGTGACGCCAGGAGCGTCGAGTGCGAACACGGCGCCGCCCTCGGCGAGTGCGGTGCCCGTGGCCAACGCATTGCCTTCGTGCCACGCCCACGCCACAGCCGGCGTCAGCTCCTCGACCGCGCCGGTGAAGAGCCGTTGCGCACGGCCCGCGACGAGCATCGTGCGGGCGTAGCGCAGCGCGTTCAGCCCGGCGAGCGCGCCGCCGGACACCGTCGCGTTGAGCCCGGTGAGCCCCTGCCGGATCGCAGACTTCCCGGCGGCCGAGTTCATCAGCGTGCCGGGGAAGTGCGACGGATTGACCAGGTACGGGCTGGCCTGCTCGAAGGTGTCGCGCAGGAAGTCCAGCACCCCGCTCGCGCTGCCCAGCGCGGTGCCCAGCACTATTCCGGTTTCCGCCGAGGGCAGTCCGTCGCCGGCGTCCTCCAGCGCGTCGGCGACGGCGGCCAGCGCGAGCTGATCCGTGGCGGTCATCCGGCTCAGGCCCTTCTTCCCGAGCAGCGCCGCCGGATCGAACCCGGCGACCTCGCGCACCGGCAGAGGAGGCAGGCCAGGTTCGGCAGCGACGTCCGGCGCTGGCTCCGGTTCGGCCGCGAACCGTTCCGCGAGCGCGGCCAGCCCGCGCCCGGCGGCGCTCAGCACTCCGCAGCCGACGATATCGACGCTGTCTATTGTGGACATGTGAGAGGCGCCGGCGGACGGCGCGGTGGCGGTGGTCATCGGTCGGTCACCTTTCCGAACACAGTGATGGCGTTGTTGCCGCCGAAGGCGAACCCGTGGTTCTGCGCGATCCGCACGTCCGCCGGGCGGGCCACGCCGGGCACCGCGTCGAGACCCTCGCCCAGTTCCGGGTCGAGGGTCCGCAACGTCGCGCTCGGCGGCAGGAACCCCTCGTGAATCGCGGCGCAGGAGAGCAGCGCGCCGAATCCGGACGCCGCGCCCATCGTGTGGCCGAGCATCGACTTGAGCGAGCTGATCGGCGGCAACCGGTCGCCGAAGACTTCGCGTACGGCGGCGACCTCCGTGCTGTCGTTGGCGCGGGTGCCGGTGCCGTGGGCGCAGATGTAGTCCACCTCCTCGGGTTTCACACCCGCGTCGCGGTGCGCCGCCTGAATGGCCCGGGCAATCGAATCCCGGTCGGGGTTGGTCAGGTGGACCGCGTCGCACGTCACGCCGTACCCGAGCACCTCGGCATAGATCCGCGCGCCGCGGGCCATCGCGGTCTCCAGCGGTTCCAGCAGCAACGCCACCCCGCCCTCGGCGGTGACGATCCCGTCGCGATCGGCGTCGAACGGCCGGGGCACGTCCGCCGCGAGCGCGCCCAACCGGTGGAACCCAGCGTGGGTAGCACGGTTCGACGCGTCGGCACCGCCGCAGAGAGCGGCATCCGCGGCTCCGCTGCGCAGCAGGTCGAACGCGTAGCCGAGCGCGTAGTTCGCCGCCGCGCACGCCGTCGCGACGGTCAGCGTTTCTCCGCCGAGGCGCAGCTCCGCCGCGACCGCGGACGCGATCCGGCCTGCGTCCGCCTGCCCGGCCGCCGCCCCCGCGACGGCCGCCGGACCGTGCGCGGTCACGTTCTCGGCCAGGCGCTCCAGGACCTGCGATTCGCCGTTAGTGGTACCGAAAACGCTGACCGTCCGACCCGAGCGCAGCGCCGCCGGCTCGGCACCGGAGTCGCGCACGGCCTGGTGCGCCGCCGCCGCGGCGAACTGCCCCGACCGGCCCCAGCGAGCCGGGTCGAGGCGGCGCAGATGCTCGTTCGGGTCGAAGTCGGCGACCTCGCCCGCGAGTACGTGCTCGAACCCAGCCGAGTCGAACTGCCCGATCGGCCCGACGCCGCTGGCCCCCGAACGCACGGCGGCGACGAGCGCCTCGGCGCCGATGCCGAGACTGCTCACCGCCCCGAGGCCGGTCACCACGACCCGCCGCGCGGCCCGTTCACGCACTGGCCGTCGCCTTCCCGGCGTGCCGGGCCACGAGCGCCCACGCGGTCGGCAGATCGTCCAGCTCGACCATCTCGTCCTGCGGAATCTTCACCCCGAGCGTCCGCTCGAAACGCGCGAACATCTCGATCACCAGCAGCGAGTCGGCCTCGTGGTCCTCGAGGAAGCTGTCGGCCTCGGACAGCGCGCCCGGCTCGACTTCGAGGACCTCGGCGACGATCCGGCGGACGTCCTCACGCAGATCTTCGGAAATCACGACGTCACTCATTATTTTCCTTTCTCCGGGAATCGCGGTGAATCCGCACTCGACCATCACATCGCGTTCCCGGCACTGCGGCAAGCACTCCCAAAGTGACACGGCGGCACGTCTTTCCGACCACCTCCGATCCCCCCGCGCGAGCATCGGAACGGGCATGCTGGGAACCGTCCCGGCGAACCAGCGAGAAGGTGCGAGAAGATGCGGACAACCGTCCCGGTGGGAATCTGCGCGGCCGGCACTTGGCTTCCCGACAGCGTTTCGACCGCCTCGGACGCCGTGGCGGCCGGGCGGCTGCCTGCGCGGCAGGCCCGTGCCCTCGGCCATTCCGCAGTGCCGTCGGCAGGTTCCGAAGCCCCGCCGGACATGGCGGTGCACGCGGCGCGCGCGGCCATGAAGGAAGCGAGCGTTTCGCCTGCGGACATTTACGTTCTCGCGCATGCCTGGATGTATTACCAAGGGCACGACCTGTGGTCGCCGCCGCATTACATCGCCCGGGAAATCGACGCGACGAGCGCGTTTCCAGTCGGCATCCGCCAGGTGTGCAACGGCGGTGCCGCGGCACTGGAGCTGACCGCGGCGAAGCTCGTCGCGGAAGCCGGCGCCGCGCCGCGGATCGGACTCGTCACGACCGCCGACCGGTTCGCCGAACCGGGATTCGACCGCTGGGCAAGCGACTACGGCGTGGCCTACGGAGACGGTGCGACCGCGGTGGTCCTGCGCGCTCCCGCCGAGCCCGGCGACCTGTTGCTGCGCGCGATCGTCACGGTCGCCGCGCCCGAACTGGAAGAGATGCATCGCGGCGAGGATCCGTTCGGCACCGCCGCCCGCGCGCACCGAGACCGCATCGACATGCGGGCGACCAAACGCGCGTTCCTCCGCGACCACGGCACAGAGCCGTTCACCCGAGCCAACGAATCCCGCATCCGCGAGGTCACCCGCCGCGCGCTCGCCGACGCCGGACTCGACGCCCGGGGCCGGACCTTGCGCTACGCGCTCCTGCCGCGATTCGGCCGCAAGACTCTCGACGAGTCGTGGCTGCCCGTCCTCGCCGAGGAGACCGGAGCCGAACCCCTCGACCTGGGAAAGGAAACCGGTCACCTCGGTGCCGGGGACGCCGCGGCCGGACTCGCCGGCCTGCGCCGCGCCGACCTGCTTTCCCCCGGCGACTCGGCGCTCGTTTTCAGCGCCGGCGCCGGCTTCACCTGGTCCTGCCTCGTCGTGCAGAACCCTTCGCGCTGAACGGAAACCCGGAGTCAGCCGCACCGGCGACTCCCCGAAACGATGAGGAAACCCATGTCCCGCTCCGTTTTCGTCACCGGTGCCACCCGCGGCATCGGACTCGCCGTGGCCCGCGCCCTCGCCGCCGACGGCGACCGCGTAGCGGCCGGCTACCGCACCGGCGAGCCGCCCGAGGGTTTTTTCGGCGTGCCGTGCGAGGTGACCGACCAGCGTTCGGTCGACGCGGCGTTCGAGACCGTCGCCGCCGAACAAGGCCCGGTCGAGGTGCTCGTCGCCAACGCTGGCATCACCCGGGACACCCTGCTGCTGCGCATGGACGACAAGACCTTCGACGAGGTTCTCGACACGAACCTGCGCGGGGTCTTCCGCACCGTCCGCGCCGCGGCGGCCGGCATGCTCGCCGCCCGCCGCGGCCGGATCGTGCTGCTGTCCTCGGCGCTCGGATTCCTCGGGTCGCCGGGACAGACCAACTACGCGGCCACGAAGACCGCGCTGCTCGGGTTCGCCCGCTCGCTCGCGTGGGAGCTGGGACCGCGGCAGATCACCGTGAACGTCGTGGCCCCCGGCATCATCGACACCGACATGACCAAGGAACTCACCGACCGGCGGATGCGTGACACGATGAAGATGACGCCGCTCGGCCGACCGGGCACCGCGGCCGAGGTGGCGGCCGCGGTGCGGTTCCTCGCCAGCGAGGAGGCAGGTTACGTCACCGGCGCCGTGCTCCCGGTGGGCGGCGGCATCGGCATGGGCCTGTGACCGCCCGCCCTCGTCACGGCCGGCATCAGCCGCCGGGGCGAGGGCACCGGCGGCGAGATCAGCCCGAACTCCACCGCCTTGTTCGCCGCCTCGACCCGTGACCGCGCGTGCAGCTTGTCGAAAATACTGCGCATGTGGCGCTTCACGGTGCCCTCGACGATATTGAGCCGGCGTGCGATCTGGTAATTGCTCAGTCCGTGCGACGCCAGTTCGACGACCTCGGCCTCGCGCTGCGACAACGGCCCGGTGCCCACCGGATCCGGCGCGAGCAGCTTGCTCGCCGAGAGCGACACGGTGACCGGCCCCTCGGTGCACGCACTCCGCACCGCAGCCGAAAGTGCCTGGTGTGTCACGGTTTTGTGCAAGAACGCACTGATCCCCAACGGCAACAGCGACTGCACGAGCGCGGACCCGTCGTGCATGGTAAGGATCAGCACCCGCACGCCGGGAACCGCTCGCTGCAGCGCCCGCACCGTCGCGGGCGGGTCCTCGTTGCCGGGCATTTCGATGTCGAGCAGCACCACGTCCGGCCGGTGGTCGGCGGTCTGGCGCACGGCCTCGCCGGCGCTGCCCGCGACAGCGACGACGTCGAGGTCGTCCTCCGCGGTGAGCAGTTCGGCCAGCGCGGTGCGGAGCAGCGTGTGGTCGTCGGCCAGCAGGATGCGGATCGGCTGCATCAGGACGCCTCCTTCGTGCCGACCGGGCGGCCTGCTGGCGCCGGCGCTCGCGGGACCACCGCGACCGAGCGGCCGCCCGCTTGCGGCAACGGCACCCACAGCCGGATCCGGGTCCCCTTGCCGAGTCTCGTGGACAGCGAGAGCTCGCCGCCGAGCTGTTCGGTCCGCTCGCGCATGATCGACAGCCCGCTGCCGCCTGACCCGCGCGAGGCAGGCGACTCGGCGGCCCAGCGGCGCTCGTCGAACACGAACCCGCGCCCGTCGTCGAACGCCTCCAGGTCCACGCGCCCCGGGCTGATCCGCACGCGCACCGACACCGAATCCGGAGCGGCGTGCCCGAACGCGTTGCGCAGGAACTCCCGCACGATCAGGAACAGTTCATCGCGGTGGTAGTCCGGCAGCCACGCCTCGTCGCCGTGCACCGCGATCCGGACCGGCACGTCGCGGAAGTTGAGGTCGGCGGCGCACCCGGCGAGCGCCTCGGCGAGGCTCGTCAGCGGCGCTTCCGCGCGCAGCCCGGAGACCACCCTTCGGGTGAACGCGGTGGCCTCGTCCAGCGACTCCTGCACCTGGTCGAGATGGCGCAGCACGGCCGGATCGTCGACGACCGCCTTGGCACGGAACAATTCCAGATGCCGGAACCCGAGCACCAGGCTGTTGCCGAGCCGGTCGTGCAGATCGCGCGCGAGCTGCACCCGGCCGTCGGAATTGACCTGCTCGATCTGCTGCAGCAGGAACGCGTCGTAGCTCATCGCCGCGGTCTGGGCGTGCAGCGAGCCGAGCCTGCCGATCACCCGTGCCGCGCGTGTCACGACCAGGACCGCCTCGCCAGGCGGCAGTTCGGCGGCGAACCCGGCGACCGCGTCGAGAGCGTGCCGCTGCAGGATCTCGATGGCGGCCAGGGAATCAGTGAGCCGCGCCTTGCAGCACGCCCACAGCCCGCCGACGACGGACGCGGAAAGCAGGTCCTCCTCGAGATTCCGGTCGGTCACCGCGTCGAGAGGGCGGTCGAGCACCCGCGCGATGCCCTCGAGAATGAGTGTCGCGTGAGTACGCGACTCGGCCCACAGTTCCGGCGTGGTGCCGAGCGGATTGCGCACCCGCACCAAAGTGCGCCGGTAGCGCTCCACCACTTCCGGTGTCACCGCGACCAGCCGGTCGCCGGCACAGCCGAGATCTGACATGCGAAGTCCCCCATCGTATGTCTGCAGAACAGGCAACGCCGCCGGGACGTGGTCAGCCGGCAGCGGCCTGCGGTGGACCGGCGACTCCCCCGAGACCGGACGGCGTGCGCCCGGAGGCGGCAACAGTTCCGCCGCGCCGGTTTGAAAAGGCTACGTTGCCCGTGCCGGAAATTGTATCGAAATTCGCGGCGCGGGTCGTAGCATTTGAGTCCGCTTCATCCGGTTTGGCCGTCCGTGACCTGTACCACATACCTCTTTGGAAACATGGTCCGCGCTCGTCGTTCAATCGCGGCCGGTTTGCACCCGCTGAGCGGGATTTTGGAAGACAGCGACCGGACGTCGGGCGCGGCTGGTGCGATTGCCCGGCCCGGCAGCCGATATCCGCCGATCGCGCCAGGCCAATTCCGCCGTCCGCGTCGGACCGGCTCGCCGGCCGCCTCGCACCCCCGCCTCACATCGCGCGGTAGTCCCGCAATTCGATCCGCGGCCCGAATCGGGGCCGGCGAGCCCCGGCCACCCCGAGGTACCGGACGGCGCGCTGGCGCTGCGGCGCGTACGGCGCCAGCACCCCGGCCATTTCCTCGTCGTCGATCTTCTTTCCCAGCAACGCATATCCGACCATCGCCGGAATGTTGTAGTCGCCGAAACTGACCGCGTCCGGATCTCCCCACGCACGCTGGGCGACCTCCGCCGCCGTCCACACGCCGATGCCGCGCACTTGCCGCAGCCACGCCCGCCCTTCGGCGCCGCGCAGCCGCACCGCTTCCTCCAGGCGCGGCGCGACCCGGGCCGCTTCGAGCAACGCGGTCCGGCGCTTCAGATCCACTCCGATGCGATGCCAGTTCCAGTCCACAATGGACCGGATCGCGACCGGATCCGGCGGCACCCGAAGGAAATCCGGCCCAGGCCCGGGCGCGGGCGTGCCGAACCACCGGCACAGCTCCGCCCAGGAACGGATCGCTTCCTTGCCGGACACCTTCTGTTCGAGGATCGCCAGCACGAGCGCGTCCCAGACCCGCCCGGTCGACCCGATCCGCATCCCCGGCGCGAGCCGGCGCGCATGGGCGATCAGCTCGTGATGCGCGACGAACCCGGTGTCGTCATCGTCCGCGCCGAGCAGCGCGGGGACGCCGTCGAGCAGGAAATCCGCGCCGTCGCCCCAAGCCTCGGCCTCGACCACGCCGTCCGGCCGGTGCAGCAGGGCGAGCGTCCCGTTGCCGCCCGGGGTGTTGGCAGCCAGCCACCACACCCCGCGATCGCGCCGGAAGTTCAGCGATCCGCGCCCGCGGCTCAGCGGACCCAGCACGTCGGCCAGGTCCACCGGAAACCCCGGACGCCACTCCATCACGCGTCGCTCGAAAACCGGATGCCGCCGTCCGGCACCTCGACGGCGGGCCACACCCGGACACCGTCGAGCAGTTCGCAACCGGCCCCCACCGACGCTCCGTCGCCGAGCACGACGCCGCGCAGCACCGCGCCCGGGCCGACCTTCGCCCCGCGACCCAGCACCGAACGCTCCACAACGGCATCCTTGCCGATCACCGCGTCGTCGAACACCACCGATCCGGACACCGTCGCCCGCTGCTCGACCACCGCGCCCGCGCCGATCGTCGTCCCGTCGGTGAGCGTGGCCCCGGTGAAGATCGATGCCCCGTCCAGCACGAGGGATTCGCCGGTCGGACCGGCCAGCGCGGACGTCGGCGCGACTCCGCGGACCAGGTCCGCACTGCCCTGCACGAACGCTTCCGGGGTGCCGACGTCGAGCCAGTACGAGGAGTCGACAAATCCGTGCAGGTGCGCACCGTCGTCGAGGAGGCCGGGAAAGGTCTCGCGCTCGACCGACACTCGCCGTCCGGCCGGGATGGTCTCGATGACCGACCGCCGGAAGACGTAGCAGCCGGCGTTGATCTGGTCGGTCGGCGGATCCGGCGTCTTCTCCAGGAAAGCGGTCACCCGGCCGCCGGAGTCGGTCGGCACCGAGCCGAACCGGCTGGGGTCGGGAACGCGCTGCAGGTGCAGGGTGACGTCGGCGCCGGAATCGAGGTGGGCGCGCAGCTGAGCGCGCAGGTCGGCACCGGAGAGAATGTCGCCGTTGAAGACGATCGCGTGCTCGGCGCGCAGCCGGTCGTAGACGTTGCGAATGGCCCCGCCGGTGTCGAGCGGCTCGTCCTCGACGACGTACTCGATCTCCAGCCCGTGCGCGGACCCGTCGCCGAAGTACTCCTCGAACACCTCGGCCCGATACGACGTGCCGAGCACCACATGCCGGATGCCGGCCGCCCTGATGCGGGAGAACAGGTGGCTCAGGTACGGCGTGCCCGCGGTGGGCAGCATCGGCTTCGGAGCCGACAGCGTGAGCGGGCGCAGCCGTGTCCCCTGGCCGCCGACCAGTACGACGGCGTCGACCTCGACCTCGGACGTCACAGAATTCTCCTTTGTATCACGCACCACTCGGCGACAAGCCGCGGGAAACGTGGGCAGCGCGGCCCTTGAGGGCCTACCCTAGACAGGAAACAGGCGGGCCTTTCCCCAGAGGCCCCGGGTCAGTCGGGAGGCCGAGGGGAATGGACCCCCGCGATCGCGCGGACGCGCTGCTCGCACGCGCACGATCCCGCGGAGCCTTCGTGGTGACGCCGGACAACATGACGTCTCCGATGGACGCCTCCAGCACCCAGCAGATATCCAGAGCGGTGGTCTCCGGGCTGGATCCGGACACCACGACGCAGCTGCCCGCGTCGCTGATCGAGGAGAACGATCATCCGCTGGCCGCGGGCACGCGCACCCAGCCGTCGCCGCACCCGCTGGCCCAGCCGACGCCGACCAGGCCGCTCGAGGCCCCCGGCCCGCAGGGCAGCAACGCGCAGACCGCGCCGCAGCCGACGATCCCGCAGCCAGCGGCGCCGGCTTCGCAGACGACCACGCCGCTGGCCCCGCGCCCGCAGGCGAAGCCGGTGTCGAGCCCGCTGCGCGACCCGGCCGAGGAGGAGATGACCGGCCTGGTGCCGACGGTCAAGCAGACCACCGGCAAGTCGAACCTGTCCCGCCGCCTCGACGGGCTGTGATTCCGCATGATCCCGCCGGGCGGTGATCTCGACGCGGTGATCCGGCGGTCTTGATCTGATCGCGGTGGCTCCGCTGCCGCGATCCGGTCACCGCGATGTGGACGCCCGGCGCGCTTTACCGCGCGTCGGGCGAATTCTTTACTACCGCAAAGAGTTGGCCGCGACTGGCCAGTTATGGCCGGACGGGCAGGTCAGCTGGCCTTGAGGGTTTCCGGCCCGCCAGCGATCCCTCGGCACCAGCACCGCAGCCGGCCGTGCCGAGCGGCTGTTGCCCGGCCGCCTTGCGACTCGCCCACGCCAGCCGCCGCGTCGCTCCCGGCCGGACCGGTTTGATCGTCCGGGCAACCGAACGCCCGGCCCCGCCGGTCACCCCTTGCGCGTCTCCAGCTTCACCCGCAACGCCAGCCCGAGCTTCACCGCCGCCAGCACCGGCTTCCACACCAGTCCCTGATGCCGATCAGCGAGATAGCGGTAGGCACTCGCGTGATGCGCCCGCAGCATCTTCGCCGACGCGCGCGCGGTCGAGTGGCCGCCGATGTGCATCACGCTCGAAGACGGGGCGTATACATTGAGCCAGCCCGCCTTCCCGAGCCGCTCGCCGAGGTCGACGTCCTCGAAATACATGAAGTAGCGGGTGTCGAAACCGCCGACCGCGTCGAAAGCTTCGCGGCGGAACAGCTGGCACGAGCCGGACAGCCAGCCGGACGTGCGCTCGGCCGGCGCGGCGTTTTCCTGGCGGTACTCGCGGGTCCACGGGTTGCTCGGCCAGATCTTGCCGAACACCGCGTGCCCGATCCCGCGTCCGAACGACGGCAGCAGCCGGGCGGACGGGTAGACGGTGCCGTCGAGGTCGTGGATCAACGGCCCGAACGCGGCCCCGCGCGGCCAGCGGCCGGCGACCTCGATCAGCGCGTCGAGCGAACCGGGTTCCCATTCGAGGTCCGGGTTGACCACGACGACCCAGCCGTAACTGTCGTCGAGCGCCGCGACGCCCCGGTTGGCGGCGGTGCCGTAGCCGACGTTCTCGCCGATGCTGACGAGCGTCACGTTCTCCCGCTCCGCGGCCTTCTCTGGCGCACCGTCGGTCGAAGCGTTGTCGGCGACGACGACCTGCACCTCGCGGTCGGTCGCCTTGCCGAGCGTGTCGAGGAACTTCTCGAGCGTTTCCCCCGGGAAGTAGGTCACGGTCACGACACCGACGCGGTCACCATACGTGCGCTGCTCAGTCACGGCCGCTATTGTCCACCGCTCACCGACGGCTATCGCAACCCGCCGACCTGGTCACTCACCGTGGCCGCCCCGGGCTCGAACTCGTCGTCGACGAGCGGAGCCGGGTCGAGAAGATCCAGCGCAGGCAGATCAGGCAGGCCCCCGAGACCAAACAGGCAGACCGAACGGCTACCGATCAGTCGAGGCCGCCAGCCCCGCACCTGGGCCCGGAACCGCAGACACAATCGGTCTTCGGGGGTGCCCTCCCGCAGCTCGCCAAGGCCACCCCGAACCGACCACAACCGCCACCAGCCCCAAGGACGCTCAGTGAAGACAATCGCCATCGAAGAACACTGGACCACCCCAGCCATCGACCACCTGCTCCGCACCGCGACCGACGATCCGAGCATCGCTCTCAACGACCGGGCCGATCTCCCGGACCGGCTGCTCGACATCGGCGACCAGCGAATCTCCTGGATGGACTCGGCCGGAATCGACCGCCAGATTCTCTCCGTCGCCCCGCCCGGGACGCACGGCTTTCCCGCGGCGCAAGCGATCGCGCTGAGCCGCGAGGCGAACGATCTCGTCAGCGCGGCCGTCGAGAAACACCCGTCCCGGTTCCGGGCCATGACGCTGCTGCCGATGTCCGACCCGGACGCCGCGGTCGCCGAACTGGAACGCACCGCGGACGACCCGGCGCATGTCGGGATCATGTCGTACGGCCGCAGCGGCGACCGGCCGCTCGACGACCCGGCGTACGACGACCTGCTGGGCACGGCCGCCGCGCTCGGGCGTCCGGTCTTCGTGCACCCGCAGATCCCGACCGGGGCCGTCCGGAAGGCCTCCTACAGCGGGTTCTCCCCGGACATCGACCTCGCGCTCGCCACCTACGGCCTCGGCTGGCACTACGAAGCCGGCCTGGCGGTGATCCGGCTGATCCTGCGCGGCACCTTCGACCGGCACCCCGCGCTGCAGGTCGTCCTCGGACACTGGGGCGAGGTCGTCCTCTTCGCGCTCGACCGCATCGACAGCCTCGGCCACGCCGCGGCCCACCTGCAACGCCGCGTGTCCGAATACTTCCGCACCAACATCCACCTGGCGACCAGCGGCATGCTCGTCCCGCGACTGCTGCGCACCGCCCTCGAATACACCACCGCGGACCGGATCCTGCTGTCCGGCGACTATCCCTTCCACCAGCTCGACGCCGCCGCGATCACCGAATTCCTGCGGGAACTCCCGGACCCGGCGGACCGGGAGAAAATCGCGCACGGCAACGCGGCGGCTCTCTACCGGATAGCCGGATGACTAGCGCTCTCCTGCCGCGCCGCCGCGCAAGACACGGCGCTTCCCGTCTGCCCCGGAGCGGCTAGCGATTGCGCAAATACCGCGCCCATGCCTTCGCGTAAGCCTCTCGGTGCTGCTCCGCCGTCGTAGTCCAGGAGAATTCCTTGGCCCGTTCCTGCGCCGCCGAAGCCAGCGCTGCCCGGCGCGCGGAATCGGCCAGCAGTTCCGTCAACGCCGCGGCCACGTCACCGGCCCCGACCCCGCAGTAGGCGACCGCGTCGCCGCCGACCTCCGGCAGCGACAGCCGTCGCGTCGTCAGGACGGCCGCGCCGCACGCCATCGCCTCCAGCACCGGCAGCCCGAAGCCTTCGCCGAGGCTCGGGTAGGCCACCAGTTCGGCCCCGCCGAGGAACCCGGCGAGCGTGCCGAACGGCAGGTACCCGGCCCGGATCACCCGGAGCCGGTGCGGCACCGCGTCCAGCGCGCGTTCCACCTGGGTGTCCCAGCCCGGTTGCCCGGCCAGCACCAACGCCGGCGCATCGCGCTGTCCGGCGACCGCGCGGGCGAAGCCGCGGATCAGTGCGGGCACGTTCTTGCGCGGCTCCAAAGCGCCGAGGAACGCGATGTACGGCGTCGAGCCGAGCCCGGCCGCCTTCCGGGCCGCGGCGATCTCCTCCGGGGACGGCGGGTGGAATCGTTCGCTGTCGACGCCGTGGTGGATGATCTCCAACTCCGCGCGCCGGACCGGGCTGACGCGGGCCAGCTCGACCGCCGTCGCGTGGCTCGGCACGACACAGAGAGTTGCCCTGCGCAACGCGGTCGTGGTCCAAGCCCGGAAGAACCGGGCCTTGACCGAGGAGTGCAGGACCGCGTCGGTGAAGAACGTCGCGTCGTGCAGCGTGACCACCGAAGCGGTGCCGCTGGCGAGCGGCATCGTGTAGTGCGGCGAGTGCACGACGTCGGCGGCGAGCCGGCGCACGAGCCTCGGCAAAGTGGCTTGTTCCCAGGTCAGCCTGGCTGTCCGGGTCGAGGTCGAGGGAGAGGCGGCGACCACCCGGGACCCGGGTGCGAGCCGGTCGTAAAGCGGCAGGTCGCGCGGCTGGCAGACGACCGTCAGCCGGGCCCCGTCCTGGTCCAGCGCGGCGACGAGAGAATCCACGTACCTGCCGACCCCGCCCCGATCCGCGGGCACCGCGGTCGCGTCGATCAGCACACGGGGATCACCGGTCACGAGTGCAGCGTACGGCGATCACGCACCGCACAGGTCAGGAACCGGCAAACTGCGGTCGATCGCCTGCGCTCACCCACCTGGGTTCACCCGACCGTGTTAGCCGAGCTGGGCCGCCGGTGCGCCGCCCACACCGCTTCCGCCGCCGCCCGCCAGGTGAACGTCCGGGCTCGTTCGCGGCCGAGTTTCGTCAGCTCGGCCGCGCGCTCCGGCGAGTTCAGCACCTCGCGCAGGGCCCGGGCCATCGCCGGCGCGTCCCCGCGCGGCACCGCCGCCCCAGCCCCGTTGGCCACTTCCACCAGCGCCGGAACGTCGGTGTGCACGACCGGGATGCCGAGCGCCATCGCCTCCAGCAGCGGCAGCCCGAAGCCCTCGGCGAGGCTCGGCACGGCCAGCGCGCTCGCCCCGCGCATCGCCGTCGACAGCTGCGCGTCGGTCACCTTTCCCAGCACCCGCACCGATTTCAGGCCGCGGTCGGCGGCCATCCGCACCGGGTCGATCGCCCCCCAGCCGGGCTGGCCGGCGATGACCAGGCCGACCTCGCCGACGTCCGCCGTGCTGTCGAGCTGCGCCATCGCGTCGACCAGCACGTCCATCCCCTTGCGCGGTTCGATCGTGCCGACCGCCAGCACGTAACGCGGCGGCAGGTCCAGCTCCGCGGACCCCTCCGGCACGGTCACGCCGTGCGGCACCACCCGCACCGGCACCGTCACGTCCAGCAGCACCGCGAGCTCGTCCGCGACCGCTCGGGTCGGCACGATCAGGCCGGACGAGCGCCGCGCCGCCCGGGCGATCATCGACCGGTGCCAGCTGACGCCGCGCGCGGTGAGCGTCTCCGGATGCGTCCACGGAACGGTGTCGTGGACCGTCACGGTGAGTGTTCGGCCGGCTGGGGCGCGAGGCGGCGCGAACGGGGTCGGCGCGTGCACCGCGTCCCCGCCTGGCCACCAGCGCATGCCCAGCTGCCAGAGCCCGATCAGTGCTCGCGGCGGCAGCGGCAGCACCCGCGGGCCTTCGACGCCCTCGATCTCCGCCGCCGACACGTCCGCGTGCCGCGCGACGACACTGGACACGCTCCAGCCGGGCGGAGCGGTCCGGGCGAGCGCGGGCAGCAGTTCGGCGGTATACCGGCCGGTGCCACCCGGAACGGGGGCGAGCAGCTGCTCGGCGATCACGACCAGTTCGGGCACGCCGCTATTGTCTCCCAGGTGACCAGCGCGGACTCCGGCACCACCGTCGTCGTGGTGACGTGGCGGGGGGCAGACCACCTGACCGGCTGTCTCGACGCGCTCGCCGCCCAGACACGTCCACATAGGACACTCGTGGTGGACAACGCATCGGCCGACGGCAGCGCGGCGATCCTGGCTGCTCACCCCAGCCGTCCCGAGGTGCTCCGGCTGCACCGCAACACCGGGTACGCGGGCGCGATGGCTCGCGCACTGGACCGTGTCGGCACCCCGTGGGTCGCCTGGCTCAACGACGACGCCGCTCCCGAACCGGACTGGCTCGCCACCCTCGAAGACACCCTCGAGAGCCAGCCGCTCGCCGCCGCGGTCACGTCCCGGCTCGAGCTGCCGGACGGCCGCACGCAGTCCACCGGCGTCCGGCTCACCGCCGACGGCCACGGCGCGGACCTCACCGAGCCCAGCGACGAGGTCTTCGGCTTCTGCGGCGGTGCCGCACTGCTGCGCGCCGACGCGGTCCGCGAAGTCGGCGGAGTTCCGGCGAGCTTCTTCTGTTACTACGAGGACACCGACACCGCGTGGCGGCTGCGGCTGGCCGGCTGGCACGTCGTGGCTGAGCCGAAGGCTCGCGTCCGGCACCTGCACGGAGCCAGCACGAAACCTGGATCACCACTGTTCCACCGCTGGAACGAGCGCAACCGGCTGCTCATGCTGCTGCGCTGCGCCCCGGCCCGGGTCGCGGTTCGCGAGCTGGCCCGGTTCGCCGCGCTCACCGCCGTCCTGCCGCTGCGCCGCGACCGGCCGGACGCGGCGAACTTCGATCCGGCGCTGCGGCTGCGCGTGCTCGGGGAGATCGTCCTGCGACTGCCCCGCACCCTGCGCGAACGCGCACGCGCGACGAGGATCTCGGCACTCGGCCGAGGCGCGATCTGGGACGCCTGGGCTGGCCTTTAAGCTGGGCGGAAATTCGACGGAGGAGCTCGTCTTGGCAGTGGGGGACCCGCAACCGCTCGTCTCGGTCATCGTGGTGAATTACCGCGGCGCCGACGACACCATCACCTGCCTGCGGGCACTCGCTGCCGACCTGGACTATGCGAATGTCGAGCTGATCTGCGTCGACAACGCCTCCGGCGGCGACGACGCGGCCCGCATCCGCGCCGCGGCGCCCGCCGTGCGGCTGATCGAATCGCCGGTCAACTCCGGTTTCGCCGGCGGCTGCAACCTGGGCGCCCAGCACGCGAAGGGCACCGTCCTCGGCTTCCTGAACAACGACGCGCGCCCCGCGCCGGCCTGGGTCTCCGCCGCCGTCGCCGAGCTGCGCGCGCAGCCGACCGTCGCCGCGGTGGCGAGCAAGGTGCTCGACTGGGACGGCACCGGCACCGACTTCGTGGACGCCGGTCTGACCTGGTTCGGCATGGGCTACAAGCGGCACGCCGGCAGCCCGATCGCGGACGTCCCGGCGGCCGAGCACGAGGTCGCCAAGGACGTGCTCTTCGGCACCGGCTCGGCGATGTTCGTCCGCGCGTCGGTGTTCGCCGAGCTGGGCGGCTTCGACGAGCGCTTCTTCATGTTCTACGAGGACGTCGACCTCGGCTGGCGGATCAACCTGCGCGGCTGGCGCGTCCGCTACGTGCCGGAATCGCTGACCTACCACCGCCACCACGGCACCATGGCCGCCGTCGACGCACCGGACACCGGCCGCGAGACGTTCCTGCTGGAGCGCAACGCGCTGGCCGCCCTGTACAAGAATCTGTCCGACGAATCGCTGGCCCGCGCCCTGCCCGCGGCGCTCGCGCTGGCCGTCCGCCGGGCCACCGCGCGCGGCGGTCTCGACCCGGAACAGCTGAACCTGGAAAAGGGCGTCGGCCCGGTCGACACGGCCGAGGTCGCCATCCCGCGCACCACGCTCGCCGGAGTGCTGGCGGTGGACCGGTTCGTGGAGATGATGCCGTCGCTGGCGCAGTCGCGCGCGATCGAGCAGGCCGCCCGGGTGCGGACCGACGCGGACCTGCTTCCGTTGCTGCGCAAGGCACTCGAACCGGCTTATCCGTTGCCGGACTACCTGCGCGCGCACGAGATCCTGGTCGAGGCGTTCGGCATCGACCAGGTCTTCGGGCAGCGCCGCAAGGTGCTGGTGCTGACCGGCGACTCGATCACCGACCGGATGGCGGGCCCGGCGATCCGGGCGTGGAACATCGCCTTGACGCTGTCGGCCGAGCACGACGTGCACCTGATCACGACGAACCCGCTGCTTTCGCCGCCGCCCGCGCCGTTCCAGATCAGTTCGGGCAAGAACCGCGACCTGGACGGCCCGGTCGACTGGGCCGACGTGGTGATCCTGCAGGGGCACGTGCTGGAGCTCGCGCCGACGCTGAAGGCCAAGCACGAGCACAAGATCGTCGTCGCCGACGTCTACGACCCGATGCACCTGGAGCTGCTGGAACAGGGCAAGGACGCCCCGGACGACCGGCGCGCGCTGGACCTGGCCGGCGTCACCCGGGTGCTGGACGCCCAGCTGGAACGGGCCGACTTCTTCCTCTGCGCTTCCGAACGGCAGCGGCACTTCTGGCTCGGCCACCTCGCCGCGATGGGCCGCCTGTCGCCGCGGCTCTACGACGCCGACCCGACCACTCAGTCGCTGCTGGCGGTCGTCCCGTTCGGCCTGTCCCCGCAGGCCCCGGCGCGCACCGGCCCCGGCCTGCGCGCGTCGCTGGGCCTCGGCGAGTCGGATCGGGTCGTGCTGTGGGCAGGCGGCGTGTACAGCTGGTTCGACCCGCTGACGCTGATCCGCGCGATGGATCTGCTGCGCCGCCGGCACGACGACGCCCGTCTCGTGTTCCTCGGCATGAAGCACCCGAACCCCGAGGTCGCCGAGATGGACATCGGCGCGCGGACCATCCGGTTGTCGGATTCGCTGGGCCTGACGGACAAGAACGTCTTCTTCAACGAGCAGTGGGTCCCGTACTCGGACCGGCAGAACTGGCTGCTCGACGCCGATTGCGGCGTGACCACGCATTACGAGCACGTGGAAACGACCTTCGCCTTCCGCACCCGGGTGCTGGACTACCTGTGGGCGGGCTTGCCGATCGTGACCACCGACGGCGATGCCTTCGCCGACCTGGTCCGGGCCGAGCAGCTCGGCGTCGTAGTGCCCGCCGAGGACGCGCAAGCGCTCGCGGACGCGTTGGAAAAGTCCATGTACGACCGGGAATTCGCGGACGCCTGCGTCGAACGGATCCGGATCGTCGCACAGCGGTACGCGTGGCCGGAAGCGTTGAAGCCGCTGGTCGAGTTCTGCCGCAACCCGCGCCCCGCCGCCGACCGCCTGCCCGGCAACGCGGACCTGACCCTCGAAGACCCGGTACGCGGAACCGCTCTGGTCCGCCGGGACCTGGCCCTGGTCCGCGAATACCTGGCCGCCGGCGGCCCCGGCGAACTGGCCCGCCGCGCGGCCGGCCGGGTCACGAAGGTAGCGCGCGAACGGCTCCGCCGTGGCTGACCGTCCGCTCCGGGTCCTGCTGGACGGAACCCCGCTGCTCGGCTCCCGGACCGGAATCGGGCGTTACACCGCTGCCCTGAGCGAAGAACTGGCCTCGATGGACGAGGTCGACCTGCGCGCGGTCGCGTTCACCCTGCGGGGCTGGCGGAAGCTGCGCCACGTCCTGCCACACGGCGTGCAGGCGCGCGGAATGCCGGTCTCCGCAAGGCTTTTGCGCGCGACGTGGCTGCGCTCGCAACTGCCGCCGGTCGAACTGTTCGCCGGCACGACCGACGTCGTGCACGGCACGAACTTCGTCCTTCCCGGACGCCTGCGCGCCGCCGGAGTGCTGACGATTCACGACTTGGCGTTCATCGACGCACCGCAGGAACTGGCCCCGTCCGACCGGACTCTCCCGGAATTGGTCCGCAAGGGCGCGCACCGCGCGAACGTGATCTGCACGCCGACCGAAGCAGTGGCGGATGCCGTCGCGGAGAAGCTGGATGTGGACCGATCGCGGATCGTCGCCACACCGCTGGGCGTGAACCCGGCTTGGTTCACCGCGCGCCCGCCCGACGACGGGGTGCGAGCGAAGCTGCGCCTGCCGGAGAAGTACTTGTTGTTCGCCGGCGCCGCCGGACCGCGCAAGGGCCTGGACTGGCTGGCCGCGGCGCACGCCGCGGCACCGGACCTGCCGCCGCTGGTATTCGCCGGGCCGGGACCGTTTCCCCGGCTGCCGCGATCCGGGCAGACCGGGTACCTGTCCGATGTGGATCTCCGGACGGTCGTCGCGGGGGCCGCGGCGCTGGTGCTGCCGTCCCGGGACGAGGGCTTCGGCCTGCCGGTGCTGGAAGCGATGGCGTCCGATGTTCCCGTGGTGTGCACGGACATTCCGGCGCTGCGCGAGGTCGCCGGAGACTGCGCGACGCTCGTTCCGTATGACGATGTGGACGGACTGGCCGAAGCGCTGCGGCAGGCAGTGACGGATCCACACGGCCTGGCCACGTCCACCGCCCGGAGAACACACGCGGCCGGCTTCACCTGGCACAACACCGCTTTGCGCACGCTGGACGCATACCGCCAAGCCGCGGAGTCCTGACTCCGCAGCGGCTTTCGCCCGGCGTGTCCGTAAAGGGCCCCTTCAGGGAATCCAAGTCCCGCAAGGAGCCCCTCACGGAAACCAAGTCCCGCAAGGAGCCCCTCACGGAAACCAAGTCCCGCAAGGAGCCCCTCACGGACGGCTTCAGGCGTGCAGGTACGCCTGCAAAGCCTCGCGCCAATCCCGGAGCGGAGTCAGGCCCGCGTCTCGCCACGAGGCGTTGGACAGCAAGGAATACGCCGGGCGGGCCGCCGGCCTCGGGAACTCCGCGGTCGTGCAGGGCTTCACTCGATCCGGGTCCGCCCCGATCTCCTCGAAGATCGCCCGGGCGAACCCGTACCAGGTGGTCTCGCCGCCGCCGGTGCAGTGCAACACCCGCCCGGCCGGTCCTTCGCCGGCGGCAACCGCCGAAGCCAGCTCCCACAGTCCGTTGGCCAGGTCCAGCGACCAGGTCGGCGCTCCTCGCTGATCATCCACGACGGACACCGACTCCCGCTCGCCCTCCAACCGCCGCATCGTCTCCACGAAGTTCGACCCGGTCTTCCCGTACACCCAGCTGGTCCGGACCACCCAGGCGGATGCCCCCGACCCGAGCACCGCGTCCTCGCCGGCGGCCTTCGTCCGCCCGTAGGCGTTCCGCGGTCCCAACGCGTCCCCGACCTCGTACGGCCGGTCCGCGTCCCCCGGGAACACATAGTCCGTGGACACGTGAATCAACGGCACCCGCCGCGAGCTGCACGCCGCGGCCAGGACCCGGGGCCCGTCCACATTGACCGCGAACGCGCGCGCTTCGTCGGTCTCCGCCGCGTCGACCGCCGTATAGGCCGCAGCGTTGATCACCACCGGCATCGCATCGGCCGCGGCCGCGCGCTCGGCCAGCTCGCCGACCGCGCGGACCACCGCGCCGGTCGAGGTCAGGTCCAGCTCCTTCGACGAAGGAGCCACCACCTCCGCCCGCTCCGGCGCGGACTGGACCAGGTCCCGGCCCAACTGACCGGAACCGCCGGGGACGAAAACTGCCAGCCGCACCGGCCTACCTCCTGCTGCACAAGCGAAACAAACGAATCAGGACAGGGCGGCGCGCTCTTTCAGCGGCTCCCACCACGCGCGGTTGTCGGCGTACCAGCGGACCGTCTCCGCGAGTCCGTCCTCGAACGACACCCGCGGAGCGTAGCCGAGTTCTCCGCTGATCTTCGCGATGTCCACCGAGTACCGCCGGTCGTGCGCCTTGCGGTCGGCTACCGGCTCGACCATTTCCCAGCCCAGACCGGCCGCCGCGACCAGGCGCCCGGTCAGCTCGCGGTTGGTCAGCTCGGTCCCGCCGCCGATGTTGTAGACCTCGCCGGGACGGCCGCCGTCGGCGACCAGCTGGATGCCGTGGCAGTGGTCGTCCACGTGCAGCCAGTCGCGGACGTTCAGGCCGTCGCCGTAGAGCGGGACCTTCTTGCCGTCCAGCAGGTTGGTCACGAACAGCGGGATGACCTTCTCCGGGAACTGGTACGGGCCGTAGTTGTTCGAGCACCGGGTGACGCACACCGGCAGGCCGTGCGTGCGGAAGTACGACCGGGCGATCAGATCCGACGACGCCTTCGACGCCGAGTACGGCGAATTCGGCTCCAGCACATGGTCTTCCGACCACGAACCCTCGTCGATCGACCCGTACACCTCGTCGGTCGAGACGTGCACGAACTTGCCGACGCCCGCCTCCAGCGCGGCCTGCAGCAGCGTCTGGGTGCCGAGCACGTTGGTGAGCACGAAATCCGCCGAGCCGAGAATCGAGCGGTCCACATGGGACTCCGCGGCGAAGTGGACGACCAGGTCGACGCCGCTCATCAGCTCGGTCACCCGCGCGGAATCGCAGATGTCGCCGCGCACGAAGCGCAGCCGGGGACTCGCCGCGACCGGGGCGAGGTTCGCCTCGTTGCCCGCGTAGGTGAGCTTGTCGAGCACCACGACCTCGGCGTCGCCCAGCGTCGGGTACGCACCCGATAGGACCTGCCGCACGTAGTGCGATCCGATGAACCCGGCGCCGCCGGTGACCAGGACCCGCATCCTCATCCACCCCTTCTCGCCCGACCGGGCGCTCTCGCCACCAGCCTACGGGTGGCTCGCTCGATACTCGGTAGAGTGGCTGTGGCGTAGTCGCGCCGGGGCATCCTGGGGAGGGACAGTGGCCGAGTGGCCGGGGACACCGCTGCCGGTGCACCGCGGTCGCGGTGCACTCAAAGTCGCGCGGCGCGGCGGCAAAGTCCTGCTGGCGGCGCTGTCGGTGATCGTGCTCGCGCTGACCTGGTACGGCTGGCAGTTCATCGGCGACCCGCGCAGCGGCTTCTCCACCACCGAGGTGTTCGGCGAACAGCAGCCGCACGCCAAGCCGCTCGACGGCGCGATCGACATTCTCCTGGTCGGCCAGGACAGCCGCACCGACGCGCAGGGCAACCCGCTGCCCCGCGAGGTGCTCGACATGTTGCACGCCGGCGTCTCGGACGGGGAAAAACAGACCGACACGATGATCCTCGTGCATATCCCGCAGAACGGGGAGCACGCGATCGCGATTTCGTTCCCCCGCGACTCCTGGGTCGAGATCACCGGCGGCTTCGGCAAGCACAAGCTGAACAGCGCGTACGTATACGCCTACAACGACACCGCCAAGACGCTGCAGGCCAAGGGCGACACCGACCTCAAGGACGTCGACGAGAAGGCCAAGCTGGCCGGCCGCAAGAACCTGGTGGCGACACTGGAGAAGTTCATCGGCAAACCGGGCATGATCGACCGCTACGCCGAGGTCAACCTGGCCAGTTTTTACGAGGTCACCAAGGCCATCGGCGGCGTGCAGGTGTGCCTCAACCGCGCGGTGCAGGAGAAGAAGTCGGGCGTGGACCTGCCCGCCGGGAAACAGACGATCGAGGGCGTCCAGGCGCTGGCCTTCGTCCGGCAGCGCTACGGCCTGCCGAACGGCGACCTGGACCGGATCGGCCGTCAGCAGGCGTTCCTGTCCGGGCTGGCGAACAAGGTGCTCTCCGCCGACGTGCTCGCCAACCCGGTGCGCATCGCGCAGCTCATCGCAGCGGTGAAGAAGTCCGTGGTGCTGTCCTCCGGCTGGGACCTCCCCGAGTTCGTCGAGCAAATGCGCGGACTGACCGGCGGCAACGTCGAGTTCCACACCATCCCGACCGAGGGCAACGCGGTGATCGGCGGCGCCGACGTGCTGCGCGTCGACCCGGCGAAGGTCCGTGCCGAGGTCAACCGGCTGACCTCGGACGGCGGCGAGCCGCCCGCCTCCAGCGGCGCGCAGCTGCCGGGCGCGGACAAGGTGACCGTCGAACTGTTCGACGGATCCGGGTCCAGCGCCGCCGATCAGGTAGAAACCTTGTTGCAGGGCAAGGGTTTCCAGCCAGGCGCTCGCACCAGACTGTCCACCCGCGCGACGACCGTGCTGCGCTACCACCCGGCCGACGAGGCGGCCGCCGACCTGGTCCGCCAGGCGCTCGGCAGCACCGCGCAGGCCGAGCCGGACGCGGACGTCGCGGCCGGGCACGTACGGGTACTCCTGGGCAAGGACGCCGGCGAACTGGGCGGGGCGACGTCGACGCCGCCCGCCAGTACCTCGGCGGCACCGCCGACCCCGCCGACGTCTTCGCCGGCACCGTCGAACTCATCCGCCGCGCCGCCGATCACGGCGGGCGATGTCCCCTGCGTCAACTAAAGTCAAGCACCCGGCGCGGCGGTCCGAGACAGCCCGTACGCTGGCGAGCGGGGAGGTATCCGGGGTGGACGAGAACCAGGAAAAACCGGACCGGACGGCGGAAAGAGCCGACAATCCGGTGATTTCGGGCAACCCCGATGCGGCGGGCGCCGCAGATCAAGCGGGCGAGAGCCCTGCGGAGCCGGAAGCCCCCGACGCGCACGCTCAGGCCGGCAAAGACGAAGCCGTCGACCCGCAGCCCGCCGACGCGGACGCTCCAGGAGACGAAGACAAGGGCCTCACCTCGTCCGCCGACCCGGACTGGAAGCCGTCGCCGGTCCCCCGGGTCGTGCTTCCCCAGCCGTCGCAGCCCGCACCGCCGGAACCGGCCGCCGCGCCGGTCAGCCGCACCGGCCGGGTCACCCGGGTGACCCGCCGCATCGCGATCGGCGTCGTCTCCTTGCTGGCACTGGGCGCGACAGGCTACGCGTACGTCACCAAGGACCGGCTGCAGAGCAGCGTCCCGACCACCGACGTTCTCACCCCGCGCGCCGGCGAACCGCCCGCACCGCCCGCCGACGACGGCGGCACCGACATCCTGTTGGTCGGCAGCGACGCGCGCACCGACGCCCAGGGCAACCCGCTGCCGCTGAGCCTGTTGAAGTCGCTGCGCACCGAAAGCACGTCCGGCATCAACACCGACACCATCATCCTGGTGCGGATCCCGAAGAACGGCGGCAAAGCGTCCGCCGTGTCGATCCCGCGCGACACCTGGGTCGACGTGCCCGGCCGAGGCAAGGCGAAGATCAACTCGGCGTACGGCGTCGCCAAGGCACACGCGGCAGCGGACGAACGCGCGCAGGGCGAGCACGACCAGGCCAAGATCGCCCGCGATTCGGACAGTGCGGGCCGGCGCGCGTTGGTCCAGACCGTGCAGGACCTCACCCAGGTGCGCATCGACCACTACGCCGAGGTCAACCTGCTCGGCTTCTACCTGCTCACCGAGGCCGTCGGCGGCGTGCAGGTGTGCCTGAACCACGCGACCGCCGACGAGGACTCCGGCGCGAACTTCCGCCGCGGCGTGCAGACCGTCTCCGGCGGCGCGGCACTGTCGTTCGTGCGCCAGCGCAAGAACCTGCCCAACGGCGACCTGGACCGGATCAAACGGCAGCAGGCGTTCCTGTCTTCGGCGCTGCACAAGGTGCTGTCCGCGGGCACGCTGGCCAGCCCGTCCACCATGAGCAGCCTGATCGACGCGGTGCACCGCTCGATCGTGCTCGACGACAATCTTGACCTGCTCGACTTCGCCCAGCAGGTCAAGGGCCTCGCCTCCGGCGACCTGACCTTCGCCACCATCCCGGTGATCACCGCGAACGGCCGCAGCGAGGACGGGCAGAGCATCGTGCAGGTGGACCCCTCGGCGGTGCAGAAGTTCGTGGCCGGCCTGGCCGGGCATCCGTCGAACGGAGGCGGCGGCGCCGCGCCGGGGGCCGCGCCGCGGCAGCTGGACTCCGGTGTCCCGGGCGTGCCCTGCGTCGACTGACGCCACAGCTAGCCTGGTCCCATGAGTCTCACCGAGCAGCTGCTCCGCCCGCTCCTGGCCGCGCCGGCGAAACCACTGGTCACGCACTACGACGACCGGATCGGCAGCCGGGTCGAGCTGTCCGTGGCGACGATGCAGAACTGGGCCGCCAAGACGGCGAACTGGCTGGTCGACGAGTTCGACGTGGAGCCGGGCGACGCGGTCGCGGTACGGCTGCCCGCGCACTGGCAGACCGCGGGAGTACTGCTCGGCGCCTGGTGGTGCGGGGCCCGCGTGGTGGCCGAACCGGCCGGCGCGCGAGTCGTTTTCACCAGCCCGGACGAGGAGATCGCCGCGCCGGCCGTCGCCGTGGTGTCGCTCGACCCGATGGGCCGCGGACTGAGCACGCCCCCGTCCGGCGGGGCGCTCGACTACCTGGCCGAAGCACGGATGTCCGGCGACCAGTTCTTCCCGATGCAGCCGGTGCCCGGCGATACCTTGGCGCTCGGCGACTCCACCGTGGACGAGGTGTGGGCGGAAGCGACCGCCCGCGCGGAAAAACTCGGCCTCACCGCAGCCGACCGGGTTCTCTCCACTTTGGACTGGACGGTGCCGGACGGAGTGCTCGCGGGCCTGCTGGTGCCGCTCTCCGCGGCCGCGCATCTGGTCCAGGTCACGAACGCCGATCCGGCGAAACTGGCTGCCCGCCGCGAAGCCGAGCGGACCACCGCCGACCTGTCGTGAGCGGCCAAGCCGTTTCTGACCGGCCTCGCCACTCACCAGGCGATCAGGCGTCCTGCAGTTCCCGCGAGCCCTCGCGGCGACGCTTGAACAGGACGTTGTCCAGTGCGAGCCGCCCGCTGTTGAAGCCGAGTGCGAGCGCGGTCAGGCCGAGCACCAGCACCAGCTCGTAGCCGCCTTTGCCGGTCAGGCCGTTCGAAAGGTGCACCGAGAACAGCGCCCCGGCCATGTCGATCAGGTAGCCGATCGCGACCACCGGCAGCAGGAAACCGGCGACGAACGCGATCGAGCCGAGCAGTTCGAGCACGATCACGAGGAACGCGGACACCGCAGGCAGCGGAATGCCGATCTGGCTGAACATGTCGCCAGTGGCGCCGACGCCGCTGTCCCACTTCTGCAGGCCGTGCGCGAAGAACACCACCGCGACCCCGATCCGGCCGAGCAGCAGCGCGACATCCTTGACTCGAATGTTCATGGAAGACATCCCCCGGTAAGTGAATATTCAACTGACTCGGCCCACGGTAGGGCACCGAACACCGGCCCGGGGAGGTCGGCCAGTGATCGACAGGAAACCGACAGGCACCGGAAACTCGGTGGACCCGGCGTCCGGCCCGGCGGTACCTTCCAGGCATCCGCGGCCGCGTGCGCCGCCGTTCGCCGACCATGCGAGGAGCCCCGATGCGCCGACAGTCCGATCGATCCCAGTTCGGCCTGTCCCCCGCATCCGAGGATCTCCGCACGCATGAAAGCACTGACCATTGGCGTACTGGCGCATGTAGACGCCGGTAAAACCAGTCTCACCGAGCGGCTGCTGTTCGAAACCGGCGTGCTCGACCACGTCGGCAGCGTCGACGACGGCGACACCCAGACCGATTCGCTGGAACTCGAACGCCGGCGCGGCATCACCATCAAATCCGCCGTCGTGGCGGTCAGCACGCCCGGGCACCGGCTCACCCTGGTGGACACCCCCGGGCATGCCGACTTCATCGCGGAAGTCGAACGCGCCGTCGCGGTACTCGACGGCGCGGTGCTCGTCGTGTCCGCGGTGGAGGGCGTGCAAGCACAGACCCGCGTGCTGATGCGCACGCTCGTCCGGCTCGGCATCCCGTCGCTGGTGTTCGTGAACAAGATCGACCGGGCTGGCGCGCGTTCCGCCGAGCTGCTGGAGTCGTTGCGCACCAAGCTTTCTCCGCGCTGCGTCCCGATGAGCACCGGGTCCGCCGTCGGGACCGCAGATGCCACGGTGTTCTCGCTGCCGTTCGCCGAGCACCTGGCCGACGCACTGGCGGACGATGAGCGATTCCTGGAGTCCTACGTAGCCGGGGAAGTGTCCGAAGCGGACTATCGCGCCGCGTTGACCCGGCAGGTCGCGGCCGCCCAGACCTACCCGGTCTACTTCGGATCCGCGGTGACCGGAGCAGGCGTCGCGGAACTCGTCGCCGGGATCTACGACCTGCTGCCCGCCCGCGAACGGACTGCCGAGGGTCCGCTCGACGCTGCCGTCTTCAAAATCGAGCGCGGTCGCGGCGGCGAGAAAATCGCGTACGCGCGCGTGTTTTCCGGCTCGCTCGCCGCCCGTCGCCCGGTGCCGGTACGCCGCCGGACCGACGACGGCATCCGGGAATCGACCGGCCGCCCGTCGGCGGTGCGGGTGTTCGAACACGGCTCGGCCCCGGTGCCTGGCGAAGCGCGAGCCGGGGAGGTCGCGAAGGTGTGGGGATTGCCCGCGGTCCGGATCGGCGACCGGCTCGGGCCGGGCGGCGACCTGCGGCAGGACCGGTTGTTCGCCCCGCCGAGCCTGGAAACCTTGGTGCGCCCGGCCGATCCGGCCCAGAACGGCGAGCTCTACGCCGCGCTGAGCCGACTGTCCGAACAGGACCCGCTGATCAGCATTCGCAGACGGGACAACGCGATCACTGTCCATCTCTACGGCGAGGTGCAGAAAGAGGTCATTCAGACCACGCTGGCCGAAGAATTCGGCGTCGTCGCCGAGTTCGAGGGGTCGCGTCCGCTGCTCATCGAACGGCTCCACCGGACGGGACATCGAGTTCGCCATCACGCCCCCGATGAGCGGGTGTTCTTTTGGGCCACCGTCGGCCTGCGCGTCGAACCGGCCCCGCCCGGCACCGGCGTCGACTACCGGCTGGCGGTAGAACTGGGTTCACTGCCGTTGGCATTCCACAACGCCATTGAAGAAACCGTTCGCGAAATTCTCCGGGAAGGGCCGCATGGGCGAGAAATTCCGGACTGCGTCGTCACGCTCACCGACACCGGCTACTTCTCCCCGGTCACCACGGCCGGCGATTTCCGCGGCATGACCGAACTCGTGCTGCGCGAAGCACTGGAAGAAGCCGGCACCCAGGTCTACGAGCCAATCCACACGTTCGAACTGGAGGCCCCCGCCGCCGCGATGGGTGCCGTCCTGCGCAAGCTGGCCGAATTTCGGGCAATCCCCGAAGAACCGGCGATCACCGCTGAGCGGTGCACTGTGGATGGTCGGATCCCGGCGACCGCCGTGCCTGGACTGGAACAAGCCGTGCCCGCGCTGACCCAGGGCGAAGGAACCGTGGTCACCGCCTTCGCCGAGTACCGGCTCAAGCCGAATGCCGGCGGACCGCGTCGAGCCGCGTCCACCCGCCGTGGGCGGCCAGCAGACTGAGGACTCGCTCCGCGAGGGCCCCGAACCGCTGCAGGTCCTCGTGGAGCGCTCGCGCCCGGTCGGCGTCGAGCGGCGCGTGGTCGTCCCACCAGAGGCTGATCACCGCGCTGGCGGACACCGTCAACGGCTGGACCAATCCGGCGAATTCCGGCGACGGCTCGGCCGATTCCCGGCAATCGCGTTCGATTTCGTCGCACGCGTCAAGGAACTCGCGCAATTGCTCGACCGCGCCGGCCGGGGTGCCGTCCCACGCCGCGGTGGGCCACGCGCGGTCGCTCAGCTCGAGCCAGAGCCGCCAGCCGGCGACCAGCTCAGCGTCGTCGGATGGCGTCCAAGTGTCGGGGAGCAGCCAGAACATGTCGTGACTGTGACATCGGCGGCGCAGTGTGCACAAGCGAACTGCCCCGGGGAGCGCGCAAGAGTACGCGTTTGTACCCCCGGGGCAGGGTCGCTCAGCTGATCACCGGTGGCACGAAAACGCACTGTGGCGCCACCGCGTGCTCCGGGTCGAGGGCGTTGAGCACCTCGCGCTCCGCGACCGGGTCGTAGGTGATGCCGAGGTGGTCGGTGTAGTCGAGCCCGCAGACGTCCTGGAGGACCAGGTTCTTGACGTTCGGCGCGGGTTTGAGGAATGCGTTGGTGTAGGGCGTGACGACGTCGTCATACCGGGTTTGGATGACCGTGTAGTCGACGCCCGGGACGGTGTCGCCGCCCGCGTTGAGGTCGGCGAGGAAGGCCGAACCGGTCGACTGCTCGTTACAGGCCGGGCAGGCCGCGCCGACGACGTCGCGAGCGGGCGGGATGGCCTGGATGGCGGTGAGCAGACCGAAGAGACTGGTGCCGTAGTTGGACGGCGACAGCCCGATCAGCTTGCCGATCTTGTCGGCGCCGCCGAGGTACTTGATCCAGTAGCGCGGGTTCATTCCGCCTTGGGAGTGCCCGACGACGTCGAGTTTCGCGGCCCCGGTTGCCTTGAGGATCTGGTCGCCGAAGGTCGCCAGCTGCCCCGCGGTTCCGGCCACCGGGCCGACCGTCTGCAGGAACGCGCCGGGCGAGCCGCCGAAGTTGCCCGCGAATACGCAGTATCCGGCGTTCGCGAGCTTCTGGGACAGGTTCGCCCAGTTCTCGTAGGCGTTGGCGGTGGTTCCGTTGGAGAGCAGCACCGGGTTCGGATGGGCGGCGGAGGGCTTGCAGTTCCAGTCGTTGGCCCCGGGCGGGGCGATCGTCGGCTGCGCGACCGCGTACAGCGCCGCCGCGATGATGTTCGGCTGCACCGGACCGGTCGGCTCTTTGCCGGTCGTGGCCGATGCCGCTGTGGTTCCGCACAATGCGGTCACCGCCGCCGCGGTCAGAAGAACTATGCCCCGTCCGAACGCGCGTACGCCCATCCGCTCCACCTCTCTGTGAACCCGATGCCGTAGTTAACGCAGAACATGCGAAAGGGAAACGCGGTTACTTTCCGTCCCGGTGGCCGGTGCGGAAAATCCCGCGACCGGGGGTTGACTTTTTTCGCTCGCGAAAGGGCCAGGCGTCGCCTGCCCGTTTTCCCGTCTACCGGAGGCCCGCGAGCGCCCGCCCGACGGCATCGATCAACGCCGGCCGGTTGCCCGGTGCCACGCTGATCTCCGGCGCCCCGTTCTGGGTGTCCTGGTAGCTCAGCACTCGCCCGCGCTCGGGCAGGTCGACCACCGACAGCGCCGGGCTGTACCGGCGGGCGCCCCGATCGTCGCGGACCGCGGCGTGCATCAGATGCACCGCCTCGCGCGGCGCTCGCATCAGGTACCGGATCTCTTCGGCGTGGCCGCTGTCCTCGTCCAGCAGATCCGCGGCACCGCCGCCGTCGTAGTACTCGCGCGGAACCCGCATCGGCCGGATCGCCGCGGGCGGGTAGTCCGGCATCGCCAGGACGAGGCTGGCGACCAGGTTGTTCGGCGACACCGGGTCGAGCTGGACGTACTGGTCGTCGGCGATCAGCCGGATCGCCTCGCGCCCGGACGCGGCGACGAGGATGGCGCCGTTGTCGTCCTGGTGGGCGGCGAAGTCCGTCCAGCTGTAGACCTCTTGCCGGGCGCTCGCGAGCAACCGCAACGTGCCCCGCACCGCGGCGGCGACCGGTTCTCCGAGCTGTGCAAGGAGATCCTCGGTTCGCTTCGCCAGCTCGGCGGCGCCTTCGCCGGTCAGGTACATCGGGGTGTCCTCGACCACCACCGGCGTTCTGCCCAGCCCTTCGGCTCGCCACAACGCCAAGAACACCGGCCGCGGCAGTCGCAGCGGCCCGTTGATGATTGTCATGGGTGGCTCAGCCGCCGATCGTCGGGGGAGTCGGCGGAAGCCCGGTGCGCGGGTCGACGGCCCGCTCGCCGTTCTCGTCTACGAGCGAGAACGCGGAATCGTCGTCCAGCAGGTACTTGCACTGGTGCTCCTTGTCCTCCTCGCCCTTGCCGCCTTTGCCGCCACCGGCCATGCCGCCCATGCCCGGCGCGCCCTTCGCCCCGGCCGCGCCGGCCTTCGCCCCGGCCGCGCCACCGCGCGCCGCGCCTTCCTCAGCGGCTCCAGCTCCAGCGCCTACGCCCGCACCTGCCCCGAGGCGGCCAGCCGCTCCGCCTCCGCCGGTCGGCCCGAACCCGCCGGCGGAGCCGAACCCGCCGGTGGGTCCGAATCCGCCCGAGAACCCAGGCGACCAGCTGTTGCCACCGTTGTTGCCGCTGCTGTTGCTGCTGCCCCCGATCGGTGTCGGCGTCCAGCCAGACCCGCCAACCCGCTCCTGCGACGGCGGCGTCCACCCAGAAGTCTGCGTGTCGTCCGGCGGCCGAAATTCCGGTGGAGTCAACGGCGGATACGTCGGCGGGTGGGTCGGCGGATGCACCGGCGGTGGCACCGGCGGCCCTGGCGGCTCGACAATCCCGATCGGCGGCCGAACCGGCGGCGGCTGCGGCTGATTCGGCGGCTGCGGCGGGTTAGGCGGCTGGGGCGGGTTCCACGAGTCGTCCGTCCCGCCACCCCGCCGCTTCTTCGCATCGACCGGCTCCGGCGGCCGCTGGATCCGGTTCGGGTCGCCGCCCTGGTCGATCTTGAGGTTCTTCCCGTCGAATTCGCTGACCTGGCCGTAACTGTTGTTCAGGCTCTGGCCGTTGGTTTTCGCTTGATCCGCGTACTGCTGATAGCGCTCGACGTTGTGCTGCGCGGCAGCGTTGTACTCGTTGATCTTCTTTTCCGTGTCGGTGTCCCACGGAGTAGCTTGATCCCAAAGATTCTTGTGCGGCGGCGTCGACGGCATGTCCTGCAGCGCGGCCTTCATGTCGTTGTAGCCGTAAGTGGTGTCGACCAGCTTCTGCCCGTTGACGACGTATGCCTGAGCGGAGGTGTCGGACGCGTCGGAAAGGGGTCTCAGCCTGGCTTTGGCGGCATCGGCGCCAGCGCCGGTCCAGACCGATTCCAGCATGGTGGTGATCTGCTGGGCGTCGTCGCTGTTCTGGTTGTGCTCGCGGATCAACTGCTCGACGGTCTGGCTGCCGCTGTCCCAGGACGAGGTGCCGGGCCCCTGCTGAACCTGCTGCACGATGACCGGAGCCGGGACCGCCTGGTCGCCAAGATTTCCTTGGTAAAAGTCGGAGAACCAGCCCCCGACGTCTTTGATCCGGTCGTTGACCCAGTTGTCGGCGTCCTCGATCCGGTCGCCGACCCATTTGACGCCGTCTCCGACGAAATCGAACCAGCCCATGATCAGGAACCTGCCTTTTGCTTCAGGTTTCCGATGACCATGTCCGCAGCTTTTCCGGCCGCCTCGCAGGGATCCGTATTCGAACTGACCTTGGCCGGACTCAGGTTGACAGAAATCGCAACCACCTGCCGGTCACTAATCCCGACACTGATCTGACAAAAGGACTTCGAGCCACCGTTGCCGTAAGTAGAGTGAGCAACCGCCGGAAGCCCCATGATCAACGGAAGCGGACGCCAGACCGTAGCCTGCGGCTTCGTGTTCGAGTAAACCGCACTCAACCCATCGGAGACTTTTGTTGCATACAACACGCTGACGCCTGCGCCGACGTCACTGTTGATCCAGTGACACTGGGGACCTAACGCCGCCTGGTCGTCATGATCCCCCGGCAGCTCTTTCGAGAGAAGCTTTTCCACCTGCGCCGAGGTAAGAGCGCCATCGCAAGGATGCCCCGACACCACCGAATCCGGTAACGGATCCTGCACCTTAGGCGCTCCCGCGTACGGAAGAGTCTTAGCCGGTGGAGCTGAAGATGTCGCCGCCTCAACTGCCGCGGAAGCATGCCCCGCAGCTGAGCCACCTGAGCACCCCGCGACCATCACCGAGACGGCCACAACTCCAGCGGCGAACCAAACGCGCGTCGATTTCATCCGACAATCCCCGACCCTGGACCGGTTTTTCCAGCCCTGGCCATATCCGAGGCAGCCTGGCCGTCCGACTCTTGAACAATTCCCATGGCCGTCTCGAGACGGCCTATAAGTTCCACCATGTAATCGTGCATACGTTCGTTGGAATCCTTGCCAGCAGCAAACGTCCCGACCGCCTGCTGATTGAATCCGATGCTGCCCGGATCCTGCGCCGGCGGAGTAAGCATTGTCAGCGACTCAGCGTTCGTCTTCATCCTGATCGTATTGTCGCGGAGCCGCCTAGCCCGTTCCAGCAACGAGCGCGCCTCGTCCGGACTCAGCGTGAACCCTGCCCCCGCCTTTGTCGCAGCAGCGACGTCGGCGGCGTCCGATAAAGTCTTCTGAGCGGCCGCCGCGACACCGACAACGTTGAACTGCAGTCCAGTCAGCCAGCCGGCCGCCTCCGAAGTCTTGCCCAACACGCCCTCGGCCATGCCCACCCTCCCGTGCGCCGCCATACCGCCACCAGCCGCGGAAACAAGCCTGGTGCCCCACCCGGGTTTACTCTAGCCAACCGAACAGCACAGAACGAGCGAAACGCCCCAACTCGCCCATCAGATTGAACAGCCACCTTCACCTGTCGCGCAGAGACGCCGCTCAGGCGCGCCCGCCCCTCGGACCGGCAGGTTGGCCCGTGGTCGGACTGCCAGGATGACTGGTGCGTTCACACAGCGCGACGGCGCATGCCCGCATTGAGCAGTCTCATGCCACGGGAGCATCGAGCCCGCCTGCACCGGGTCGACTCCCCACTGCATGACGGTCGCCAGCAAGCCGAGCGCATACAAAAGCCCCGTCGCCCGAAACCAGGCGACGGGGCTCCTGTCAAAACCTCAGCCCTTCAGCAGGGCCCGGGCCATCACCATCTTCTGAATCTGGTTCGTGCCCTCATAGATCTGCGTGATCTTCGCGTCCCGCATCATCCGCTCGACCGGGAAGTCCCTCGTGTACCCCGCCCCGCCGAACAGCTGGACGGCGTCGGTCGTCACCGACATCGCGACATCCGACGCGTATGCCTTGGCCGCCGAAGCGATGAATCCGGCCCGCTTGTCGCCCCGTTCCGAGGCCGCCGCCGAGGTGTACACCAGGTGACGTGCGGCTTCGATCTTCATTCCCATGTCGGCCAGCATGAACTGCACGCCTTGGAAATCGGCGATCGCCTTGCCGAACTGCTTGCGTTCCTTGACGTACGCGATCGCCGCGTCCAGGGCGCCTTGGGCGATTCCCAATGCCTGTGCGCCGATGGTCGGACGGGTGTGGTCCAGGGTGCGCAGCGCCGTCTTCAAGCCGGTGCCCGGTTCGCCGATGATCCGGTCGGCCGGAATGGTGCAGTTCTCGAAGTAGATCTCCCGGGTCGGCGAGCCCTTGATGCCGAGCTTCTTTTCCTTCGGTCCCACCGAAAAGCCCGGGTCGTCCTTGTGCACGACGAACGCCGAAATGCCGTTGGCCTTCTTCTCCGCGTCCGGATCGGTCACCGCCATCACCGTGTACCAGGACGATTCGCCCGCGTTGGTGATCCAGCACTTGGTTCCGTTGAGCACCCAGTGGTCGCCGTCGAGGCGGGCGCGGGTGCGCATCGACGCGGTGTCCGAGCCGGCTTCTCGCTCCGACAGCGCGTATGACGCCGATGCCTCGCCCGCCGCGATCGACGGCAGGACCAGCTTCTTCAGGTCCTCCGAACCGGACAGGATGATCGGCTGCGTGCCCAGCTTGTTGACCGCCGGGATCAGCGACGCCGACGCGTCGACTCGCGCGACCTCTTCGATCACGATGCAGGCGCCGATCGCGTCCGCGCCCTGGCCGTCGTACTTCTCGGCGATGTGGACGGCGTTGAAGCCGGCCTTCACCAGAGCCTGATTCGCCTCGACCGGGTAGCGCTCCTGCTCGTCGACCTCCGCCGCGTACGGCGCGATCTCCTTCTCGGCGAGAGCCCGGACCGCGGCCCGCAGTTCCTCGTGCTCCTCGGCCAGCTGATACAGGCCCTCGGCCACGTTCAGTCACCTCTTCTGCAGCAAAACGGGAGAAAGTCCCCCGATGTTAACCCGCGTTCACTGCGATCGCGCCCGCTCGCTCCTTGTGTCTTCGGCCTCAGCGTTCGTAAGGTCGGGTGATGGCCGTCACTGCGTCGTCACCGCCGCCCGGATTGCCCGCTTCCCTCGACTACCCGGAGGTGCCCGTCGGGTCCCTGTTAGCCGGGTCGGCGGCTCGCTACGGCGACCGCACCGCGTTCGCGATGGGCGACGAGCAGCTCACTTTCGCCCAAACGTGGCTCGCTGCCTGCCAGTTCGCGCACGCGTTGCGCGCACGCGGCATCGGTCGCGGGGACGTGGTCGCGATCCATCTGCCGAACTGTCTCGCGTATCCGATCGCCTACTACGGCATCCTGCTGGCCGGCGCGACGTTCAGCCCGACGAACCCGCTGCTCCCGCCCGACGATCTCGCCTTCCAGCTCACCGACTGCGAGGCTGCCGCGGTGGTCACTTTCGGGCCGGTCGCGGGCACTCTCGCGGCGGTCGCCGACCGCATCCCGGCGCAGCTCACGATCGTCGTGGCACCCGCCGGCGAGCTGGTCGAGGGGAGCGTGGAGTTCCGCGAGTTCTTCGCCGGACAGCCCGCCACCCGGCCGGAGGTCGCCGTGGACGTGGACGATCTCGCCCACCTCGCCTACACCGGCGGCACCACGGGACGCTCCAAGGGCGTCGAGCTCACCCACCGCAACGTCGTCACGAACACGCTCCAGCACACCTGCTGGTCGACCGGTTCCGTGCCCGCGCTCGACGCGAACGGCGACCTGACGATCGACCAGATCGGCAGCCCGGACGAATGGCCGACACGGCTCGGCACCAGCGTCGGGATCAACCTGACGCCGTGGTTCCACGCGATGGGCGTGATCGCCGGGCTCAACGGCCCGCTGCTGGCCGGCGGGACGACCGTGCTGCACGCCCGGTTCGACCCGGTCGCATACGTCGCGGACGCCGAACGGCTGCAGGTCACCACCATCGGCGGCGCGCCCGCACTGTTCGCGGCACTGCTGGCGACGCCCTCGTTCCACACCGCCGACCTGTCCTCGGTGCGCGGCATCGGCTCCGGCGCGGCTCCGATGAGCCACGAGATGATTCGCGCGCTGCACCAACGGTTTCCGGACGTCGTGATCGCTGAGGGCTACGGGCTCACCGAGGTGACGATGGGCGCGGTGATCTCGCCCAGCTACCGGTCCGGCCTGCGCAAGGTCGGTTCCGTCGGCGGGCCGATCTTCGACACCGAGGTGAAAGTGGTCGCCGACGGCAGCGAGGAACCGTTGCCGGCCGGACAGGAAGGCGAGGTATGCCTGCGCGGGCCGCAGCTGATGCGCGGGTACCGCAACCGTCCGGAGGAGACCGCCGCCGCGCTGGTCGACGGGTGGCTGCACACCGGCGACATCGGCGTTCTCGACGACGACGGCTACCTGTCCATTGTGGATCGCAAAAAGGACATGTTGCTGTACAAGGGTTACAACGTCTTCCCGCGCGAGCTGGAGGAACTGCTGAGCGCGACGCCCGGCGTCCTGTCCGCGGCGGTGGTCGGCCGGCCGAACCCCGAGGTCGGCGAGCTGCCGGTGGCGTTCGTCGTCCAGCGCCCGGACGCGACGCTGGATGCCGACCAGCTGATGGCGGCGGTGAACGAGAAGGTGCTGCCGTACAAACGCTTGCGGGAGCTGCACTTCGTGGCGGAGATCCCGGTTTCCGCGGCGGGCAAGGTCTTGAAGCGCGAGTTGCGAAAGCAGCTGCCCGACCCAGCCTGACCGTCCGTGAAGGGCCCCTTGCGAGACGTGACTTCCGTGAAGGGCCCCTTGAGGGACTTAGATTCCCTGGAGGGGCCCTTCACGGACGTTCAAGGCAGGTGTCGGCGAGCGAGTTACTTACCGGCCTTCTCGCGCAGCTTCGCGTCCTTCTCGAGCACCAGCCGCTCCAGGTCCTCCTGGAACTGCGCCACCTTCGCCTGCAGCTGCAGATCACCGGCGGCAAGAATCCGGACCGCGAGCAAACCCGCGTTCCGCGCCCCGCCGACGGACACTGTCGCGACCGGGATGCCGGCCGGCATCTGCACGATCGACAGCAGCGAGTCCATCCCGTCCAGGTACTTCAGCGGGACCGGCACGCCGATCACCGGCAGCACCGTCGCCGACGCGACCATGCCGGGCAGGTGCGCCGCGCCGCCCGCGCCGGCGATGATCGCCCGGATGCCGCGGTCGGCCGCGGACTTCGCGTAGTCCAGCATCCGCTGCGGAGTGCGGTGCGCCGAATAGACGCCGACCTCGTACTCGACGCCGAACTCGTCCAGCGCGGCTCCGGCGGCCTCCATCACCGGCCAGTCGGAGTCGCTGCCCATGATCAAGCCGACCTGCGGTGCCATTGTGCTCCTCTTCAGTGGATCTCGTAGCCGTCGAGCCAGACGGCGTGGGACAGCCAGTGCGCGGACAGCAGCGCGCGGTTGCGCAGATCGTCCATGCGTTCGCCGAAGAAGTTGACGTGCCCGAGCTTGCGGCCGGGCCGGTCCTGCTTTCCGTACAGGTGGAGCTTCGCCTCGGGGAACCGCGCGAACAGGTGGTGCACGCGCTCGTCCGGGCTCATCTGCGGCGATACGTCCGCGCCGAGCACGTTCGCCATCACGCACGCCGGCGCGATCAGGTCGGTGCGGCCCAGCGGGTAGTCGAGGACGCCGCGCAGGTGCTGTTCGAACTGCGACGTGCGGGACCCGTCCATCGTCCAGTGCCCGGAGTTGTGCGGGCGCATCGCCAGCTCGTTGACCAGCAGCCCGGTCTCGGTCTCGAACAGCTCGACCGCGAGCAGCCCGGTGACGTCCAGCGTGGCCGCGATCCGCAGCGCCAGCTCCTGCGCCTCGTGCACCCGCGCCTCGGACAGCCCCGGGGCCGGCGCGAGGACCTCGGTGTTGATGCCCGCCGTCTGCACGGTCTCGACCACCGGGTACGCCGCGCCCTGGCCGAACGGCGAGCGGGCGACCAGCGCCGCCAGCTCGCGCTTCATCGCCACCTTCTCCTCGACCAGCAGCTCGGTGCCGGCTTCGAGCAGTTCGGGGATCGTCTCGCGCGCCTGCTGTGCGGTGTCCAGCATCCAGACGCCGCGACCGTCGTACCCGCCGCGCGACGCCTTCAGCACCACCGGCCAGCCATGCTCGTCGCCGAACGCCACCGCGTCCTCCACAGTGGACACTTCGGCGAACGCCGGGCCGGGCACGCCGAGCCCGGCCATCATCTCGCGCATCACGAGCTTGTTCTGCGCGAATCCGAGCGCAGTCGGCGCGGGCCGGACGACGAAGCCTTCGGTGACAAGGGTCAGCAGGTGCTCGCCGGGCACGTGCTCGTGGTCGAAGGTGACCACGTCGACCTGCTTGGCGAACTCCCGCAGCGCTTCGAGATCGGTGTGGTGGCCGATCACGACGTCGCTGGCGATCAGCGCCGCCGCGTCGCCTTCGTTGGCCGCCAGCACTTTCAGCGACTGGCCGAGGGAGATCGCCGCCTGCTGTGTCATGCGGGCGAGCTGCCCGCCGCCCACCATGCCGACGACGGGGAGACCGGTACGTTTGTCCATAGCGGTCCCCAGGTTACTGGGCGGCCCCCGGCGGACCTGCGGCAACCTGCCCGTTCGGCTCGGCGATCCGCTGACTCGCGGCGGAGCGGCGGATCGCTATCGAGCCGGACCGGCGGCGTCGGCCACCGCGAGATCGTCCGGCTCCGGGTCCCCCGTCGCCGCGGCCCGGTTGCGCGCCCGCCGCTGCAGCCCCCAGCGCAGGAACAGCGCCGCACCCAGCACCACCGGCATCAGGATGTACGCGTCGCCGAGGATGTTCTGCCACACCTTCCAGTGCAGCTCCACGTTCCGGCCGTTCGGCAGGATCAGCAGCACGCAACTGATGAACACGAACGCCACCAGGAACGTGCCCAGCCACCGCTTCCACGCGGTCGCCGGAGTGGTCTTCGGCAGCCGGGACACCAGCAGGACGACCAGCGGCACCACCCACACCCAGTGATGCGTCCAGGAGATCGGCGACATCAGCAGCGTCCAGAACGCGGTGACCAGCAGGGCGGCCAGCGCCTGGCCGCGGCGGTGGAAACGGAACATCAGCCAGAGCGCCGGGATGGCCAGCAACAGGCCGATGACCATCGCCACGCTCGACGCCCACGGCGCGAGGTCGGTGGCCCGGTTCATCAACGCGCTCAGCGACTGGTTGCCCGCCCAGTGCACCGGGCCGATCCGGCCGGTGTCCGGCAGCGTCTGGGTCCAGTACTTCCAGGCGTCGTGCGGGTTGATCGCGAACATCAGCGCCTGCAGGCCGAAGAACGTCGCGAGGCCGCGCAGCGCGTCCTTCCAGCGCCCGGTGACCAGCAGATGTCCGAGGAACACCAGCGGCGTCAGCTTGATCGCGGCCGCCACGCCGACCAGAATGCCGCCCCAGCGGCTGCCGCGGGCGCCGAGAACCAGCATGTCGACCAGGATCATCGCCATCAGGATGATGTTGATCTGGCCCAGGAAGGTCGTCCGCCATACCGGCTCGAACCCGAGGAAGACCAGGAAGAACACCAGCGTGGAGCGGGCCGGCGAGGCCCACCAGCGCGGACCGTCCGCGGCGGGCTTGGGCAACGCGCCGATCGCGACCCGCACCGACAGGGCGAGCGCGAGCATCGACACCGCGGTGAGCATTCCCCAGGACAGCTGCACCGGCAGGACCGCGAGCGGCGCGAAGAACAGCGCCGCCGTCGGCGGGTACGTGAACGGCAACAGCGCCCAGCCGGGTTCAGTGGGCAGCGTGTTCGCGTCGTACAGGTTGTCGCCGTGCAGCAGCTGCAGCGCGCCGGCGCGGTAGACCGCGCTGTCCACGCCGAGGTTCCACTCGTGCTTCCAGCCCCAGATGCTGACCGCGATCGCCAGCAGCGGCATCACGGAGAGGATCAAGATCGACCGCGGGCGCACCGACAGCCGGGCCAAAGATCGGCGCAAGGCCAGCCGCGGCTGTGCCGCGGGACTCGCCGGAGCTTCGCTGTCGGCAGCGGAGGGTACGGTCCTGGTCACCGCACCAGGAAATCATGAACCCGGCTCTGCGGGTCGGCAAGGGGGGCTGCGGGGCTGATCAGCCGCGCGCCAATTCGGTCAGAAGTTCACAGGCCCGGTCGTGCGTGCCGGGCAATCGCACGGCCGAGACGAGCGGGCGGGCGACGTCGCGCAGCTGCGGGTCCACCGAGAGCCGCTCGTTGAGCGCCCTGCGCAGCGCGACTCCGCGAGTGGCCAGCCGTTCGTTGCGTTCGGCCAGCACCGCGACCGCGGACGGGCCGATGGTGGCGTAGCACTCACCGGTGTCGAAGACCGCACGGATGGCGTCCGCGGCCAGGATCATCGCGGTCAGCCTCGGCCAGCCGGACACCGCGCTCAGGTCGAGCGAGACGGTCAGCAGCACGTGCGCGTCGCCGGCCTCGCCGCGGTAGACCTCGCCGAGCCGGGTCCGCAGGTACGCGGCGGACGGCAGGCCGGTCAGCGGATCGGTCACTTCGGTGTGCACCAGCTGGTCGGTCGCCACGTCTGCCCAGGCGACCGCGGTCACGCGCAGCAGCCGGGCCGGCGTGGCGTCCACGTCCGGCGCGACGAAGCCGTCGACCGCGTCCGGATCGGCCAGCACCGCGTGCAAAGCCGCCAGGTCGGACAATGTTTCCTCCAGTCCGGCCCCGGCCGCGGCCCGGGCTCTGCCAAGACCGGCCAGCGCGGTCTCCGCCCCTGCCGCGCCATGTCGCACGACAGCCGCGCACACCGCGTCGACCTCAGGAAGTGCCCAGTCGCTCGGGAAGCGCCAGCCGGCCGCTAAGCTGGCCGTGCGCCAGCGGGCCCGCAATGCCCGCAGATGGCGGTCCCGCTCGAACCTCGCCCGCACCTCGTCCCCCGACGAAGCGCCAGCGGAGCCGGACTGCGCCCCGGTAGCCGGTACGTCCACCGAACCCCCAGCTCCTTCCGGTCCGTGTCGATCTTGTCCCCATGTACGGATGGGACGCGGCGACCCCCAGCGCGTGACGCGTTTTCCGCGACCTTTTTCGGCCCGATCGCAGAACGCCGGGTGAACTTGCTGCTCCTGCCGTGGCATGACGAGGACCGCGGCGTGACGGGGGTCGCCGCATCCGTCACACTTGGTGTTCGTTGTATGGAGTAATCGCATGGCGTCCGCCGCGCGCGCAGCCTAAGGAGCCCCGTGTCCACCGTTCCCGCCGACCTCTCCGGTAAGAGCGATGCCGAGCTGATCTCTGAGGTGCGCGCGGGAAAGATCGCGTCCTACGGTCCGCTCTACGAACGACACAGCGGCGCCGCGCACAACCTCGCCCGCCAGCTCGCGCGGTCCAGCTCCGAAGCCGACGACCTGGTGTCCGAGGCGTTCTCGAAGGTGCTGGACACGCTGCGCGGCGGGAAGGGCCCAGACAGTGCCTTCCGCGCGTACTTGCTCACCGCGCTGCGGCACACCGCCTACGACAAAACCCGCCGGGACCGGCGGATCGACCTGAACGAAGACATGAGCGACGTCGGCGGGGCCGCCGGCGAAGCGCTCACCGTGCCGTTCTCCGACACCGCGGTCGCCGGCCTGGAGCGGACGATGGCCGCGAAGGCGTTCGCCCGGCTTCCGGAGCGCTGGCAGGCCGTCCTGTGGCACACCGAGATCGAGCAGCAGAGCCCGGCCGAGGTCGCGCCGCTGCTCGGACTGACCGCGAACGGCGTGTCCGCGCTCGCCTACCGCGCCCGGGAGGGTCTGCGGCAGGCGTATCTGCAGGTCCACCTGCAGGAGAACTCCGCGGACCGGTGCCGCGCGACGGCCGAGCGGCTCGGCGCGTGGACGCGCGACGGCCTGTCCAAGCGCGAACGCGCACAGGTGGAGAGCCATCTGGACGAATGCGACAACTGCCGGACCCTGGCGGCCGAACTGGCCGACGTCAATGGCGGTCTGCGCGCGATCATCGCCCCGATCGTCCTGGGCGGTGCCGCTCTGGGCTACCTGGCCACGATCGGCGCGGGCAAAGCGAGCGCCGCCGCGGCCGCTGCCTCGGCCGCCAGTGCCGGTGCGGCCGCCGCGGGGGGCGCCAAGGCCGGTGCGGCGGCAGCCGCGTCCGCGCCGCGGCAGTTCGCCGGCGTCGCGATGTCCGGTGCCGCGATGGTGGCCGCGGTCGCCGTCGCGCTGGCCGCCGGCGGCGGCCAGCAGAGCATCCCGACCGCACAGGAGGCACCCGCGGCGGCACCCGCTCCCGCGCCGAAGCCCAACAACCCCCCGGCCCCGCCGGCCGCGCCCCCGGCCCCGCCCGCTCAGCCCGCGCCGCCCGCAGTGGCTCCTCCTGCCGCGCCGCCCGCGTCCCCACCCGCCCCAGGCCAGACGCCGCCGGCGCCAGCGCAGCCGCAGCTGTCCGCGACGTTGCCGCCCGGCGGCCTCGAGCTGCAGCCCGGCGGCGCACCGGTGACGCTGCCGATCACGGTGCGCAACACCGGCGGCACGGTGTCCGACCCGGTCCAAGCCACGCTGAACCTCCCGTCCGGTGTCGAAGCGGTCCCGGCCGGCGGTGGCGGCGGCGCGGTCGGCACGTTCTCGGCCGAGGCCGCGACGCAGTCCGGGCCGATTCAGGTGTCGTGCCCCGGCGGCACCGGCACCGTCACCTGCAAGTCCGGTTCTGGCCTGCAGCCAGGCCAGTCCGCGGTGCTGATGTTCCGGCTGAAGGCGAACGAAGACGCGAAGACCGGCACGGTGACCGGTTCGGTCAGTGCGGGCGCAGCGGTGAACGTCACCGTCAGCGTCCAGGTGAAGGTGAAGGAGAAGGCCCCGAAGGACGCGCTGGCGCTGTCCGCCGAAGCGCACGGAGTGCCGTGGAAGCTGCGTCCGCTGGTCGAAATCCACGTGCAGAACACCGGCGAGAGCTCGAAGCCGGTCACCATCACCGTCGACCACGCCACCATGGGGCACTGGAGCTTCAAGCAGTTCCAGTGCAGCGGTCCCGGCTCGAACTTGACCTGTACCAGCGTCCAGCCGCTTGCTCCGGGCGAGCGGGCGACGCTGTGGGTGATCGTGGACCGGCACCTGGGCGAAGGCCCGCTCACGGTGACCGTCGACGCGACGCTCGGCTCGTTCTCCGCCGCGCCGGTGCCGGTGGACCTGGGCTGCTGGTTGACCTGCCACGACCCGACAGTCGTCTCCGATCCGCCTGGGGCGCCGACCCTGTCGACCACCTCGGTCCCGTCGTCGGCACCGTCGAAGAGCCGTCCGCCGCGGCACACGCCGGCCAAGCCGAACCAGAGCAGCGTCCCTCCGTCGTCCTCGGCGGACGAGACGCCGGACCCGACCCCGGACAGCCCGGCTCTCACCACCAGCGCGCCGCCGGCCCCGCCGAGCCCGAAGAAGCCCGGAAAGTCCGATAACCAGGACCAACGCCTGCCGGCGCTGGAACCCCGAGGCGCCTTCGGCTGGTTCTCGGAGTAGCGTCCGAGAAGTGCGAGAGCTCCTGGCGAGACACCGTGAGCTGATCCGGTTCGCCATAGTGGGCGGTGCCAGCTTCGTGATCACGATGGCGGTCACGTACGGGCTGAAGTTCACCGTGCTCCGGACTAACCCGGTCACCGCGCTGATCGTCGGCGTGCTGGTCGCCACGATCTTTTCCTACGTCGCCAACCGCGAATGGGCTTTCCGCACTCGCGGCGGACGGGAGCGCGCGCACGAGGCCGCGCTGTTCTTCGTGATCAGCGGCATCGCGCTGGGGCTGAACGCGCTGCCGCAGTGGCTTTCCCGTTACGCACTGCACTTGCAGGTGCCACAGGTGAGCCTGCTCGGGCAGGAAGTCGCGGACTTCGTGAGCGGAATGATCATCGGCACCCTGCTCGGAACCCTGTTTCGCTGGTGGGCGTTCAAGAAGTGGGTCTTCCCCGCCGAAGGCGCCCGGATCCCGGCTCGGGAAACGCGGGAAAACCCGGATATTCCGGACCGGAAAGCCGCCTGACGCCCGGCACCGGCCCCGAACTCCTTAGACTGCGTTACGTGACCGTCGTCGAAACCGTGCTCGCCCGCACGCCGGAGCCGTTGCGCTCAGTGCTCGTGAAGCACCGGGAACTGCTCAAGTTCGCGATCGTGGGCGGCACGACCTTCCTGGTCGACAACGGCGTCTGGTACCTGCTGAAGCTGAGCGTGCTGGAGTCCAAACCGACCACCGCGAAAGCGATCGCGATCATCGTCGCGACGATCGTCTCGTACGTGCTCAACCGCGAATGGTCGTTCCGCACCCGAGGCGGCCGGGAACGCGCGCACGAGGCGACCCTGTTCTTCCTGATCAGCGGTATCGCGGTGGTGGTGAACCTGATCCCGCTGCTGATGTCGCGGTACATGCTGCACCTGGAGGTGCCGTACGTGTCGCGCCTCGTGCAGGAGATCGCGGACTTCGCCAGCGGGTCGATCATCGGCATGCTGCTGGCGATGGTGTTCCGGTTCTGGGGCTTCAAGAAGTGGGTGTTCCCGGACGAGATCGGGCAACGACGCAAGGACGGGGACGGAGTCACCCAGCTGCGCCCGTGACCCGGCTCGCCGCGCCAAGTCCGTGACCTAGCTCGCCGCGCCAAGTCCGTGAAGGGGCCCTTCACGGAACCCACGTCCCTCAAGGGGCCCCTGCCGGAATCCACGTCCCTCAACGGGCCCCTGCCGGAACCCACGTCCCTCAACGGGCCCCTGCCGGAACCCACGTCCCTCAAGGGGCCCTTCACGGACACGTGACCGTGCAGGCACCGCCGCCGTGGGGCAGGCCGCGTCCTTATCGCGGCACTGGCTCCGAAGGCCACTGCAGCTCCCCCAGGTCGTCCGGCCGCGGCACTTTCAAGAACAAGCTGAAGACCGCCGGGCGCTTGTTCGACAGTTCCAGTCGTCCGCCGTCGGCCTCGACGAGTGCCCGCGCGAGCGCCAATCCCACCCCGGTCGATCCCCCGCCGGAGAACCCGCGCTCGAAAATGTGCGGCGCGATCTCGTCCGGAACGCCGGAACCGGTGTCCGCGACCTCGATCACCACGGTCCCGTCCGCGTCCCCGCGCCGCGCCGACAGCGTGACCGTCCCGGCACCGTGCCGCAGCGCGTTGTCCAGCAGCACCCCGATCACCTCGCGCAGCCGCGCCGGCGTCACGCGCACCATCAGCCCGTCCGCGATCTTCAGCCGCAGGTTCCGGCCCTCGACCCGCAGCAGCTGCCGCCATTCCTCGGCGACAGCGGGCAGCATCGCCGGCAGATCCACCGGCTCGGCGTCCGCTTCGCGCGCGGCCCGCGCCGCGGCCAGCAGTTCCTCCAGCGCCTGCGCCAGCCGGTCGGCCTGTTCCTGAGCGGCCTTCGACTCCTCGGCGACGTCGGCGTCTTCATGGCCGGTCAGCGGCTCCAACCGCAGCTGCAGGGCGGTCAACCGGCTGCGCAGCTGGTGCGAGACGTCTCCGACCAGCTGCCGTTCCCGCTGCACCAGCTGCGCCAGCGCCGAACCGGACGTGTCCAGCGCCTCGGCGAGCATGTCCAGCTCGGCTACCCGGAATCGGCTCGGATCCGGTCGGAAGTCGCCGCCGCCCAGGCGGGACGCGCGGTCGGCGACATGGCGCAACGGCCTCGCCAACCGGCGGGCGGTCACCGTCGCCACGACCGCGCCGGTGCCCACCGACAGGACCACCAGGAGCACGACGAGCAGTGTCACCTGAGTCTGTTTGGTCCGGACCGGACCGCTCGGGGTAGCCAGCATGACGGTGCCGCTGCGCGCGGTCGGGACCGATTCGACCACCGGGTCCGGGCCGGGGTCCGCGCCGAGACGCCGTTCGTTCAGGCCGTCCGCCCGCACGATCAGCAGCCCGCCCTCGGGCAGCACGATCCGGAACTGCTCCAGATCGACCGTCTGGCCGTTCGCGACCTGGGTGTCCACCGTCGCGGCGATGTTGCGGGCACGCTCGGCGAGACTTTCCCGGTTGAGGTTTTCCACCAGCCGCCAGGCGGTGACGCCCAGCGGGATGCCCAGCACGGCCGCCGTGACCAGCACAGCCAGCAGGATCGCCAGCAGGATCCGGCGGCGCATACTCATCGGCGGCTACTCGACGTTGAACCGGAACCCGACGCCGCGCACGGTCGCGATGCGCCGTTCCGCGTCGGAATGGCCGGGCTTCGCCTGCGGCCGGCCGGTGGTCTCGTCGGCGGCGACCGCGAGCTTGCGGCGCAGCCAGGACATGTGCATGTCGAGCGTCTTCGAGGTCTTCGACTCCAGGTCGTTCCACACCTCGGCGAGAATCTCGTCCCGGCTGACCACCTGGCCGGCCCGGCTCATCAGCACGCGCAGCAGCTCGAACTCCTTGTTCGCCAGCTGCACCTCCTGCGACTCCACGGTCACCAGCCGCGCGCCGAGGTCCATCCGGACGCCGCCGGCCTCCAGCACCTCGGGCACCCGGCGGCGCAGCAGCGCGCGAATCCGGGCGAGCAGTTCGGCGAGCCGGAACGGCTTGGCGACGTAGTCGTCGGCGCCAGCGTCCAGGCCGACGACGAAATCGACCTCGTCGGTGCGCGCGGTGAGCATCAGCACCGGCAGCTCGGTTCCGCTGGCACGCAGCCGTCTGCACACCTCCAGCCCGTCCATCCCGGGCAGGCCGAGATCCAGCACGAGCAGGTCGACCCGGTGCGCGGCGGTCGCGTCGAGGACGGCCGGGCCGTCGGTGACGACCTCGATCTCGTACCCCTCGCGCTGCAGCGCGCGAGACAGCGGCTCGGCGATGGCCGGATCGTCTTCGGCAAGTAGGACCATGCTCACCTGGCCAACCTTACGGTGAACGGGCGTGAAACCATCGTGACCGTGCCTGCCTACTCGGATGACCTTTCCCTCGCCACCCGGCTGGCGGACGCCGCCGACGCGCTGACCACCGTCCGCTTTCGGGCGCTCGACCTCGCCGTCTCCGCCAAACCGGACCGCACGCCGGTGACCGACGCCGACACCGCGGTCGAGGACGCGATCCGCGAAATCCTCTCCGCCGAGCGGCCGGCCGACGCCGTCGCCGGCGAAGAACGCGGCGGCACCGCCGGCGGCGAAGGCCGGGCGTGGGTGATCGACCCGATCGACGGAACAAAGAACTTCCTGCGCGGCGTCCCGGTGTGGGCCACGCTGATCGCGCTGGTCGAGGACGGCACGCCGGTGGTCGGCATGATCAGCGCGCCGCTGCTCGGCCGCCGGTGGTGGGCCGCCCGAGGCGAGGGCGCGCACCTGCGCGATTCAGCGGGCCAGCGGCAGCTGTCGGTGTCGAAGGTGGCCGCGCTGTCCGACGCCTATCTGTCCACGACGGACTTGAACAGCTGGACCGAGTACCACTCGCGGGAGAAGTACCTCGCGCTTACCGAGGCGTGCTGGGAGTCCCGCGCGTTCGGCGACTTCTGGAGCCACTGTCTGGTCGCCGAGGGCGCGATGGACGTCGCCGCCGAGCCCGTCGTGAACCCGTGGGACGTCGCCGCCGCGCAGGTGATCGTGACCGAGGCGGGCGGCCGGTTCACCGATCTCTCCGGAGCCGGGACCTACGAAGGCGGTTCGGCGCTGTCGACGAACGGCCTGCTGCACGACGCGGCGCTGGACCTCCTCCGCCGCTAGCGGTTGCCGGGCAGCACTCCGACCGCGCCGCGGGCCACCTGCGACCAGGTCAGCCTGCCGAAGAGGTAGTGGCAGGCGACCTGTTCGGAGGTGAACGCGGCCCAGTCGTACCGGTTGCCCTGCTCGCGCCAGAACACTTCCCAGCCGCCGTCCGCGACCGGCAGCAGGCACCAGGTGTTGTCGGCTTCGCAGCCGATCGACACGACCTCCTCGGGCACGCCGATCACGTCCAGCCATTTCCGAATCGACTGCGTGTTCATCGCGCCTCCCGCGTGATGTCCGCCAGGAAGCCCAGCGTGACCAGTTCGTCCGAAGAAAGCAGTGCGCGGAACCGGATTCCTCCGCCGGGCCCGTCGAACCACCCGGCCGACGTCGACTGCCACACCGGCATCGGCTTCAGCACCCGGTACCGCCGGTAGCCCGACCGCAGCGCGGCAGGCGGCAGCGCGCGTTCCGCGAACGGCGTGCCGTCCGGCGCGAAGATCCGGCCGTGTTCGGTGCCGAACCGGTCCAGCAGCGTGCCTTCCGGCAGCACCACCGGATTCGGTTCCTCGACGCCGCCTTCCGGGAATTCCCCGGCGGAGGGCCACACGTATTCGGCGCCGACGACGAACCGGCGTTCCCAGTCGGTTCCTTCCGGTGTCGCATAGCCGTCGGCGACCGCCCGCGGTGGTTCCGGGTCTACCGGCGGGGAGGGCGAACGCCGGAAACCTTGTTTGACGTAGCCGAGCACCGCGGTGTCGTCCAGCAGCGCCGATTCCGGATGGTCGAACGGCGGGCGGCGCACGCCTTCCGCGACCGCGCCGGCGGGCGGCGGCAGCTGCCGTTCCGGCCGGTTCGCGGCGACCGGAAGGTGGCCGAGCGGGAACATGTGCACCGCGAACAGCGCCAGCACGCTTTCCCGGTCCGCGCGGGGAGTGCCGAGCGCGGGTCGGCCTTGTCCGGGCAGGACGCCGGTGCCCGCGGGCGGGGTGGGCACCTCGTCGAACCCGCGATCCAGCAGCCCGCCGTACTGCGCGGGCACGCGGACCGGACCGGTGACCGCGTCGGAGCCGGCTGGCTTGGGCAGGTCGGACACAGGCACCCTCTTCTCGGTCGCGCCGCCGTCCGATCGGACGACCGTTCGCGCCGGAAGGTTCCGGCCGAACGGGGATTCCACCTTATCGGGCGAGCGGGATGCGCCGCCGCACCAACGCGCGGGCCGTGCCGCGCTCCTCGACCAGATCGAATCCCGCGTCCAGGAACATCCGGACGGTGCCGTGGTAAAGATCAGCCGCCGCACGGTTTCCGCCGGAGACGGGATAGCCCTCAACGGATTCCGCACCCAGCTCGGCGGCATAGTCCACCGCTGCCGCCAGCAACGCGGTCGCCAGCCCTTGCCGGCGGGCGCGCCGATCGAGGTAGAAGCAGGTGACCGACCAGACCGCACCCGGTTCGTCGGACGCCATCACGCGCGACCGGGCCGTGCGTGCGTTGTCCGCGCGCGGCGACACAGCCACCCAGCCCAGCGGCTCGCCGTCGACGATCGCCAGCAGCCCCAACGGTTTCCCAGCGCGAGCTTCGGCGCGGACGTGTTCTTTCCGCCCGTCGCGGCCGGCCGCCTTGTAGTCCGGCCCGCTAAGCCGGAAGAACGAGCACCAGCAGCCGCCCTGCACCCCGCCGGGGCCGAAGAGCTGCTCGAACAGCGGCCAGGTGTCCGCGCCGAGCGGTACGAACTCAGCCGGCAAGCGCGTTCACGACCCGCGACGGCGACGGGCGGCCCAGCTGCCCGGCCATCCAGACGCTGGTCTCCACCAGCTTGCCCAGATCGACGCCGTGCTCCACGCCCAGCCCTTCGAGCAGCCAGACCAGGTCTTCGGTGGCCAGGTTGCCGGTCGCCGACTCGGCGTACGGACAGCCGCCGAGCCCGCCCGCCGACGAGTCCACAGTGGACACGCCAGCGCGCAGCGCGGCCTCGGTGTTGGCCAGCGCCTGGCCGTAGGTGTCGTGGAAGTGCACGGCGAGCATTGAAGTGTCACCGGCGTCGCCGAACGCCTGGATCAGCCGGGTGACCTGGTTCGTGGTCGCCACGCCGATGGTGTCGCCGAGCGACAGCTGCGAGCAGCCGAAGTCGAGCAGCCGCTTGCCCGCGCGCACGACCTGCTCGGCCGGGACCACGCCTTCCCACGGGTCGCCGAAGCACATCGACAGGTAGCCGCGCACCTCCAGGCCCTCCTTGCGGGCTCGGGTGACGACCGGTTCGAACATGGCGAACTGGTCGTCGAAGGTCGAGTTCAGGTTGCGCTGGGCGAAGGTCTCGGTGGCGCTGGCGAAGATCGCGATGTGGTCGACGCCCGCGTCGAGCGCGCGGTCGAGGCCCCGGTCGTTCGGGACGAGCACCGGGTAGCGGACGCCTTCGCGACGGTTCAGCCCGGCGAGCAGCTGTTCGGCGTCGGCCAGCTGGGGCACCCACTTCGGGTGCACGAAGCTGGTCGCTTCGAGAGTGGTCAGCCCGGCGCCGGCGAGCCGGTCCAGGAACTCGAGCTTGACCTCGACCGGCACGACGGATTTCTCGTTCTGCAGCCCGTCGCGCGGACCGACCTCCCAGATCTCGACGCGCGGCGGCAATCCGGCCGCGGGCACCCGTTCCGGCAGGCCGACCTCTCGAGCACCCACGTCAGCGTCTCCTTCCGCGCGGTTCCCGGCCGCGCGGGGGCAGAGGTTCGGTGTCCTGCGGGCCGGGCGCGCCGTGGTAGTCGTCGTAGGGATTGTCGTTCACTTCGCGGTAAATGACCGTGTGCACGTGCTCAACGTGGGGAATGTCATCGAAGCGCAGCGGCTCGTCCGAGGCCGATTCGATGATCAGCGTGCCGCAGCCGAAGATCCGGTCGAGCAGGCCGTGCTCGAACTGGACGCTGTTGATCCGGGACAGCGGGATGTCGATGCCGGTGCGCTTGAGCACGCCTTCGCGGGCGATCAGCCGGTCGGTGGTCACGATGAAGTGCGTGGTGCGCCAGCGCACCAGCGGCGCCAGGAACAGCCACACCACGAGCACCAGCGCCACCACCGCGATGGCGATCATCGCGATGTTGTTCATCGGCGAGCTGAGGTCCTTGCTGAGCAGCAGCAGCCACACCGCCGCGCCGACGGTGATCAGGAATGCCAGGAACGGGAAGATCAGCATCTTGAAATGCGGGTGGCTGTGCACCACCACGCGTTCGTTCTGGCTGAGCAAATCGTCCGGATAGGCCACGGCGGGCGCTCCCCTGGGTGTGTGCCGGTGTGGTGTGTCCACCGTACCGGCGCAGGCCCTGCTCAGGGCGCGGGCGCGCCCGATCCGGTTCAGGCGGGTCGCACGTGCACGACGTCGCCGGCGTAGACGGTCAGCCGCCGTCCGTCCGGGACGTCGACCTGCAGCTGGCCGGTCCGGTCGAGATCGGCCGCGCGGCCGGTCAGGGTGCTGCCGTCGGGCAGCTGGACCTGCACGTCCTGGCCGAGCGTCGCGCACTTGGCCCGGTAGTCGCTCAGCAGCCCGGCCTCGGTCAGATCGCCGCCCGCCGCGCGCCAGCGGCGCTCCAGGTCGTCGAACCTGGTCAGCAAGCCGAGCGCGACGTCGGTGCGGTCGGTGGTCGCCGCGCCTTGCTCGGCAAGCGAGGTGGCGGGCAGGCCGCCGGGGCCGGCCGGGATGTCGTCGCCGAGCGGCGCCACGTTCAGCCCGATGCCGAGCACCACCGCCGATTCGCCGTTGCCGACCGCCTCGGCGAGGATGCCCGCGCACTTCGCCCGCCGCGGGCCCGCGAGCACGTCGTTAGGCCATTTGAGGGCCGCGTCGACCCCCAGGTCGGTGGCGAGTTCGTAGACCGCGAGCCCGGCGACCACGGACAGTGAGCCCAGCGCGGCGAACGCCACGCCGGCCGGCCGCAGCGCGATGCTCAGGTACAGCCCGCCCTTGGGCGAAACCCAGGACCGGGCGCGCCGGCCGACCCCCGCGGTCTGCTGTTCGGCCAGCAGAACGGTCCGGTCCGCGGCTCCCGCGAGGAGGGCTTCGCGCAGGTCGGCGTTGGTGGAACCGGTGGTCTCCACGACCTCGATGCGGGCGTAGCGCTCGCCGAGTCCGTAGCGCAGCCGTGCCGCGTCGAGTTCAGCCATATGCCCACAATATGAGAGTCCCCCTAACGTGCAAGCCGTTCGCTCGTTACCCAGAGGTGCGCTCTTCTAGATTGGACGCCGTGACGCCGGAGACCGCCGCCGCCGAGGTGGACGCCGCCCCGAAGCCCTCCTGGGCTCGTGGCGCGCTGCATCGTGGGCTGGTGGCGTTGCCGCTGGTGGCCGGGCTCGCCACCGCCGGCTGGCTCGTCGTCGGCCGCGACCAGCCCGCCACCCCGACCGTCCCGGCCCAAGCCGCGCTCACCGCACCCGCCGCCCCGACGGGCCCGTCCGGCCCTTCGGTGTTGCAGGCGAGCGCCCCGGTCCGCGCGCAGGAACCGGCTCAGGGCGCGGCCGGCGGCGGCGGATCGCCGCTGCAGAAGTGGGCGGACTCGCTTGCCGGGCCGCTGGACATTCCCGCTCCGCAGCTGGTCGGCTACGCGAACGGCGAGCTGACGCTGCGCAAGGAACGCCCCGGCTGCCACTTGTCCTGGGTCACGCTCGCCGGTGTCGGCGAGGCGGGCAACGACCACGGCCGCCGTGACGGCACGCCCTTGGGGTTGTCCACGGCGCAGTTCCAGAAGTACGGCTCGGACATCCCGGGCATCGCGAAGCCGGCGTTGACCGATCCGTCGTCGGCCTCGGTCGCCGCCGGCCGCGCGCTGTGCGCGAGCGGAGTCGACCTGACCGCCGGCAATGGCTGGTGGAAAGCCGTGGCCGGGTACCAGAACGGCAGCGGCATGGAGCTGTTCCGGCAGCGAGTGCTCGGCTACGCCCAGCTGTACGCGACGATTTCCCTCGCCCCGGCGAAGTCCGGCGCACCGTCGGTGCGCGCCACCCGGTTCGCGCTCGGGCAGCTCGGCCTGCCGTACGTGTGGGGCGGCAACGGCCCGGACGCCGGCGCGGCCGGGTTCGACTGCTCCGGCCTGACGAAGGCGTCGTACGACAGCGCCGGGGTTTCGCTGCCCCGGACGGCGGACAGCCAGTTCCGCGCCCTGCCGCACGTGCCCGGCGGACAGGAACCGCAGCTGGGCGACCTGGTGTTCTACGGAAGCCCGGCGACCCGGATCCACCACGTGGGGCTGTACCTGGGCAACGGGCTGATGGTGAACGCGCCGACCGAGGGACAGGCGGTCCAGATCCACACGTTCCACACGCCGGGGGACGACTACGCCGGGGCCGGGCACCCGGCTGATTGACCGATTCAACGTCCGTGAAGGGCCCCTTGCGGGACTTGGATTCCCGCAAGGGGCCCTTCTCGGACTTGCGGAGAAGCCGCCCGCACCCCGCCGCCGGGACAGCCGTGGGCAAGATTCCGATTTCCCCACGCAAGGGCGCGCTGTCGCTTATGCTCCGGGACATTCTTCCTGACGGGAAAGGTGCCCCATGTCCGCTCGCACGCTCCCCTTCCTGGCCGTGGGCGCTGCCCTCCTGATCACCAGCTGCTCCGGCAGCAAGGGCGGCACCGCCGCACCGGCGTCCGTCCCGCCCGCCGCGCCGGCTTCGTCCTCGGCGGCGTCCACGACACCGTCGACCTCCGCCGCGCCGGCCCCCTCGCCGGCGTCCGACGAGTCCACCGGATCCGACGCGGTGAGCCGGTACGAGGCGTTCATGCACGCGGCCGGCCGGGAAGACATCAAGACGGTCTGCGAGATCGCCGGTCCGGCCGCCAAGAAGGCCCAGGACGAGGGGCTCGGCCCGTGCGAGAAAACGATGCCGATGGCGTTTCAGCTGATCTCGCCCGCGCAGAAAAAGGCGCTGCAGAGCGCGACGGTCGACCGGTCCAAGATCAAGGAGACCGCCACGAAGGTCACCATCCCGGCGAGCGCGGTGAAGGCTTCGGTCAAGTTCACCGACAGCGACCTCGGCGACGCGGTGCTGGAGAACCGCGGCGGCAAGTGGTACATCATCGCCGACTGACCCGTTGCCGGGCGCGAGACTCCGCCAGCCAGTGCGCGGCACCGGCACGACGGGCGACGTCCTCGGCCTTGCGAAAGTGCGCCGCGGACGGCAGGCCCAGTTTCTCCGCCAGCTCGCCCAGGTAGTACGCGACCGGTCCCAGCGTCACCATCCCGGAACCGGCCCCGGCCAGCTCGTTTTCCGCCGGGGCCAGCCGCTCGTAGCACTCGCGCGCGTCGCCGGTCGCCGCGGTGAGGCAGGCGCGCAATTCCAGCAGCAAGTCCGGCCGATCGGCGGGCAGCCGCCAATCGTCCACAGGGGACTCCAGATTGTGCTGCCGATACAGGCAATGCCGGGCGAGCGAGAGCAAACCACGGTCCACTCCGGACATTCCGCTGCCCGGCAAGCGCGCCGCGGCCGCCCGGTAGGCGGCTTCCGCTGCCTCGACCGATCCGGTGACCGCGATCCGCAGCGCGCGGTACCAGTCGGTGAAGACGCTGACCAGCGGCAGGTCGTACTGCTCCCCCAGCCGGTCCGCCGCCGCCGAGTGCCGGTCCGCGGCGGCGAAGTCGGCGAGCGCCGAATGTGCTTGCACCAGAACCAGATGACCGAGAACTTCGAAGCTCACCAACCGATGCCGCGCGGCCACTTCGACGATTTCCTCGCCGATCCGCGCGCGTTCCGGGGCCAGCCCGGCGCGCGTGAAAGTCTGCGTCCAACGCGCGTTCAAGGCCAGCGCCAGCAACGCCGGATCACCGGTCGAACGGGCCAATTCCTCCGCTTCGAGAGCGGCGTCGAGGGCACGCTGCCCTCCTTCGTTGCGCAGCTCCAGCGCGATGGTCGCCAGCAGCCGCGCACGTACCGGCGGGTCCGCGACGAGCACCCGTGCGGCCGCGTCGGCGATCCGGCGGGCCAGCACCGGGTCGTCGTTCTCGGTCCAGATTCCGGGCACGTCGAACGCGGTCAGAACCCTGATGGTCAAAGCGGGATCGTCACCAGCCAGGTCCAGTGCCTCAGCTCGGTAGCGGCGGGCGGCGGCCAGCGAACCGGTGAACGCCGAGGCGCGGGCGAGCCCCATCAGCAGTTCGACGGTACGCGGCCCTTGTGCCAGCGCGGCCCGCCAAAGCCGAAGTGCCTCGTGCGGAGCGAATTCCCGTTCCGCGCGTTCGGCGGCGGCCTGTGCGTAGCCGGTACCACGGTCGTCCCCGGCCCGCAGGAAGTGGTGTGCCAGCAGGGAAACCTCGCCCGGGCGGCGGCGCGCCAGCGATTCGCCGACCTCTCGGTGCAGTTGCGCGCGGCGCACCAGGGGGAGATCGTCGTACACCGCGTCGCGGACGAGCGCGTGCGCGAACCGGAACGAACGCGGCCCGGTCTCCAGCAGAAATCCGGACCGCACCGCGATTTCCAGCTCTTCGAGGACGTCGCCGAGCAACCCGAGGTCGACGTCTGCCCCGATCACCGCGGCCTTGTCGAGCACGACGCGGACGTGACCGGGCAGAGCGGCCAGCCGGTTCCGGACGACGTCGCGCACTCCGTCCGGCAGGTCGCCCTCGGCGTCCAGGACGCGGGCCAGTTCCTTGACGAAGAACGGATTACCGCCGGAGCGCCGGTGGATCACCGCCGCCGAGTCGGTACCGACCAGCTCGGCCACCGCGTCGACGGACAGCCCGCCCAGGTACAGCCGAATCGGATCGGCCCGGGCCAGCCGGCCCAGCGCCCCGGTGAGGTCCGCGGACACTTCGGTCGTCCGGTAGGTCGCCACCAGCAGCACCGATTCCGGGGTCGCCGAAGCCAGCAGCGCCAGAGTCTCCTCGCCCGCCCACTGCAGGTCGTCGAGCACGACCAGCAGCGGACCGTGGCGGGAAAGCCGCTGGCTGACCTGCTGCTGCCACTGAAAACGGGCCACCGCCGGGTCGGCTCCGGAGTCGACCGCCTTCGCTCGCGGCGGGACAGGTTCGCCCAGCGCGGCCAGGATGCGCGTCCAGGGCCAGGCCGGCGGCACCCCGGCACCATCCGGATTCGCGCCCCACGCCGTCGTCCAGCCCAGCCGCGCGGCGAACTCCTCGACCAGCGCGGTCTTGCCCGCCCCTGCCTCGCCGGACACCAGCACGAGCCGGAATCGCTTGTGGTCCGCGACTTCCGCCGCGGCCTCGGCCAGTCGAGCCAGCTCCGGCTCCCGCCCGGCCAGCCGCGCGGCGCGGACGGGCACGAGCTGCGGCGCCTGCGCGAGAACGTCCTGCTCCAGTTTCCGCAACGCCGGTCCCGGATCGATCCCCAGCTCTGTCGCCAGCACCGCCCGCGCGCGCCGCAACGCCGCGAGCGCGTCGCCTTGGCGACCAGCGCGATACAACGCCAGCGCCAGCAGCCGCCACGCTTCCTCCCGCAGCGGGTGAGCGTCCACATGGGACTCCAGATCCGGCACGGCCTCGGCGGCGCGGCCGGCGTCCAGCAGCCCGGCCGCCCGGCGTTCCAGCGCGAGCAGCCGCAATTCGGTGAGCCGCGCCCGCTCGGCCCTGGCCCAGGGCTCGTCGGCGAACTCCCCGTAGGGCTCGCCGCGCCACCAGCCGAGCGCCTCGTCCAACTGCTCGACCGAAGGAGTCCCGCGCACCACCGCCTCGAACCGCCACGCGTCGACTTCGCCCGGCTCGGCTCGCAGCGCGTATCCCGGGCCTTCGGTGACCAGCAGCTTCGCCGGGGTCCGCGGTGGCCGGTCCGGTTCCAGCGAACGGCGGAGGGCCCCGACAAAGGTCTGCACCGCCCCGGCCGCCCCAGTCCGCGGTTCGGGCCAGAGCGCGTCGATCAGCGCGTCGGTCGACACGACCTGCCCGCGTGCGACGAGCAGGCGGGCGAGCACCGCTCGGTGGCGCGGCCCGGGCAGTGCCACCGGACCGTGCGCGTCATGAGCCGTCAGCGGGCCCAGCACCGAGAACGAGATGGTCATCGGTTCGTACTGTAATCAGCGCGGGCCGTCGCTGATCGGTTGCTGATCGCTCCCGCGCACGCTCACCCGCATGAACTTCGATTACCAGCGCGTCCCGGTCGCGGACCGCGTTTCGCTCAACGTGGCCGTCGCCGGCTCCGGCTCGCCGATCGTCCTCCTGCACGGCTTCCCGCAGACCCACCTGATGTGGCGCCACGTCGCCGCCGATCTGGCCGCCGATCACACAGTGCTCGTCCCTGACCTGCGGGGGTACGGCGACAGCGACAAGCCGGAAGACACCGGCGAGACCTACTCCAAGCGCACCATGGCCGCCGACATCGTCGCGCTCGCCAAGGCGTTCGGACACGAACAGTTCGCCCTCGCCGGGCACGACCGCGGCGCGCTCGTCGCTTTCCGCGCCGGTCTCGACCACCCCGACCACGTCACCCACCTGGCGATCTTCGATGTGCTGCCGACCCTTGACATGTGGGACGTGCTGCACGGGGCCAGCGCCGCCGTCGCCTTCCACCTCTACCTCATGGCGCAGCCGCCCGGACTGCCCGAGCAGCTGATCAGCGCAGCGCCCGACGCGTTCTTCGGCTACTTCCTCGACCAGTGGGGCGCGGATGCCGAGGCCATCCCGGCCAGCGTCCGAGCGCGGTACCTCGAAGCGTGCCGGAACGCGATCCCGTCGATCGTCGCGGACTACCGCGCCTCGGCGGGCATCGATGTCGAGCACGACCAGGCCGACCGGGACGCGGGAAACCGGCTGGCGATGCCGGTCACCGTCCTGCAGCAGGACTGGGGTGTCGCACTGGGCTACGACGCGGTCGCGCTGTGGCGCGCCTGGGCGCCGGCCTGTGTCCACGAGACCGTCGCCACTGGCCATTTCATGGCTGAGCAGGCGCCCGCTGTGGTGACTAAAACACTGCGCGAGTTGCTGCTCCGCTGAGCCCTGGGGTGGGCCCGCCGCCCCTGGTCGGCGAATGTCAGACTTGTCCGACCAGCGGGTCTGACAGTCAGGGAGGACGATGAGCGACGGGCGCACCCCCGCCGCGGTCCTCTCCGCGGAGCTGGCCGAACTGCGCCTGCGGGCCGGCAACCCGTCGTTTCGGAAGATGGCGGAGCGATCCGGCCGGATCTCGCACACGACTCTGCACGAGGCAGTCGGCGGCACCCGGTTCCCGTCCTGGGACACCACCCGCGAGTTCGTCCGCGCCTGCGAAGGCGACGAAGAGCAGTGGCGGCGCCGGTGGGAAGAGCTGAAGGGCGTGCCGCCGGCCGCCCCGCCGCAGCCGATCGAGAGCATCGAGCCGCTGGCCGACGTGCCGGTAGAGCACGCTGATCGGGAAGGGTCAGCGGTCGGGGTCGCGCCCGAGCCCGCGGCACCGCGCCGCCCGCGCCGCAAGCACGCGCTGGCGGTGATCGCCTTCGTTGTCGTCCTGCTCGCCGGCACCGCGGCCGTCATCCTGCCGAAGCTGCGCAGCGGCAGCGTGGTCGACGTCGGGGCGCGCATCCCCGGCGACAACTCCAAGTTCATCGCCGACGTGACCTACCCCGACGGCTCGCAGATCCGCGTCGGCGAGACCGTGCAGAAAGTGTGGGAGCTGCAGAACACCGGTTCGGTCCCGTGGCACGAGCGGTACCTGCTGCGGATGGACCGGCCCGCCGCGCCTGGTGCCTGCCGGACCCCGGACCGGGTGCTGATCGGCGACACCCCGCCGGGCGACCATGTGATGGTGAGCGTCTCGGTGACCGCGCCCGCGAAGCCAGGCCGGTGCTGGGTCGGCTGGAAGATGGTCGACGCGAGCGGCGCCGAGTTCTTCCAGACCCGCCGTCCGGTGTACCTGCTGGTGACGGTCGTCTCTTAACGGCTGTCAGATTCTGTAAGACCTGGTCGAAGGGGTACCGAACACCCCGGCCAGCTCGTCAGGATGGCAGCCGCTGGGGGTCGGTCCGTGGCGGCTCGTCCCCGATCACCGCCACGGACCGCCGTTTTCGCCCGCTCAGGCGGTGCGCCGGAACGTCGTCCGGTACGCGCTCGGCGACACCCCCAGCGCCGCCTGCAGGTGCTGGCGCAGCGAGGCCGCCGTCCCGAACCCGCACGCCGCGGCGATCCGGTCGACCGGCAGCTCCGTCTCCTCCAGCAACTGCCGCGCCCGCTCCACCCGCTGCTGGGTCAGCCACTGCAGCGCCGACAGGCCGACCTCGTCGCGGAACCGGCGGGTGAACGTGCGGGTGCTCATCGACTCCCGGACCGCCAGATCGCGCAGGGTGATCGGCTGGTCGAGGTTTTCCAGCGCCCAGGCCCGCGCCGTGCCGGTGGACGACGAGCGCGGCTCGGGCACCGGACGGCGGATGAACTGTGCCTGCCCGCCCTCGCGGTGCGGCGACACGACCGTGCCGCGGGCCACCTCGTTGGCCACCGCGGCGCCGAAGTCGCGGCGGATCAGGTGCAGGCAGAGGTCGATGCCGGAGGCGACGCCGGCCGAGGTGAAGACGTTGCCGTCCTCGGTGTAGAGCACGTCCGGGTCCAGCCGCACTCGCGGATACTCCAGCTGGAACTCGCACGCCGAGCGCCAGTGCGTGGTCGCGCGCCGCCCGTCGAGCAGGCCCATCGCGGCGAGCACGAACGCCCCGGTGCAGATCGAGGCGATCCGCACGTCCGGCCGGACCAGGTTCATCGCGTGTTCGAGCGACGGGATCAGCTGGCGGCCGGCGGGCTCGTACTCCAGCGACGAAGCGGGCACGATCACCGTGTCGGCTTCGGCGATCGCCTCCGGGCCTTGCGCGATCGGGATGGAGAAGTCCGCGTCGGTACGCACCTCGCCCGGTTCCGGCGTGCAGGTGACGACCTCGTACAGCCGCTCGCCCTCGGCCGAACGGGCCTGCCCGAACAGCCGGTGGACGATGCCGAGTTCCATCACCAGCATGCCGTGCCGGACCAGGACCGCGACCTTGTGCCGTTCGGGATGCTGGAAAACCGCCATGGCCCGATTCTTGCACAAGGTGGCCATCGGGCCACTTTTTCGCGCCCTGCGGCGGCGGCACCCTGGCCCCATGAACGTCCTGTGGATCTACGCCCATCCCGACCCCGAATCGCTCAACGGAGCCCTTCGCGACGACGGCGTCGCGACCCTGCGTGAGCTAGGCCATGACGTGCGCGAATCCGACCTCTACGCGATGCGCTGGAACCCAGTGGTCGACGTAATCGGAGCCGTGCCCGAGGACGTCCGTGCCGAGCACCGGAAGCTCGATTGGGCGGACACCGTCATCGTGCAGTTCCCGCTGTGGTGGGCGGATACGCCAGCCATCCTGAAGGGCTGGTTCGACCGCGTCTTCGTGCAGGGCTACGGCTACGACTACCGCGACGAAACCGGTCACCCGCTGCGATACGGCAACGGCGTGCTGGCCGGAAAGCGCGCGATGGTCATCGTCACCGCCGGCGCGCAGGCGGACAGCCTCGGCCCGCGCGGGGCACACGGCTCGCTCGACGACCTGATGTTCGGCGTCCAGCACGGCACCCTCTTCTACACCGGCATGACAGTGCTGCCTCCGCTCACCGTGACCGGCACGAACCGGATGACGCCAGAGCGGTTCGACTGCGTGCGAGAGGAGCTGCGCAAGCGTTTGCACTCGCTGGAAACCGCCGATCCGCTGCCGTACCGCACCCAGGACGGCGGCGACTACGACCGGCGGCTGGTCCTGCGTCCGGACGTCGCGGCGGGGCAGGCCGGGTACGGCATCCACCTCATCGCTTGACCCGTATATACCTCAGTGGTTATATACGCGCATGGCGACCTTGCGGACGACCTCCACCGGACGACCGAGCGTGACCCTCGAACGCACCCTGGCGCACCCGCCGGAGAAGGTGTGGCGCGCGATCACCGCCGCCGAGGAGCTGGCGCACTGGTTCCCGGCCGCGGTCACCTTGCCGGCGGCCCCGGCGGCGGGCGGGAAGATCACCTTCACCTTCCCCGAAACCGGCGACACCAGCGAGGGCGAAATCGTCTGCTACCGGCCGCCGGAGGTCTTCGAATTCACCTGGAACTCGGACCTGATCCAGATTGTGGTGTCCGCCGAAGGCTCGGGCAGCAAGCTCTCCTTCACGCACACCTTCAACCGCGGCGAACCGGATATCGCCCTGCTCGGCGCGGGGCGCCACGTGACTGGCTGGGTCGCGTGCCTGGACGCGCTCGCCGCCGCGCTCGACGGCCGGGACCCGCAGCGGCCGACCGACTGGCATGACCGGATGGTGCGCTGGATCGGGGAGTTCGGCCTTGAGGACGGCGAACTCCTGGACGGCCGGGTGATCCGATTCCGCCGCGACCTGGTCTGGCCGCCGGCCGAGGACGTGTGGCAGCGCCTGCCGCAGCCGCCGGACGGGGCGGCGGTGACCGAATCGCGGCCCCCGGAAGTTCTCGCCCACCAGTGGTGCCACGACGGGAAACCGGCAGGCGAGGTCCGCTGGGAGATCACCGCGGATCCACTGGACGGGGTCCGCGTGGAGCTGACCCAGACCGTCCCGGACGAGCTGGCCGGGCAGCTGCCGGAGCTGATGGCGCTGCGGCACGAGCAGCTGAACGCGCTGTTCGCCGGCACGTTCGGCGTCCAGCCGGCACCGTGGCCGGCGGACCGGGTGGCCGCGACGCGGCAGCACTACGCCGAATTGTTCTCCTGAGCGATTCAGGCCGTGAGGGGCTCCGTGAGGGAATCAGATTCCCTCACGGACCACAAACCCCGCTCCCGCCGCCCGGCATGAGCCGCTCCGGCCGGGGCAGGGCCTCAACCTCGGCAGACGCGGCGAAACCGCACCCACAACGCCGCCTCAAGTTCCTGGCAGGGGGAATCAGCCCAGCGCGGTGTTGTACGGCGAAAACCGCATCTCCGCCGGTCCGGGGAGCGGTTTTCCGTCCAGGACGAGCCGGGGCGCGGTGCTGCGCTTCGCCAAGCCGCGTGCCTCGCACCACGCCGCCAGAGCCGGGAACCGGTGGTCCACCGCCAGCCGCAGCACGCCACCGGCGTCTCGGGCGAGGCCGCGGAGCAACGCGCGAGCCTCGTCCTCGTCCGCCGCCGCGACCGGGCCGATCACCGTTGTCTCGCCGTACCTGGTGCCGAGCGCGTAGCCCTGGTCCGTTACGTGGGCGTACTCGGCCTCGAACAGCATCCGGTTCAAGAGGTCTTTCCGCGCGAAACCCTGCGTCGCGCCGTCCATCTCGTACACCCGTGCGACATCCGCCGGCCCCAGCGGCCGCGACGCGGCCCCTCCGTCGTCGACGAACTCGCCGCGGTAGTTGTCGCAACCGCCGTCCGCCGCGAAGCCCAACGACTCATACAACGGCCGCGCGGTTTGCGTGGAATACAACGAGACCACCGCGTCGCCTGCCGCTTCGACCGCGCTCCGCACGACCCGCCGGCCCAGCCCTTGGCGGGCGAACCGCTCCGCGACGACCACCATCGACACCGACGCGACCGGCCCCGACCGGGTGAGAATGGCCGCCGCGGCGAGGCCGCCGTCAGGCGCGTCGATGCCAAATCCGCTGCCGATATCCAGCAGCATCGCCCACTTCCGCTCTTCGCGGGGCCACCCGCGATCGGATCCGAGGTCGAGACACGCGGACAGGTCGGCGGGCCCGAGCGAGCGGACCGGAGCGTCAGCAAGCAGCACGGACCCCACCCTAGGACGGACTGGCGTCCTCGTGACCGGCTCGACGCCGGAAATTCAACTGCCGCCAGGTCCGCACGGTCCTTGGAGCGTGTCTCGCGCGGGGAAGGCATCTCTTAGGCGGTCCCGGGGTATTCGCAGCCGACTCAATCGTCCACGCCACCGCGGTCCACGACGGAGCCGGACTCCTGCCCGGCAACGCCTGCATCGTCCGCCGCTCGTACCCCGACAGTAGAGCCCGGTGGGTCTCTGCACCGGTCGCGAATTAGGACGGCAGCACCGGCAGGTCGACGGACGTGTCCTCGTCTGCCGCGCGAACAGGGAGTCCTACGCCACACGCGCGGCGACGGCACAGTAGCTAAGCTCCGCCACATGAGCAGTGCGACGCAGCCGCTCGGGACGCCGCCCGAGGGAGAACCGGACATCCACACGACGGCCGGCAAGCTCGCGGATCTCTACCGCCGCTACGACGAAGCCGTGCACGCCGGGTCGGCGCGCGCGATCGAGAAGCAGCACGCCAAGGGCAAGAAGACCGCCCGGGAGCGCATCGACCTGCTGCTCGACGAGGGTTCCTTCGTCGAACTCGACGAGCTGGCGCGGCACCGCTCCACGAACTTCGGGCTGGAGAAGAACCGGCCGTACGGCGACGGCGTGGTGACCGGCTACGGCACCGTCGACGGCCGTCCGGTGTGCGTGTTCAGCCAGGACGTCACGGTGTTCGGCGGCGCGCTCGGCGAGGTCTACGGCGAGAAGATCTGCAAGGTCATGGACCTGGCGATCAAGACCGGCCGGCCGATCGTCGGCATCAACGAGGGCGGCGGCGCGCGGATCCAGGAAGGCGTCGTCTCGCTCGGCCTCTACGGCGAGATCTTCCGCCGCAACACTCTCGCCTCCGGCGTCATCCCGCAGATCTCGCTGATCATGGGCGCTAACGCGGGCGGGCACGTCTACTCCCCCGCGCTCACCGACTTCACGGTGATGGTGGACGAGACGTCGCAGATGTTCATCACCGGACCGGACGTCGTGAAGACAGTGACCGGCGAGGACGTCACCTTCGAGGAACTCGGCGGCGGGCGCACGCACAACACCAAGTCGGGCGTCGCGCACTACCTCGGCTCCGACGACGAGGACGCCATCGCCTACGTCAAGGAACTGCTCTCCTACCTGCCGCAGAACAACCTGTCCGAGCCGCCGGAGTTCGACGCGACGCAGCCGCCCGCCGGCTTCTTCGACAACGTCACCGACACCGACCGCGAGCTGGACACGATCATCCCGGACTCGCCGAACACGCCGTACGACATGCACGAGGTCGTCACCCGGGTGCTCGACGACGGCGAGTTCCTCGAGGTCCAGGAGCTGTTCGCGCCGAACATCCTGATCGGCTTCGGCCGGGTCGACGGGCAGAGCGTGGGCGTGGTCGCCAACCAGCCGACCCAGTTCGCCGGCTGCCTCGACATCGACGCCTCGGAGAAGGCCGCCCGGTTCGTGCGGACCTGCGACGCGTTCAACATCCCGGTGCTGACCTTCGTGGACGTCCCGGGCTTCCTGCCCGGCACCGACCAGGAATGGAACGGCATCATCCGCCGCGGCGCGAAGCTGATCTACGCCTACGCGGAGGCGACGGTCCCGCTGATCACGGTGATCACGCGCAAGGCATACGGGGGCGCGTACGACGTGATGGGCTCCAAGCACCTCGGCGCGGACATCAACCTCGCCTGGCCCACCGCGCAGGTCGCGGTGATGGGCGCGCAGGGCGCGGCGAACATCGTGCACCGCAAGACGCTGGCCAACGCGGCCGCCGAGGGCAAGGACGTCGACGCGCTGCGCGCGGACCTGATCCAGGAGTACGAAGACACCCTGCTCAACCCGTACGCGGCGGCCGAACGCGGCTACGTCGACTCGGTGATCGTGCCCGCGCACACCCGCGGCCACATCGCGAAGGCGCTGAGCCTGCTGCGCACGAAGCGCGAGTCGCTGCCGCCCAAGAAGCACGGCAACATCCCCCTGTGAGGCGGCGATGACCGACACTCCCCTGCTCCGCGTAGTCCGCGGCAACCCGGACGACGCCGAACTCGCCGCGCTCACCGTGCTGGTGGCGGCCGCCGCGTCCGCACCCGGTCCGGCACCGGAAACGCGCCGGACGTCGTGGTGGAACGACCGGGCGCGCGGGGTCGGCGCTTCGGCGTCCCCCGGCGACGGCGCCTGGCGCGCTTCGACGCTGCCCCGCTGACTTCCGGCCGCGTCGGCGATCGATCTGCGCCGACGCGGTTTCGCGCCGTCCCCGCACTTCACCCAGGCTGGACCGACCCCAGCAGGAACCGCTCGACCAGGCTATCGGTGAACTCCGGCGGCACTGGTGCGCCGGTGACCAGCACTCGGTAGTAGATCGGCCCGACGAGCTGCTCGACCGCGTCGTCCAGTTCGACCTCCGGCGACAGCTCGCCGCGGGCGAGCGCGCGCTGCAGCGGCAGCCGGTCGCGCGCCTGCTGGCCGCGCACGTGTTCCTCGCGCAGCCGGCGCGCGAGATCCGGATCGTGCTGTGCTTGGCCGAGCAGCGCGCGGAACACCGCACCGGCGTCGGCGGTGGTCAGGAACTCGGCGACCGCGGCCAGGTGGGCCGAGAGGTCTTTCCGCAGGTCGCCATGATCGGCCGGGGTGAGTTCCTCGGCCAGGTCGTCGCCGAGCGCTTCCAGCAGAACGTCCACTTTGGACGGCCACCAGCGGTAGACGGTTTGCTTGCCGACCCCGGCCCGCGCCGCGATCCGCTCCATGGTGAGCCCGGCGAAGCCGACCTCCACGAGCAGGTCGTCGACGGCATGCAGCACCGCTTGGCGCGCGTTTTCGCTGCGGCCGTAACGGTTGCCGTGATGCCGGCCGGCGGCCGGGCCAGTGACCTCGCCCACGTCCGGAAGTCTAGTCAATACGCGGCGTCTCGTCTAGCGTTGCCTCGTCAGACTTCATCAATGGGGGGGGTTCTCGGCCATGTGTTCCGCCTGCGGGGTACCGACGCACGCACCCGAATCCGGGGAAACCGGCACCGCGCCGCGCAAGTTCGCGGCGCTGTACAACAAGGACTGCCGTCCGTACCTGATCGGCACCGCGCTGGCGATGATGGCGGACAACATCGAGCACGTCATCACCTATTGGGTGCTGTGGCAGAAGTTCCAGTCGCCCGCGCTCACCGGGTTCGAGGTGATCAGCCACTGGGTGCCGTTCCTGCTGTTCTCGGTGTACTTCGGCGGGCTGGCCGACCGGTACGACTGCCGCCGGATCATCCAGGCCGCACAGGCGCTGTTCATGGCGGTCTCGGCAGCTTGGGGCGTCCTGATCGTCACCGACACGCTGCAGGTGTGGAGCGCCTGCGTGCTGCTGGTGCTGCACGGCTGCGCGGGGGCGATCTGGGGGCCGGGCGAGCAGCTGATGCTGCACGACTTCGTCGGCCCGGCCGAACTGCCGAGCGCGGTCCGGCTCAACGCCACCTTCCGCAGCCTGGGCATTCTGTTCGGCCCGGTCGTCGGCTCGGCTCTGCTGCTCGGACTCGGGCCAGTAGCGGGCATCTTCGTGAACGTCGCGTTCTACCTGCCGCTCACCGTGTTCCTGTTCCGCACCAAGTTCACCGGGCACACCCGCGACGGCGGGATCGTCAAGCGGCCGCGCGTCGGCTTGCGGGATTCGGTGCGGGTGCTGAAGGAAATGAGCGGAAACCCGACCATGGTCGGGATGATCATCCTGGCCGGGCTGGGCGCGTTCTTCGTCGGCGCTTCGATGCAGAGCTCGATGCCGATCTTCGCCCACGACCTCGGCGCCGGCGGCGCCGGAACCGCGTACGGCGTGCTGCTGTTCGCCAACGGCGCGGGCGGCGTGATCGGCGGAATCCTGCTCGAGGCGACCGGACGGATCAAACCGAGCGTCCCCGCGGCCGTGCTCAGCACGGCGATCTACGGGGTGTCGAGCCTGTTCTTCGCGATGACCGCGAGCTATCCGATCGCGGTGGTGCTGCTCGTGATCGGCGGCGTGGCGAACCTGGCGTCCATGTCGATCGGCCAGACCGTGGTGCAGTTGCTCGCGAAACCGGCGGAACGCGGTCGCGTGATCGGGGTGTACAGCGTGTCCGCCAACGGTCTTCGCGCCGGCAGCGGGTTCACCGTGGGCCTGCTCGGTTCGGCGGTCGGGGTGCACTGGTCACTCGGTCTCAGCGCGGCGGCGCTGACCGTCGGAACCGGGATCGCCGGGTGGTACTCGCTCGGCAGCCGCCGCGCGCGGACACAGCTGCACGAGGTCAGCTGAGCCGAGCACGGACACGGCCGACCGCGTCCGCGTCCCGGCTAGCGAGGCAGTGCCCGCTGGCGCAGCGGCCCGGTTGTCCGTTCGACGGCGGCGGCGACGCGGAGGAGGAGGTCGTCGCGGTGGTGCGGTGCGATGGAGCGAAGTTCGCCGGTGCCACAGAGCGCGGCCGGTGCGTGACGGCCTCCGAAGCCCAGTGCGGGAACCGGGCCGGGCGGAGGCCGTCACGCCTTACCGCGGGAGAGGAACGACGAGAAAACTCTGTTCGATTCGGCGGCGCTGATTCGACCGGACCTTGCCCCCGGCAGGAGAAGCGCTCGTCACCGTCGCGTGGGGGCGTCCTTGGCCACCGGCTGGGCTTCACGAGCCCTCCCGGCCCGCAGCCGTTCCCGCCAGGACAGCCGTCCTCGCGACGTCCAAGCAGTCGAGGGAGGCGAAGAGTCCGTCACGCGCACGGTCATGGGCTTTCAGTTCCCTTCCCGGCGTGCGCCGTCCGGCCGACCGGAATCACGACCACCGCGTCGGCACATATGTTGCGAGCCACAACAAAAGTAACCCGGCCCGTCGCGGCCGAGGGTCACGATTCGGCAACTCGGCGGTGCCGGGTAGCGTTCAGCCGTGCGTCTCGTTCTCGCCTCCCAGTCCCCTGCCCGCCTCGCCGTGCTGCGCAGCGCCGGTCTCGATCCGGCGGTCTTGGTGTCCGGCGTCGACGAGGACGCGGTCGCCGCGACGCTCACCGATCCGGAGCCGGCCGAGCTGGTCATGGCGCTCGCCGCGGCCAAGGCCAACGCCGTCGTGGAGATGGTTTCCGAGCCGGACGCGGTCATCATCGCGTGCGATTCGATGCTGTCGATCGGCGGCGAGATGGTCGGCAAACCGGCCACCGCCGAGATCGCCAAGCAACGCTGGGCGCGGATGGCCGGCGGCTCCGGCGACCTGCTCACCGGGCACGCTGTGGTCCGGCTCGACGGCGGCCGTCGCACCAAGGAGGCCGCGGGCACCCGGTCCACCACGGTGCACTTCGCGAACCCGAGCCAGGCAGAGATCGACGCCTACGTCGCCACCGGTGAACCCCTCCAGGTCGCGGGCGCTTTCACCCTCGACGCACTGGGCGGCTGGTTCGTCGAAGGCGTCGAGGGCGACCCGTCGAGCGTGATCGGGATCAGCCTGCCGCTCGTGCGCGAGCTGCTGGCCGAGGTGGGCGTCAGCGTCGTCGAGATGTGGAAATAGTTCACATCTTGGGACAACTGTCACTCGGACGAGTGATTCGAGAAAGTACAAAGCGGCCCAACCCGGGCCACTGCGGAAACTCTCGAAACCTCTGGGGTGGCAGATGTCCTTCGTCAGGACGTACACCAAGCCGCGCGTCTTCGCCGCGGCGGTCCTCGGCTCGCTCGTCGTCGGCGCGGGCCTCGGCGTCCTCGCCCGGACGACCGGAGCCGGCTGGCTGACCGACGTACTCGACCAGATCGGCACCGTCTTCACGACGCTGCTGCAGATCGCCGTCATCCCGCTGGTCTTCACCGCGATCGTGGTGGGCATCAACAGCCTCCGCGGTCTGGGCGGCGGCCGCACCGCCGCGCGGCTGGGCAGCAAGACCGTGCTGTGGTTCGCGATCACCTCGCTGATCGCGTCGCTGATCGGCATCGCGGTCGGCAAGCTGTTCAACCCGGGCACCGGCGGACTCGGCGAGAGCGTCGCCGCCACCGCGAAGAACGCCGACAAGGCCGCGAAAAGCGTCAGCCACTGGGGATCGTGGGACGCGTTCGTCAAGGGCTTGCTGCCGGACAACTTCTTCTCCGCGTTCGTCGAGGGCAGCACGCTGCAGGTGCTCTTCCTCGCCGTGCTCATCGGCGCCGCCGCGTACAGCCTCGGCGACAAAGCCAAGCCGTTCGTGGACTTCACGACCAGCGTCTTCGAGATCGTCCAGCGCTATCTCGGCTGGATCGTCCGCCTCGCCCCGATCGGCATCATCGGCCTGATCGGCGCCGCGGTGTCCAACTACGGCGACGCACTGTTCCGTCCGCTGCTGTCCACGACGCTCGCGGTGTACGCCGGCTGCCTGCTGGTGCTGTTCGTGGTCTATCCGATCCTGTTGCACTTCGTCGCGAAGGTGAACCCGCTGACCTTCTTCGCCAAGGCCGGCACCGCCATCCAGTTCGCCTTCGCCTCCCAGTCGAGCTCAGCGACCCTGCCGCTCACCCGCCAGTCCGCGGTGAACCTCGGCGTCGCCCCCGGGTACGCGGCGTTCGCCACCCCGCTCGCCAGCGCGACCAAAATGGACGGCTGCGCGGCGGTCTTCCCCGCGATCGGCGCGATCTTCATCGCCAACCTCGCCGGAGTGCCGCTGAGCTTCGGCCAGTACGTCGGCATCGTGGTCGTCGCCGTGGTCGGCGCGCTGGCCACCGCGGGCACCACCGGCTGGCTGACCGCGCTGACCCTGACCACCGCGTTCATCGGCCTGGACGCGAAGCAGGTCGCGCTCGGCATCGCGCTGATCTACTCGGTCAACCCGATCATGGACATGATGCGCACCGCCACGAACGTCGCGGGCCAGATCGTGGTCCCGGCCATCGTCGCCCGCGGCGAGGGCCTGCTGGACGACGAGACCCTGCACGCCAGCACCGCCCGCCCGAACCACCGCGACGAGGGCGTCGCGGCTCGTCCGGCGACCGCCTGACCTCAAGCCCGCAAGCTCGGCGGCGAGGTGCTCCTCGCCGCCGAGTTCGCATCACCTCTCCGTAGACTCAGTCCCCGCTGGTACAAGGCCGCAACTGGGCCTTCCGCAACTCCACGTCCGGCCATCCGCGGAAGTTCGACGGCGCGGTCACCGTCGCGGTGCACCCCATCACCGAGCCGTCCAGCTCGTACACCTCGGCCAGCACCGGCGCCGCCTGACACGTCGGTGTGCCCGGGGTCGCCCGCGGACACTCGTGCCGCACCACGATCACGTCCGGCCGCCCGTCCTGGCTCACGTCGTTCAGCGACAACGTCCCGGCATCCGCGAAATACGGCCGCCCGAAGTCCCGCCACGCTCCGCCCGATTCGGTGAGCAGCTCGCCGTACGCGCCGCCGCTGGTGTCGCCCCGGATCAGGCACGCCGAAGTCGAGCCCTGGACGCAGCGCAGCGACGTACCGGACAGCTTCGCGCCCATCCCGGTGATCGCCAGTTCGAACTCGGTGCCCGGCTGGGGCCCGATCTGGACCCGGCCCCAGCCGCCGGCCTCGTCGGCGAGCAGCACCACCGGGACACCCCCGACAGTCATCGCGGCCAGCTGCCGGCACGGGTTGTTCCCGCAGGTCGTCGTGGTGCCCGCGCCGGGAGCGGACGGTTCGCGCGGCGACGCGCCGACCGAGTCGTCCGGCTTCGGGCGCAGTTCCACGACTGCCACGAACGCCGCCGTTGTCACCACCATCGCGAGCACGGCGGTCAGCAGCGCGGCGCGCGGGACGCGCTTCGGCCTGGTGGGCATACCGAGACTGTAAGCGACCTCGCGCACCGTGTCCGTCTATGTTGTCCCTGTGACGAACCCCAACCTTCCTCCTGCTCTCTATCTGCCGACCGGGCCGGCCGGGCCGACCACCGACGGCCAGACCGGCGCGAACGTCGAACTGCGCCGCACGCCGGACGGCCGGACCGCGCTGGTCGCGTTCACCGCGCTGGACCGGCTGGTCTCTTGCTGCGGCGAGCACCAGCCGTGGATCCTGGTCAACACCGAGAATCTGCCGCTGGTCCACCAGGTCCAGCCCTACGACGTGATCGTGCTGGACTCCGAGCTGCCCGCCGAGCTGCGCCATCCCGCGGCGCACTGACCCGACCGGGTGGTCCAACTCTCAATCCTGGCACTAGCGGGATCCGTAGACTCCCGGTTGACCAGCAGTGCGGCAATGGCCACGGGAGGTATGTGGTGAGCGAGCAGGACACCGCGAGCACGGGCGGTCCGGTGACCAAGATCCTGGTCGCGAACCGGGGCGAGATCGCGGTTCGGGTGATCCGGGCGGCGAAGGACGCGGGTTTGCAGAGCGTGGCCGTGTACGCCGAGCCGGATCGCGACGCGCCGCACGTGCGCCTCGCCGACGAGGCGTTCGCCCTCGGCGGGCACACCGCCGCCGAGAGCTACCTCGCGATCGACAAGATCCTCGACGCCGCCAAGCGCTCCGGCGCCGACTCGATCCACCCCGGCTACGGCTTCCTCTCCGAGAACGCCGAGTTCGCCCAGTCCGTCCTCGACGCGGGCCTGACCTGGATCGGGCCGAGCCCGCAGTCCATCCGCGACCTCGGCGACAAGGTGACCGCGCGGCACATCGCGATGCGCGCCGGCGCGCCGCTGGTGCCCGGCACCAAGGAGCCGGTGAAGGACGCGAGCGAGATCATCGCGTTCGCCGACGAGCACGGCCTGCCGGTCGCGATCAAGGCGGCGTTCGGCGGCGGCGGCCGCGGCCTGAAGGTCGCCCGCACCCGCGAGGAAATCCCCGAGCTGTTCGAATCCGCGACGCGCGAGGCAGTGGCCGCGTTCGGCCGCGGCGAGTGCTTCGTGGAGCGCTACCTGGACAAGCCGCGCCACGTCGAGGCTCAGGTGCTGGCCGACCAGCACGGCAACGCGATCGTCGTCGGCACTCGCGACTGCTCGCTGCAGCGCCGCCACCAGAAGCTCGTCGAAGAGGCCCCGGCCCCGTTCCTGAGCGACGACCAGCGCGCCCGGATCCACGAGTCCGCCAAGGCCATCTGCAAAGAAGCCGGCTATTACGGCGCGGGCACCGTCGAGTACCTGGTCGCGGTCGACGGCACCATCTCCTTCTTGGAGGTGAACACCCGGCTGCAGGTCGAGCACCCGGTGTCCGAGGAGACCACCGGCATCGACCTGGTCCGCGAGATGTTCCGGATCGCCCGCGGCGAGAAGCTCCGGATCACCGAGGACCCGGTGCCGCGCGGCCACTCGATCGAGTTCCGGATCAACGGCGAGGACGCCGGCCGCGGCTTCCTGCCCGCGCCGGGCACGGTCACCAAGTTCGTCGCGCCGTCCGGGCCGGGCGTGCGCGTCGACTCGGGCGTCGAGTCCGGCAGCGTGATCGGCGGCCAGTTCGACTCGATGCTCGCCAAGCTCATCGTCACCGGTTCGGACCGGCAGAACGCGCTCGAGCGCAGCCGTCGCGCGCTGGCCGAGTTCGAAGTCGAGGGCATGGCGACAGTGCTGCCGTTCGACCGGGTCATCGTGGACGACCCGGCGTTCATCGGCGACGAGAACGGATTCAGCGTGCACACCCGCTGGATCGAGACTGAGTTCGACAACCGGATCGAGCCGTTCACCGCCCCGGACGTCGAGGCCGAAGAAGAGACGCCGCGGCAGAACGTGGTGGTCGAGGTCGGCGGGCGCCGGCTCGAAGTCTCGCTGCCCGGCGGGCTCGCGCTCGGCGGTGGCGCCGCGGCGGCCGCGACGAAGGCCAAGCCGCGCAAGCGCGCCGGCGGCGCGAAGGCCGCGGTGAGCGGCGACGCGGTCACCGCGCCGATGCAGGGCACCATCGTGAAGATCGCGGTCGAGGAAGGCCAGCACGTCGAAGCGGGCGAGCTGATCATGGTGCTCGAGGCGATGAAGATGGAAAACCCGGTCACCGCGCACAAAGCAGGCACCGTCACCGGGCTTTCGGTCGAGGTCGGGGCCGCGGTCACGCAGGGAACGCAACTGTTGGAACTCAAGGACTGAAGTTGTGCCGAATGTCGTGGGTGCCGCCGGTCCCGGCGGCATACCATCGACACTGTGACTGAGGTTCCGTCTCCGCAGCTGCGGATCAGCGACCAGGAGCGAGAGTCCGCGCTGAGTGCGCTCGGTGAGCACATGACGGCGGGACGGATCGACATCGACGAGTTCGGCGAGCGCTCCGCCAAAATCACCGCGGCGAAGACCCGTGGCGAAGTCAGCGAGCTGTTCGCCGATCTGCCCGGGCCGCACCCGGTGTTCGGCCCTGGCGAACCAGCCGCGGCCCCGTCCGTCGCGCCGGTGCCGCCAGCGGCGCCGATGCCGCCGGTGCCGCAGCCGGCGGCGGACGGCTCGGTGGCGCAGCCGCAGCAGTGGTCGCCGGCGCAACGCACTCTGTCTGCGCTCATCCCGGTGGCGTTCATCGTCGCGATCGTCCTGATCGCCACCGGAACGGCGGGCTGGCCAGTGATCTTCGCGCCGATCGGGCTCACCATGGTCGGCCGCGCGTTGTGGGGCCGCGATTTCGAACGGCAGCATGATCAGCGCCACCGCGACCGGCACGAGCTGCACCGCGAGCGCCGCGACGCGATGCGGGAACTGCGCGACGAGCACCGGCGCAACCGCCGGCTTGGCCGCTGAGGTGCAGGCATGGCTGATCTCCGGTTGAGCGACGCCGAGCGCCAGGACGCGCTCGACGTCCTCTCCGAGCACGTCCGCACCGGGCGGCTGGACATCGACGAGTACGGCAGCCGGTCGGCGAAGGTCACCTCCGCCAAGCTGGTCAGCGAACTGGTCCCGCTCTTCGAAGACCTGCCGTCCCCGCGGCCGAGCGCGCTGCTCGCGACGGCGCGGCCCGCGACGCCGGTGCAGCAGCAAGAAACCGGCGGCCTGGGCGCGTTCGTGATGCGCTACTCGGTGCCGCTCTCCATCGCGCTGGCGATCGCCATTCTCGTGGTGACCCGCGGCCGGGTGCTGTTCATCTTCGCGCTGCCGCTGCTAGTGATCTTGTTCAGCAGCTGGCGGCGACGCTGAGCACGCGGGAACGACTGGCCCAGCTCAGCCCGATGGCGGGGCTGCGGCCGGGCGCGATCCCTCCGCAAGCCGAACGGTGCGTGGGCCCGGTCGTCGCCGGCATCGGAATCCTGACCCTCGCGGTGTGCACGATCGTCGCCGCCGATCAGCCGCACGGGCGCTGGCCGGTCACCTTGATCCTCGCCGGGGCGGCCGGGCTGTGGCTGTTCGCACTGATCCCGGCCGTCCGATACCGCACGCGGAAACCATGGCTGGCCGCTGGCTTCTTCGCCGTGCTGCTGGCCTGCGCGACCGCACTAGTCGCGCAGGCGGATCCGTTCACTGTCTTCGCTTCGATCGGCTACCCGATCGCCTTCGTCCTGTTCGCGCCCCGCTGGAGCGTCTTCGCCGCCGCCGCGACCGCGGTAGTTCCGTTGCTGGGCAAGGGCGCTTGGCAGCCGGACACCTCGACGCCGCCGTGGATCACCGTCATCTCGATCGCCGGGCCGATCCTCTACGTGGCCTGGTTCGTCGGCGCGGAGAACGAGCAACGCCGGCGCACCAACGAAAAGCTGGCGGAAGCGAACGAGCGGCTGGAAACGGCGCTCACCGAAAACGCGGTGCTGCAGGCGCAACTTCTCTCCCAAGCCCGCCACGCCGGCGTGCTCGACGAGCGGCGGCGGATGGCGCGCGAGTTCCACGACACCGTCGCGCAAGGGCTGACCGGTATCGTCACGCAACTGCAGGCCGCCGATCGCGCCACCGAAGACGCGGAACGGCAACGACGGCTCGGCCAAGTGCACACGCTGGCCAGAGAAAGCCTCACGGAGGCCCGCCGAGCCGTACTGGCGCTGCGGCCGGAACCGCTGGTGGAATCGCACCTGCCAGAAGCATTGTCCGGCCTGGCGAGCCGCGTGTCCGGCACGTCCGGGGTGAAGGTGACCGCCGAAACCGAAGGCGACGCCCGGCCGTTGCCGCCGGAGCTGGAAGTGACGCTGTACCGGGTCGCGCAAGAAGCCTTGGCCAACGCGGAAAAACATGCGCACGCCGACCGGATCGGCCTCACCTTGACCTACGCCGGCGACCTGGTCCTGCTCGACATCCGCGACGACGGAACCGGATTCGTCCTGGAGGACTGCGGCGGCGACCGGGAGAGCGGCACTGGAGCCGCGGCCCACCGCGGCGGAACACGATCCGGCCCGGCCCACAGCAGCGGCGACCGCGACGACGGAACCGGATTCGGCCTGCAGGCGATGCGTCAGCGGGTACGCCAAGCCGCCGGCACGCTGACCATCGAATCCGCACCAGGCGAGGGAACCGCCGTGCACGCGGAGTTCCCGGCGATTCCCTCGCCGGGCACCGCCCCGCCCTTGCCCGCCCCGTCCGGCTAGTCCGTGAAGGGCCCCTTGAGGGAACCAGATTCCCTCAAGGGGCCCTTCACGGACCGAGGGCCAGATTTTTCACCCTGCGTCACGCAGCGGTGACCCGGAGAGTTCCGCCCGCACCAGTTACGCTCAGAGAGTGGAACCCGTGGAGATCGACGCGGGCGCGTACTACCTGCGCCAGCTGCGCGCGGACCGGCACTTGGACGACCGGGCGGCGCTGATGGAGGCGTTCGCGGACCCGCAGCACCGGCGCTACGTGCTGAACTACCAGCTGCGCACCCTGGACGAAGCCACCGAGTACGTGACGCTGCGCGCCGCCCAGTGGGCCTGCGACGAACGCTGTTCCTGGGCGGTCGCGGAACCGTCGGACGGACGGTTGCTCGGCGAGGTCGGGCTGCGCGACCTGGACCTGACGTTCCGCACCGCCGAGGCGTCGGTGTGGACGCATCCGAACGAACGCGGAAAGGGCATCGCGGCGGTCGCGCTGACCGCGGCGCTGCGGTTCGGCTTCGGCGGACTGGGGTTGCAGGAGATCGCCTACCGGCACGACGAGAGCAACACCGCGTCGGAGGCGGTGGCCCGGCGGGCCGGGTTCACCCGGGTCGGCGTGGACGCCCGGCCGTCGCCGACCGGGGAGCCGCTGGTGCGCTGGGTACGCAAGCCCTCGTGAACGACTGAGCCGCCACCGCCGGCGTCGAGCCCGCTGTCCGCCCAGTCCGTGAAGGGAACATTGAGGGATTCAGAGTCCCTCAATGTTCCCTTCACGGCATGACGACAGTGCGCAGCAACCGGCCGCGCCCGGACAGCCGAAAGCGGTCGGCCTCAGCTGACCGGCTCGATGATCCCGGCCCGAGCCTCCGGTGCGGCGGCCCGCAGCGCGTCCGCCGACTCGTCGGTCGGCTGCAGCTGCGAATCCCGCTCCGCCTCGACCCGCGCCCGGTAGACCTCGACCTCGCGCTTCGCCGTGTCCGCCGACCAGCCGAGCACCTCGCCGACCAGCTGGGCGACCTGCTCCGCGCAGTCCACGCCGCGGTGCGCGTACTCGATCGAAATCCGCGTGCGGCGAGCGAGGACGTCCTCCAAGTGCAGCGCACCCTCGTGGCTGGCCGCGTACACGACCTCCACGCCGAGGTAATCCGGTGCCGATTCGATCGGCTTGAGCAGCTCCGGCCGGTCCGCGGCCAGCGCCAGCACCTCGTGCACCATCGAGCCGTAGCGGTCGAGCAGGTGCCGCACCCGGTACGGGTGCAGGCCGTGTTCGGCGGCCAGGTGATCCGCCTGGTTGACCAGCGCGTGGTAGCCGTCCGCGCCGAGCAGCGGGACCTTGTCGGTGATCGAGGACGGCGGGCGGCCCGGCAGGTCGACCACCGCGGCGTCGACGGCGTCGGCCGCCATCACCCGGTACGTCGTGTACTTGCCGCCGGCGATCGCGACCAGGCCAGGTGCGACCCGCGCGACCGCGTGCTCCCGCGACAACTTCGACGTCTCTTCGCTCTCGCCGGCCAGCAGCGGGCGCAGCCCCGCGTACACGCCCTCGATGTCGTCGTGCGTGAGCGGCGTCGCGAGCACCGAGTTCACGTGCTCGAGCAGGTAGTCGATGTCGTGCTTGGTGGCCGCGGGGTGGGCGAGGTCGAGGTTCCAGTCGGTGTCGGTGGTGCCGACGATCCAGTGGTTGCGCCACGGGATCACGAACAGCACCGACTTCTCGGTGCGCAGGATCATCCCCGACTCGGACACGATCCGGTCGCGCGGGACCACGATGTGCACGCCCTTGCTGGCGCGCACCCGGAACCGGCCGCGGCCGCCGGACAGCCGCTGCAGTTCGTCGGTCCACACGCCGGTGCAGTTGACCACCGCGCCGGCGTGGATCTCGGTCTCGCGGCCGTCTTCGACGTCGCGCACGCGCACGCCGGAGATCCGGTCCGCTTCGCGCAGGAACCCGACGACCTGGGTGGAGGTCCGGACCACCGCGCCGTAGTGCGCCGCGGTGCGCGCGACGGTCATCGTGTGCCGGGCGTCGTCGGCTTGCGCGTCGTAGTACCGGATGCCGCCGATGAGCGCGGACCGCTTGAGCGCCGGGACCATTCGGAGGGCACCCGCGCGGGTGAGATGCTTCTGCCCCGGCACCGACCGGGCGCCGCCCATCGTGTCGTACATCAGCAGACCGGCCGCGGTGTACGGGCGTTCCCAGAGCCGGCGGGTGAGCGGGTACAGGAAGCTCACCGGCTTCACCAGGTGCGGCGCGATCTTCGTGAGCATCAGCTCGCGCTCGTGCAGCGCTTCGCGCACCAAGCCGAACTCCAGCTGCTCGAGGTACCGCAGGCCGCCGTGGAAGAGCTTGCTGGACCGGCTCGACGTGCCGGACGCCAGGTCGCGCGCCTCGACCAGCGCCACGCGCAGGCCGCGGGTCGCCGCGTCGAGCGCCACGCCCGCGCCGACGACACCGCCGCCGATGACGACCAGGTCGAAGGTTTCGGCGCCGAAGCGCCGCCAGGATTCCTCCCGGCCTTCCGGTCCCAGCCGGGCCGGGTCGCCGCTGTTGCGCGGGTTCGTCACCACTCGTTCCTCCTCGTGCTCCACCGTCCCCAGCATCGCACGGCTGCGTGATCGTTCGCTGACCCCGAGGTGACACGTGTGGCGTAACCCATGACGATCATGGTCACATTGCGACAGACGGCTCCTGGATCGATCGCCTACGCACCGGTAACGTGCCGCGGACTGGGGTCGGCGACGAGGCCGTAGCCGCACGTGATCGGCCCTGCACAAGATGTCCAATGTGGAGGTGCGAGACCGTGAGTCCGGGAGCCATCATCGTCTGGGAACTGCTGGGCACAGCAGTACTCCTGTTGCTGGGCAATGGCGTTGTCGCCAACCACGTGCTGCGGAAGAACAACGGGCACAACGCGGGAACCCTGTTCATCACCTTCGGCTGGGCGTTCGCGGTGTTCGCGGGCGCGAGCATCGCCGCGCCGACCGGCGCGCACCTGAACCCCGCGGTGACGCTCGGCTTGGCAATTTCGGGCAAAGTCGAATGGTCGCTCGTCCCCTATTATCTGATCGGCGAGATGCTCGGCGCGATCCTCGGCGCCGTGCTGTGCTGGCTGACCTACAAGCTGCAGTTCGACGACCACCCGGAGCCGGAGGAGACCCTCGGGATCTTCTCCACCGCCCCGCAGATCCGGAACAAGGCGTGGAACCTGGTCACCGAGATCATCGGCACCTTCGTGCTGGTCGGCTGGATCCTGTTCAGCCCGGTCTACAAGACCGCCGCGGACGGGCCGAGCTTCGGCAACTCGGCGCTCGGCTACGCCGGGGTGTCGTTCGTGGTCCTGGTGATCGGCATTTCGCTCGGCGGGCCGACCGGCTACGCCATCAACCCGGCTCGCGACCTCGGCCCGCGGCTGGCGTACGCGTTCCTGCTGCCGATCAAGGGCAAGCGCGACCCGGACTGGGGCTACTCCTGGGTGCCGGTGCTCGGCCCGCTGCTCGGCGCCGCGCTGGCCGCAGTCGTGTGGCTGGCCGTCCACAACCTGACCTGATCCCGTTTCCCGGAGGATATTCATGACCACCTATGTCGCCGCGATCGACCAGGGCACCACGTCGACGCGTTGCATGATCTTCAACCACTCCGGCCGCGTGGTGGCGGCCGACCAGCGCGAGCACGAGCAGATCTTCCCGCAGGCGGGCTGGGTCGAGCACAACGCCGAGGAGATCTGGGAGAACACCCGCGCGGTGGCCGCCGGCGCGCTCGCCAAGGCGGACCTGCGCCCGTCCGACATCGCCGCGGTGGGCATCACCAACCAGCGCGAGACCGCGGTGGTGTGGGACAAGACCACCGGCAAGCCGGTGTACAACGCGATCGTCTGGCAGGACACCCGCACCGACAAGATCGCCACCGACCTCGGCGCGCTCGGCGGCGGCCAGGAGCGGTACCGCTCGAAGACCGGGCTGCCGCTCGCGACGTACTTTTCCGGCCCGAAGATCAAGTGGATCCTCGACAACGTCGACGGCGCCCGGCCTCGCGCCGAAGCCGGCGACCTGCTGTTCGGCAACATGGACACCTGGGTGCTGTGGAACATGACCGGCGGCGTGGACGGCGGCGTGCACGTCACCGACCCGACGAACGCGTCGCGCACGCTGCTGATGGACCTCGACACCCTGCAGTGGGACGCGGACATCGCCGCGGAAATGACGATCCCGCTGTCGATGCTGCCGGAAATCCGGTCGTCGTCCGAGGTGTACGGCAAGGTGCGCGAGCGCGGCGCGCTCGGCGGCGTGCCGATCGCCGGCATCCTGGGCGACCAGCAGGCGGCGACGTTCGGCCAGGCGTGCCTGTCGCCGGGCGAGGCCAAGAACACCTACGGCACCGGCAACTTCGTGCTGCTGAACACCGGCACCGAGAAGGTGCTCTCGGAGAACGGCCTGCTGACGACGGTCTGCTACAAGATCGGCTCGAACGACACGGTGTACGCGCTGGAAGGTTCGGTCGCGGTCACCGGTTCGCTGGTGCAGTGGCTGCGCGACAACCTGGGCCTGATCTCGTCGGCCGCCGAGGTCGAGGAATTCGCCCGGACGGTCGAAGACAACGGCGGCGCGTACTTCGTCCCGGCGTTCTCGGGATTGTTCGCCCCGTACTGGCGCTCGGACGCCCGCGGCGCGATCGTCGGCCTGACCCGGTTCGTCAACAAGGGCCACCTCGCCCGCGCGGTGCTGGAGGCGACCGCGTTCCAGTCGCGCGAGGTGATCGACGCGATGAACGCCGACTCGGGCGTGCCGCTGAAGAGCCTGAAGGTCGACGGCGGCATGGTCGTGAACGAACTGCTGATGCAGTTCCAGGCGGACATTCTCGGCGTGCCGGTGATCCGCCCGGTGGTGAACGAAACGACCGCGCTGGGCGCGGCGTACGCGGCCGGGCTGGCGGTCGGCTTCTGGTCGTCGGAGGACGACATCCGGAAGAACTGGGCCCAGGACAAGCAGTGGGACCCGGCGATGGACGAGTCGCGGCGGGAGAAGGAATACCGGAACTGGAAGAAGGCCGTGACGAAGACCTTCGACTGGGTGGAGGACTGATCCACCGACCGGCAGGCTGACCGGCCCGCCAGACTGACCTGCCGTGAAGGGCCCCTTGAGGGAATTAGATTCCCTCAAGGGGCCCTTCACGGCCCTTCCCGGCTCAGCGCGGCTCCGGGACGTGCCTCAGCCCCACCCCTCCTGGGTGCCGGTCTGCGCGTTCGGCGCGATCAGCGAAAACTCTGCCCCTTGGTCGTCCCGGGCCGCGACCATCCGCCCGTACGGAGTGTCCGTCGGAGGACTCAGCACTGTCCCGCCCAATCCCGGGATCCTCGCCGCCAGCCCGTCCGCGTCGTCGGTCCAGAAGTACGTCACCCATCCCGGCGAAGCCGAACCGTCCGCCGGCAGCGAGCCCAGCCCGCCGACCGGGCGGCCGTCCACGTCCAACGTCGCGTACGTGAAGCCCTCCGCGGACAAATCCCCGAACGCATACCCGAACACCGATCCGTAGAACGCTTTCGCCGCCTCGAAATCCGCCGTCATGCATTCGTTCCAGGCCGGCGCGCCGGGCGTCAGCGTGGCCTGCGTGCCGATGTGCCGCCCGGCCTGCCACAGGCCGAAGGCCGCGCCGGTCGGATCCGCGGCGATCGCCATCCGGCCCTCGGACATCACGTCCATCGGCGGCGCGATCACCTGGCCGCCTGCCTCGCTGATCGCGGCGACCGTCTTGTCGAGGTCGGACACCGCCAGATAGGTCGTCCACCGTGCCGGCGTCCCGGCCTGGTCGGGCGGGATCTGCCCGATCCCCGCCACCGACTGGCCGGATACCTGTGCCATCCCGTAGAAGCCGGTTTCCGGTCCGCCGGTCGAGACCGTCCAGCCCAGCAGCGAGCCGTAGAATTCCGCCGCTTTCGCTGGATCGGGCACCATCACATCGCCCCAGCACGGGGTTCCGTCGGGCCATGGATTCGTTCTGATGATCATGCCTGCCTCCCGGAGTTGTGCCAGCAGCAACAGTGTCGCACCGGGAACCGGCTGAAACGGCCGCTCGCTCGGGGGCCGTTGTTCAACGGCCGTCAACCTGCCAGCCGGGCATAGACGATGATGTTGTCCACGTAGCTGTGCTCGGACCGGTCGAAGGCCCCGCCGCAGGTGATCAAGCGCAGCTCCGCGTCCGAAGTGTCTCCGTACACGGCGTCGGTCGGAAAGGTGTCTTTGGGCACCTGGTCGACTTTGGTCACCACGAACTGCGCGGTAGTGCCGTCGCGGCGCGCGATGCGCACCTCGTCGCCGGGCCGCATTTCCTTCAACCGGTAGAAAATTCCCTTGTGCTTGTTGCCGTCCACGTGGCCGAGCACGACCGCCGGGCCGATTTCGCCGGGCGTCGGGCCGTTCTGGTACCAGCCCGCCTGCATCGGCGTGCTCACCGGCGGCACCTGCACCGAGTTGTCCGGGTTGAGACCGAGCGGGACCAGGCTGGAATGCGCGTCGATCTTCGGGATGTCCAGCGAGACCGGGTCCGATTTGGGCAGCGCCGCCGCCGCGGAGACGCTCGCGCCGACGGACGGCGGCGCGGCGGCCGGCCCGGTCGCGCCGGCCGAGCAACCGGCCAGCAGCGCGGCGAGCGCGAGCGCCGCCGCGGCGAAGGTTTTCCTGATCATCCTGATCCCCGTTCCGCCCGGTCCTGACTGCCCTCGAAGCCAGGACCAGCAGACTAGTCAGCCGCGCTGACAACGACGCGCGAGCACGAACCCGGTGCTGCCGAGGGCGAGCGCGCCCATCGCGCCGGCCGCGATCGGCAGGCCGACGCTGGACTGGCTGTCCACGACCGGGCCGTCGGTGCCGCCGGTCTGCGGCGCGCCGACCGGGACCTTGGTGACCTGCTTCGGCGCCGGGGCCGGCTTGGCTGCGGGCTTCGGGGCCAGCACGGTGAACTTCGCGGCTAGGTCGGCGCTGCCGCAGGAGAACGTCACTGGGTAGACACCAGCCTTCACGCCGGACTTGACGATCGCGGTGCCTTGCGAGACCGGCGCCTTCGACGGGTCGTTCTGCGGGCCGACTGGGTGCAGCTTGCCGAACTGCAGCGCCGCTGAGCTCAGGTGGCTGATTCCGGACGCTTCGCAGCCGATGCGCACCGTCACCTTGTCCCCGGCGTGCCCGGACGACGGCAGCACCCGGATGAACGCCTTCGGCACGCCCGGGTTGCCCGTCGGCGCGGCGGTCGGCGTCTCCGACGTCGGTGCCGTGGCGGGCGCGCTGGTCGGCGGTGCGGTCGTCTCAGCCGCGAACGCCGGCCCGGCCGACAGCATTCCGGCGGCGACCAGGGTCGAGAAAATAGCGATGCGCTTCATGCTGCTCCCCTTGGTGAAAAATGCGATTCCCGCCGCGAGAATGCAGCGGAGAATACGCGCCTGGCAGGCAGTTCCCCCCTGCGTTCCAGGCGTTTTCGTTCCGACACCACCAAGACGCCGGTGCCCGGCCCAGGGTTGCCCCGGGAACGAAAAAACCGCCGGGAACAATTTCCCGGCGGTTTTCTCAGCCAATGCGGATCAGTCGGCGAGACTGCCGTCCCCCGCTTTGGCCGCACCCGCGGGCACCTTGGAGACCTGCGGAGCGGAGACGGAGAACGTTGCGGTGTAAGCCTTTCCGCCGCAGTTGACGGTGAGCGGGTAGCTGCCCGGCGCGGTGCCCGGCACCAGGTTCGCGTCCGCGCTCACGGTGGCTTTGACGCCGATGAACGGGCCGAAGTCGTAGTGGGAGAACTGCAGCACCGGCGAGCTGAACGTCGTCGCGCCCGCCGTGGCCCCGGGGCAGTCGGCGAGCGCGAGGTTCGGGCCGACGCCGCGCTGGTAGACGTTCAACTGGTCGTGCAGCACCGCGGTGTCCTGGTTCAGCTGGACGGTGACCGGGTCCGCCTGTCCGGTCTGGACCGCCGCCCCGGCGATCCCGGCCGCCCCGACCGCCGCCGCCCCGATGGCCGCCACCACCGCGAAAATCGCGCTCTTGCGCACCCGCATTCCTTCCCCGTGCCCACCTGTTCATCCCGCAAGACGCGGCAGTGGGCACGGGGTTGCCCCGCTCGCGGAAATCAGTCCAGATCGTCGTGGCGCATGAGCTGGCGGCCGGCTTCGGTGATCGACCCGGACAGCGACGGGTACACCGAGAAGGTCAGCGCGAGGTGGTCCACGGTCAGCTGGTTCTGCACCGCCAGCGCGATCGGCAGGATCAGTTCGCTCGCCGACGGGGCGACCACCACGCCGCCGACGACCACGCCGGTGGCCGGGCGGCAGAACAGCTTCACGAAACCGCGGCGCAGCCCTTCCATCTTCGCTCGCGCGTTGGTGGCCAGCGGCAGCATGATCGTGCGCGCCGGGACCTCGCCGGAGTCGATCGCCTGCTGGCTGATCCCGACCGTGGCGATCTCCGGGTGGGTGAACACGTTCGCGGCGACCGTCTTGAGCTTGATCGGCGCGACGCCCTCGCCCAGCGCGTGCCACATCGCGATGCGGCCCTGCATGCTGGCCACCGACGCGAGCATCAGCACGCCGGTACAGTCTCCCGCCGCGTAAACGCCGGGGACGCTGGTGCGCGAGACCCGGTCCACCGCGATGAACCCGCCCGGGCCGGGCTCGATGCCGACCCGGTCGAGGCCGATGTCGGCGGTGTTCGGGATCGACCCGACGGTCATCAGCGCGTGGCTGGCCTCGATCACGCGACCGTCGGCCAGGTGCACTTCGACGCCCTTCTCGGTGCGCACGACGCGCTCCGCCCGGGCGTGCTTGGCGACCGTGGTGCCGCGCTGGGAGAAGACCTCCTCCAGTACCGCGGCGGCGTCGGCGTCCTCGTGCGGGAGCACCCGGTCCCGGCTGGAGACGACAGTGACCTTCACGCCCATCTCGGTGTAGGCGGAGGCGAACTCGGCGCCGGTGACGCCGGAGCCGATCACCGCGAGGTGCTCGGGCAGCTCGGTCAGGTCGTAGAGCTGCCGCCAGTCGAGGATGCGCTCGCCGTCCGGCACCGCGCCGGGGAGCACCCGCGGGGTCGCGCCAGTCGCGATCAGCACGACGTCCGCGGACAGCGATTCGGTGGTGCCGTCGCCGTGCTGGACGTCCACGGTGTGGGTGGCCAGGCCCGGTTCGTTGTCTGCGAACCGGGCCTCGCCGGTGATCACGCGAACGCCTTCGCGCTGAACCCGGGCGCGGATGTCGGCGGACTGCGCGAGGGCCAGCCCCTTCACCCGTCCGTGTACGGTCGGCAGATCGACGATGGTCTCCGCGAGGTCGGTGTTGATGCCGAGCTCGCCGAGATCGTGCATCTTCGCCAGCGCGCCGGACGACGCGATGAACGTCTTCGACGGCACGCAGTCGTAGAGGACACAGGCGCCGCCGAGGCCGTCCCGCTCGACGATCGTCACGTCGGCGCCGTGCGGCGCCGCGACCAAGGCGGCTTCGTAGCCCGCCGGGCCGCCACCCATGATCACGATCCTGGTCACCGGGGTCCTCCTAGATGTACGTGCTTGGCGGTGGTCCTGACCCTACGCGGAGGACATTTCCACGGGGCGAAGTGGCCGTGTCCGGCATGTGCATCCGCTCGTGCGCGCGGAAGGTCGCTAGGCTGTGCACCGTGCCGTTGTATGCCGCTTACGGATCCAACATGGAGCCCGCCCAGATGCTGGAGCGCGCCCCGCACTCGCCCATGGCGGGTACCGGCTGGCTAGAAGGCTGGCGCCTGACCTTCGGCGGCGAGGACATCGGCTGGGAAGGCGCGCTGGCCACCATCGTGGAAGACCCGTCGTCGCGGGTGTTCGTGGTGCTCTACGACGTGACCGGCCTGGACGAGGAACGCCTCGACCGCTGGGAAGGCGGCGAGCTGGGGATGCACACGAAGATCCGGCTGCGGGTGCAGACGATGGACGGGTCGGTGCTGGCCTGGCTGTACGTCCTGGACGCGTATGAGGGCGGGCTGCCTTCGGCGCGGTATCTCGGGGTGCTGGCGGACGCCGCGGAGGCGGCCGGGGCGCCGGTGGATTACGTGGACGATCTTCGTACGCGGCCTTGCACTGGGATCAGCGGGTGAGTTTCCCGACCGGGCTGCGCCGCTCGGGTGGTGCCGAGGGCTGGCCGCATCAGCGCTGGGAAGCCTGATCGCGACTTCGGTCTTACGGCTCTCTGCCGGGGCCGTGACGCACGATGGCCGCGTTGGCCTCGGGCTGCGGCCACCCGAAGCGCCTCAGCCGGCAACTAACCGCATGCGGCGACGGACTGTCGCGACCCGCGCGTCGAACAGCTGAACCGGGCGGTCTTGTCGTCGCGGCTGCTCCGCGGATCCGGCCAGTGCTTGGGCGTTGACCCGAGCTGCCCCTGACCGCAGCGAACCGTCGTTTCCGGAGCTGTCCACAATCCGCCCGGCCATCCACAGTGGGTCGGGTGAGTCGTCCCCAACGGCGGGACCCTGTGGATAACTCCACGTATTCGGGTGCTCCGCCGGACCCACCGGCCACCACGCAATACCACACGACGGAGGCTCACCCACACGGGCATCCGGCATCGCAGCGCTCACAAATAATCGCGTTCCGTGACCGAATTCGGCGGCCGGCACCCGCACTGAGAACACGCCGAAAACGGCCCTGATCCACGAAGAACCGTTGTCAGGTAACGGAAATCTTCCTAGCGGAGGTGACCGCGGGCAGCCGGGCAAGATCAGCTCCAACGTCCGAAATCTCGCACCGCAAGCAGGCTGTGACGGCACCTGACACGACCATCGCAACGCCAAGTAACCCGCCGCTGACACCCCCGCGAGAGGGACACCTCTCCCCCTCCTGAGTTATCCACATTGGCTCGCGGCCTGTGGATAACTCAGGCCAGGGTGGCCAGCGCGGTGTGCACCAAAGTGCGAATGCCGACGAGCAGCGCACGCTCGTCGAGAACGAATGTCGGGCGGTGAATGTCGGCCTGCGGAGCGGGCGGGCCGGACCACACGCCGAGGCGCGCGAAGCCGCCCTGGACGTGTTCGAGGTACCAGCCGAAGTCCTCGCCTCCGGAGGACTGTTCCGTTCCGGCCAAGCCCTGCTCACCGACCGCGGCTTCGACGCCGGCCCGCATCAACGCGGTCGATTCCGCGTCGGAGACCACCGGGGGCACGCCGCGGCGGTAGTCGAGTTCGAAGCCGACTCCGGTCGGGGCCAGCAGCGACTCCACCGCCGACGCGACGAGCGGCTCCAGCGCTTTCCACACCTCGTGGTCCGCGGTCCGCAGCGTGCCGCGCAGCACACCGTCCTGCGGGACCGCGTTCGCGGCCTGGCCGGCGTGCACCGCGCCCCACACGAGGACGGTGCCGGAGCGCGGGTCGACGCGACGGGACAGGACCGAAGGCAACGACGTGATGACCGTGCCGAGCGCGTAGACCAGGTCCGCCGTCAGGTGCGGTCGCGAGGTGTGGCCGCCGGGCGAGGTCAGGCGGAGTTCGATGAGGTCGGCGGCGGACGTGAGCGCGCCCACGCGAGTGCCGACTTTGCCGACTTCCAGGCGCGGGTCGCAGTGCAGTCCGTAGATGCGCTCGACGCCGTCCAGCGCACCGGCGGCGATCATGTCCAGCGCGCCGCCGGGCATGACCTCCTCCGCGGGCTGGAAGATCAGCCGTACGCGGCCGGGCAGTTCGGGCGCGCCGGCGAGGGCGCGACCGGCGCCGAGAAGGATCGCGGTGTGCGCGTCGTGGCCGCACATGTGCGCGGCACCCTCGGTAGTCGACGCGTAGGGCAGCCCGGTCTGCTCTGTCAGCGGCAGCGCGTCGATGTCCGCACGCAGCGCGACGCAGCGCTCGCCCTTGCCGATGTCGCACACGACGCCGGTGCCGCCGGCCAGCACCGACGGCTTCAGTCCGACCGCGCGCAACAGCGAGACGATCAGCTCGGTCGTCGCGAACTCCTGCCGCGACAGTTCCGGGTGGGCGTGGATGTGCCGCCGCCACGCGAGCACGTCGGTCGCGTTCGCGCGCAGCCAGTCGTCCAGCCAGAACGGGCCGCGGCCCGCGCCAAAGTCCTCCACCGGAGCCATGCTGACGCCGGCTTCGGACAGCAGCGCGCCGGGCGCCGCGATCGGGTGGTCACCTGGAACGTTCGGCCGTGAGTCCAGCACCGTCACGCCGCACCTCCTCCCGCAACACGAGCGCCGGGGGTCACGCAACGTGCCGATCGATCTGTCATACGCATTTGCAGATGATCGTGCACCATGCAGGTGGCAAGCGGCGGCCCGGCAGCCGACGGCCTAGACGGCCGGTATCGGATCTGCGGCGAACGGCGGCCCGGAGTTCGGCCAGGGCGAACGGCGGAAAGCTCAGCCCTGCGCCTTGCGCTTCTTGATCCGGGCCCGGCGGCCGAAGAACACGATCGCCAGCAGCACCGCCGCGATCCCGCCGGCGATGAGGTTCTTCTTGGTCTTTTCCGAGTTGGCCTTGTCGGTCTGCGACGGGTCCAGCACCGGCCCCGGCGGGGCCTGATGGACGCCGTTCACCTGCGTGATCGCCGTCTCACCGACGAGCACGACCGCCGCGGGCGCCGACGGCGCTGCCTCCGCCGACGCGGGCAGCACCCCGGTGAGCAGCACGCCGAGCACTCCGGCCAGCAGCAGTCCCCGCACCTTCGCCATGACATCCCTTCTACGCCGTTGTGGAGCATTGTGCCCGTCGAAACCGGACCGCGTCAGCCCCCACGGGGTGGAGCCCGCCCGCTCGCCCCGCACCGACGACCGCCGAGCGCAACCAGCCCGGGGAACGACGAAAGACCCCTTGCGCTCGGCGGATTCCCACCACAACCCGAGGAAGTTTCGGAATGGAGCGGCGAGGGCGGGCCGGCGAAACGGTTCGGATGCGGCCAGCGGAGTCCGCCGGAGGCTTGCCGGCGAAGACCGGGACCAAGCGCCACCAGCAATGTTGGCACATCGCCAAAGCTGGACATGCCGTCGAGTTCGAGAAGCGCGAGCGGAACGGAGACCGCTTTCGGCGGCCGCGTCCGCGAATCGGAGATGTTGACGGCTCGCCAAAAACCCGGCGAGTCACCAGCCCGGCGACGAACGAACCACCCGCCGTCAAGCGGACCCCGAAAACGCCTCCAAAATCCGCTGCGCGGCCAACGTGGCGGTCAGCTCGCCGTCGCGCACCGCTCGCTCCACTTCCCCCACCTGCGCCCGCACCGCAGGATGCGCGGTCAGCCGGTCCAGCAGCTGCTCCCGGACCATCGCCCAGGTCCAGTCGACCTGTTGCCGCTTCCGCCGTTCGGCAAGATCACCCGATTCGGTGAGCACCTCATGATGCTTCCCGATCGCCGCCCAGATCTCGGCGAGCCCGCGGCCTTCCAGCCCGCTGCACGTCAGCACCGGCGGGGTCCACAGCGCGTCCTTGCCGTAGATCATCCGCAGCGCGCCCTGCAGTTCCCGCGCCGCACGCTTGGCGTCGCGTTCGAACGGGCCGTCCGCCTTGTTCACCGCGATCACGTCGGCGAGTTCCAGCACGCCCTTCTTGATCCCCTGCAACTGATCGCCGGTCCGTGCCAGGGTCAGGAAAAGGAAGCAGTCCACCATGTTCGCCACGGTCACCTCGGACTGCCCGACCCCGACCGTCTCCACCAGCACCACGTCGAATCCGGCCGCCTCCATCAAGACGATCGTCTCGCGGGTCGCCCGTGCGACGCCGCCCAGCGTGCCGGAGGTCGGGGACGGGCGGATGAACGCGTTCGGGTCCACCGCGAGCCGGGCCATCCGGGTCTTGTCGCCGAGGATCGAGCCGCCGGTGCGGGTCGACGACGGGTCCACCGCCAGCACCGCGACGCGGTGGCCGGCGCCGGTCAGGTCAGTGCCCAGCTGGTCGATGAAAGTCGACTTGCCGACACCGGGTACGCCGGTGATGCCGACCCGGCGCGCGCCGCCGGAGTGCGGCAGCAGCTCGACCAGCAGTTCCTGCGCCTGGCGCCGGTGGTCGTCCCGGTGGGATTCGACCAGGGTGATGGCCTTGGACAAGGTCCCCCGATCGCCGGCGAGGACGCCTTTCGCGTATTCGCCGACGTCGACGCGCCGCGCCAAGGTCAGGACTCCTGTGCGGCCAGCTGCTCGAGCAGGCCGATCGCGGCGTCCGCGAGCACGGTGCCCGGGCCGAAGATCGCGGCCGCGCCCGCCTCGCGCAGTTCCGGGTAGTCCTGCGGCGGGATCACGCCGCCGACGACGACCATGATGTCCTCGCGGCCCAGCGCGGCGAGTTCCTCGCGCAGCGCCGGGACCAGCGACAGGTGCCCGGCGGCCAGCGACGAAACGCCGACGACGTGCACGTCCGCCTCCGACGCCTGGCGGGCGACCTCGGCGGGGGTGGAGAACAGCGGGCCGACGTCGACGTCGAAGCCGAGGTCGGCGAAGCCGGTGGCGATCACCTTCTGGCCGCGGTCATGACCGTCCTGCCCCATCTTGGCGACCAGGATGCGCGGACGCCGGCCTTCCTCTTCCGCGAATTTCTCGACCAGTTCGCGGGCCTTCTCGACGTTGTCCGACTTCCCCACCTCTTCCCGGTACACGCCGGAGATCGTGCGGATCTGGCCGGAGTGGCGGCCCCAGTTCTTCTCCAGGGCGTCGGAGATCTCGCCGACAGTCGCCTTCGCGCGGGCAGCGTCGATGGCCAGCGCGAGGAGGTTGCCGTTGTTCTGCGCGCCTTCGGAGAGGCGGCGCAACGCGTCTTCGGTGGCTTGCGGGTCACGCTCTTCGCGCAGCCGGCGCAGCTTCTCCAGCTGCTGCGCGCGGACCCCGGCGTTGTCGACCTTCAGTACGTCGATCTTCTCGTCGTCGGCGACCTGGTATTTGTTCACACCGATGACCGGCTGTCGTCCCGAGTCGATACGCGCCTGCGTCCGTGCGGCCGCCTCTTCGATGCGCAGCTTCGGGATGCCCTCGTCGATCGCGCGCGCCATGCCTCCCGCGGCTTCGACTTCGGTGATGTGGCCCCACGCCTTGCGCGCCAGGTCGTAGGTGAGCTTCTCGACGAACGCGCTGCCGCCCCACGGGTCGATGACCCTGGTGGTGCCGGATTCCTGCTGCAACAACAGCTGTGTGTTGCGCGCGATCCGTGCGGAGAAGTCGGTGGGCAGTGCGAGCGCCTCGTCGAGAGCGTTGGTGTGCAACGACTGTGTGTGCCCCTGGGTCGCAGCCATCGCTTCGACGCACGTACGCGTGACATTGTTGAAGACGTCCTGCGCGGTGAGCGACCAACCGGACGTCTGAGAGTGCGTACGCAGCGACAGCGATTTCTGCGACTTCGGGTCGAATTGCTTGACCAATTTCGCCCACAGCAGCCGCGCGGCGCGCAGTTTCGCGACCTCCATGAAGAAATTCATCCCGATCGCCCAGAAGAACGACAGCCGCGGCGCGAACTTGTCCACGTCCAGACCGGCTTCTACGCCCGCGCGGAGGTACTCGACGCCGTCCGCGAGCGTGTAGGCCAGCTCCAGGTCGGCGGTCGCCCCGGCCTCCTGCATGTGATAGCCGGAGATCGAGATGGAGTTGTACTTCGGCATGTGCTGCGAGGTGTAGGCGAAGATGTCGGAGATGATCCGCATCGACGGCTGCGGCGGGTAGATGTAGGTGTTGCGGACCATGAACTCCTTGAGGATGTCGTTCTGAATGGTCCCCGCGAGCTGCTCCGGCTTCACCCCCTGTTCCTCGGCCGCGACCACGTACAGCGCGAGCACCGGCAGCACCGCGCCGTTCATCGTCATCGACACCGACATCTTGTCCAGCGGGATGCCGTCGAACAGCTGGCGCATGTCGTAGATCGAGTCGATCGCCACGCCCGCCATGCCGACGTCGCCGGACACCCGCGGGTGGTCGGAGTCGTAGCCGCGGTGGGTGGCCAGGTCGAACGCGACCGAAAGGCCCTTCTGCCCGGCCGCGAGATTGCGCCGGTAGAAGGCGTTCGACTCCTCGGCGGTGGAGAACCCGGCGTACTGCCGGATCGTCCACGGCTGGTTGACGTACATCGTCGGGTACGGCCCGCGCAGGAACGGGGCGACGCCCGGGTAGGTGCGCAGGAAGTCGACGTCGGACAGGTCGGCCGCGGTGTAGACCGGCTTCACGCCGATGCCCTCGGGGGTTTCCCAGGCCAGCGCGTCCGGACCTTTTCCAGTGGCGTCCTGCACGGCCCGCGCCCACGCGGCGCGGTCGCCCGGTTCCGGCGTGCCGAGGGGAATGCCGGCGAAATTGGGGATCGTCATGCGGACACTCCCAGCTTGCGGTGGAGGCTGGTCAGAATTTCGAGCGCGTCGCAGCCGGCGTACAGGTTGCCGTCGATTCCGTCGTAATTTCCCTTGCCCGCGAGCAGCACGCTGACCGCGTCCAGGGACGCCGCGACGGTCGCGGCCTGTTCTTCGTAATCGGCGTCGGTTCCGCACACGCAGGCGACTTTCGCGCCGCTTTCGCGAAATGCGCCGGGCAAGTCGTCGGTCGCGCCGGGGTTGACTGCCTCGATGCCGCCGGCCTGCAGCAAGTTCGTCGCGAAGGTGGCGCGGCCGGTGTGCGCGGCGACCGGGCCGAGCGTGGCCAGGAAGACCTTCGGGCGCTCGCCGTGTTCGGCGAGGTACGCGTCGGAGGCGTCACGCAGCTTCTCGTATTCCTCGGCATAGCGGTGCCGGGGCAGCCCGCCGTCCACAGTGGACGGAAGCGGTTCGCGCGAGACCGGTTTCTCTGTCAGGTTCGGGAATTCGCTGACGCCGGTGAGCGGGTCGCGCCGCGTGGCGAGCCGGCCGGCGCGCTTCGCCCAGGTCTGCGCCAGCCGTCCGGCCAGTGCGCCGGAGGCCAGCTCGGCCTCGATGCCGCCCGCGCCCTCGATCGCGGTGAACTCGCGCCACGCGGCCTCGGCGAGCTCGTCAGTGAGCTTCTCGACGTACCAGGAGCCGCCCGCCGGGTCGATGACGTTGCCCAGCTTGGACTCTTCGATCAGGATCGCGTTGGTGTTGCGGGCGATCCGCGCGGAGAACGCGTCCGGCAAGCCGATCGCCGCGTCGAACGGGAGCACCGTGACCGCGTCCGCGCCGCCGACACCGGCCGCGAACGAGGCGACGGTGGTGCGCAGCATGTTCACCCACGGGTCGCGCTGGGTCAGCATCGACGGCGACGTGACCGCGTGCTGGTGCATCCCGCGCGCCTCGGCGGCTGCGCCGGAGACCTCCAGCACCCGGTCCCACAGTCGTCGCGCGGCGCGGAACTTGGCGATGGTGAGGAACTGGTCGACCGTCGCGGCGAGCCGAAATTCGATCTGCGCGGCGGCGGCAGCGAGGTCCAGCCCGGCTTCGGTGAGCGCGCGCAGGTAGGCGACGCCGGCCGCCACGGTCGCGCCGAGTTCCTGCGCGTCCGAGCCGCCTGCCTCGTGGAACGGCAGCCCGTCGGCGACGATCGTGCGCACTTTCGGGTACTTCGAGGCAACCCTCGCCGCCAATGCGGCGGCCGGGCCGAGCGGGAGCGAGTCGCCGGTGCGCGCCGAGGTGCCGATCGGATCCGCGCCGAGCGTGCCGATCGCCTCGCTGGCCGGGATCTCCCGCTCGGCGAAAAGATCGAAAAGAGCCTGAGCTGCGGGTTCGTACTCGGCACCGGCGTCGAGGACCACCGGCGCGAGGCCGACGTACACCTCGTTCAGCGCATCCGCGAGCGCATCGACCGGGAGCGCGCCCTCGCCGAGCCGCAGCCACACCGACGAGGCGCCGCCTTCGAGGTCGGCGAGGATCGCCGCGTTGGCCGCACGCGGATCTTCGCGCTGGTGCCGGACCCGGATGTCCCAGCCCGTCTCGACGACGCCGTCCGGACGAGTGCCGCGGACGAACGGCGGCAGCCCGGGGAAGCCGAGGTCGCCAACGGAGTCGTCCGCGGTGTACAGCGGCTGGATCTCGATGCCGTCGTAAGTGCGCGAAACGAGCTTGCTCTCCGGCGCGCCCGCGAAATCCTCCGGGAGCCGGCCGCTTTTGCGCAGAACTCCGGCCACCAGCTCCTGCCACTGGGCGCGCTCCGCGACGGGAAACTCCGCGGCGAGCGCGAGCCCGGGCTCGGAGTGCGGCGCGGACTCCGGACCAGCCAGGTTCGTCATAACTTGTGATGGTAGAGCCCGGCCGCTACCCGCACCTGTGACGCTGCTCGCCCCGGGCCCTTCCCCCTATCCGGTGAATCCGGGCAGAAGGTGCTGAGTCGAAGAGTGTCGGCCCCTTGCGCCACAATCAGGGGGTGCCCTCGGAGAACAGCGACCTGGACCAGCCCGGCAACGCCGACAGCACCGGCTCGGCAGCGCCCGAGCCGTCAGCGGGCGGCGACCAGCCGAGGGTCGTCGCGGGCCGGTACCGGTTGCGCTCCGTGCTCGGGTCGGGGTCGATGGGCACCGTCTGGTCCGCTTACGACGAGTTCCTGCACCGCCCGGTAGCCGTCAAAGAGATGAAGGTGCCGCCGGGCATTCCGGCGGCGCAGGCCGACGAGCTGCGCGAACGCACGCTGCGCGAGGCGCGCGCGATCGCTGTCTTGTCGCATCCGAACGTGATCACCCTGCACGATGTCGCGCGCGAGGGCGACGCGCCGTTCGTGGTGATGGAATTGCTGCCGTCGCGGAGCCTGGCGCACCTGCTGCGCGACCACGGTCCGCTCACCGTCGAGCAGGCTGCGGCGGTCGGGATCGCGGTGGCCGCCGCGCTGGAGGCGGCGCACGAGGCGGGCATCACGCACCGTGACGTGAAGCCGGGCAACGTACTGGTGGCCGGCGACGGCCGGATCAAGCTCACCGACTTCGGCATCGCGCGGAACGTCTCCGAGGCGACCATGACGCGGACCGGGATCATGCTCGGGTCGCCCGCGTACATCTCGCCGGAGGTCGCGTCCGGCGGCGCGGTCACGCCGGACGCGGACCTGTGGGGCCTCGGGGCGACGCTGTTCGCCGCGGTCGAGGGCGCGCCGCCCTATGACGCGGACGGCGATCCGCTGGAGACAGTCGGCAAGGTCGTCAACGGGAAGGTGCCGCGGCCCAAGCCCGGGCCGCTCGCGGACGTCATCACCGCGTTGATGAAGAAGGAGCCGGCCAAGCGGATCTCGCTGCGCGAGGTGCGCCACCGGCTGTACCCGATGCAGAACAAGGCGGCGCTGGACCTGTTCGGCCCGGAGCTGTTCCGGACGCCGGACGGAAAGAAGACGACGGCGCACCTGGACGCGACGGACACCCAGGTGATCAAGACCGTCGCACCCAAACCGGAGGGTGCCGACCAGCCTGCCGCGCTCGCCGCCGATCCTGGCCCGCTGCCATTCCTGCGCGGTGCCGGGACCGGCGCGGCGCCGGCGATGCCCGCGCCCATGCCCGCGCCGATGCCGGTTCCGCCGCCGCCCGTGGCGAGTGCCGCGTCGCGACGCGGCACTCGGGCCACCGTCGGGTTGTCGGTGACCGCGGTGCTGTTGTTCGCGATCGCGGTGGGCGGCGGGTTCGCGCTGGCCCGGGTGGCCAGCGGGCAGGACCTGTTCCCGCCGAAGAGCCAGCACCTCCGGCAGGCCAGTGCCCCGGGCACCCCGGGCGCGGCGAGCACGCCGCTGAAATTCGTCCCGCAGCAAGGCAATGCCAGCTCGAACGCGAACGTCACCCGGGACAGCCAGTACACGCTTTCGGTGCCGGCGGACTGGCCGCGGTTCATCGCGGCCCGGAAGTCGTCGTTCGGGGCGTCCACGGTGGTGCAGTACGTGTCGCCGGACGGACGGCAGTCGCTGCGGCTGGAACTGATCCCCAAGTTCTTCCAGAGCTTTTCCGAGAAGGACGCGGTGGAGGCGCTGAAACAGTCGTCTTCGCAGGACTCGCTCTACAACGTCCGGGCTCCGGACCGGACGAGCTACGGCACCGAGCTCGCCTTCCGGACGGCCGAGCGGGGGCAGGACCGGTCGTCGAATCCGGCCGCGGGAATCGTCCGGACCACCTACGGACTGCTGAAGCAGGCCGGGGACTCGCTGTGGCTGCTGTCGCTGACGACGCCCGGCGAACAGGAGGAAGCCGGCGCGAAGACGTTCGCGCAGATCGAACCTACGCTGGCGGTCGCCGGGAGCTGACCGGCATCCGGTAGGTCGGGTACCGGCGGCGGGATTCCGCGGCCTGCGCGAGCCGGCGCAGCCCTTCGAACATCCGGTCGCCGAGCACCGTTCCCACCACCGCCGCTTCGACGATCCGGTCAAGGGACTGCTGGACGTCCACCGTGTCCAGGTCGACGGCGGCCACTTGGTCGGCGATGTCGGCGTAGTCGTCGATACGGGCCAGCAGTGCGTCGTGGCCCAGCGCTCGAATGGTGCAGAGGGTGCCGATCAGCGCCGGCGCGACCACGTGCTCCGGGCCGAATTTCCAGCCGTGCTTGGCGGCCAGCGCGGAGAGCAGCTCGATGGCCCACTGGCGGTCTTCCTCGGCCACGTCCGCAGCCGAGCCGGTCAACGCGCGCTGTGCGACGCCCAGCACGTTGTGCGTCGCGGTGCCTTCGTCCACCGCCCGGACCACTTCGCGGACCGTCGCCACGGACAGGCCGCCGACCTCGATCAGCGCACGCACCAGCTTGAGCCGCTGCACGTGGGTCTCGTCGTAGCGGGCCTGGTTCGGGCTGGTCCGCTCGCCGGGCGGGAGCAGGCCTTCCCGGAGGTAGTACTTGATCGTGGCCACCGGGATCCCGGACTCGGCGCTCAGCTCTGCCATCCGCACCTCTGAACCCTAACTTCCGGGGAAAACCCTGAGGACTCCTCAGCATGGATAGTCTAGCTTTCCATAATAGACAGCTTCACTATCCATCCTGGGAGGACCGCATGACCCGCAACGCACCCCGCTCCCCCAATGTGGCATTGGGTGCATCCCACGCACCCAATGCCACATTCGGTGCATCACATGCACCCAATGCCACATTGGGGGCATCCGCTGTCGACCCGCAGGTCACGGCGTCGAGCACTGCCCATTCGCGGACCTGGCACCGGCCCTCGCTGTGGTTCGCGGCGGTGATGACAGCGGCCGTCGTCGCCTCGGCGCTGGCGATGCTGATCGACCGGCGGACCCTGCTGGGCGCACCGGTCTGGGCGAAACTGTTCAAGTTCGCGGTGTCCGGCGGGCTCTACTTCTTCACCTGGAGCTGGCTCGTCTCGCTGCTGCCCCGGTTCCGGCGGACGGCGAACGTCTTCACGAACATCGCCGTCGCGACGTTCGCCGGCGAGTACGTTCTGATGGCTTTCCAGGCCGCGCGCGGCCGGCCCAGCCACTTCGCCAACACGAGCCCGTTCGACAACCTGCTGTTCCAGGCGATGGGCGGCCTGGTCGCCGGGCTCTGGCTCGCGACGCTGGCGGTCACGATCCTGCTGATGTTCGTCCGGCTCGAAGACCGCGGTCTGCACTGGGCGGTGCGCACCGGTGCGGTGATCGCGCTGGCCGGCGCCGGGCTCGGCGGGCTGATGCTCGGGCCGACGCCGCAGGAGACCGCGACGATCGCGGCCACCGGGCATTCCGACCTGATCGGCGCGCACACGGTCGGCCTGGCGGACGGCGGACCGGGACTGCCGCTGCTCGGCTGGAGCACCGTCGGCGGGGACCTGCGGATTCCGCACTTCGTCGGCATGCATGCGCTGCAAGCGTTGCCACTGCTGGCCTTGGCGCTCGTTCTGCTCGCCAAGCGGCTCCCCCGACTGCGGGACAACGCGGTGCGAGCACGGCTGGTCTGGACCGGTTCCTTCGGGTACGCGGGGATGGTCGGGCTGATCCTGTGGCAGGCCGAACGCGGCGAATCGATCGTCCGCCCGAGCGGGACGACACTGGCCGCCGCCGGAATGCTCGCCGGCGCGATCGCGGCCGCCGGAGCACTGTCGCTGCTGGTTCCGACCCGGCAGGCCGTTCGGTGACCGAGCTGACGGTGTTCGCCTGGACGTTCCCGGTCGCGGTGCCGTTCTGGGTGTTGCTGATCCTGCTGCCCGGCTGGAGCCGGACGCGCCGGATCATGGCCTCGCCCTGGGTCCCGCTGGCGCCGTTGCTCTGGTACTTCGTGCTGGCGATCCCGCATTTCGCCGAGCTGTGGGCGGCGATGCGGCGGCCGGATCTCGGGGTGCTCCAAGGGTTCCTGGCCACGCCGTACGGTGCCGCGCTGATCTGGGCGCAGCTGATCGCGTTCGACCTGTTCCTCGGCCGGTGGATGTTCTTCGAGGCGCGCACGCACCGGATCCCGTGGTGGATCGTCAGCCCGCTGCTGCTGCTGACGATATTCCTGTCGCCGTTCGGCTTGGTCGCGTTCCTCGGCGTGCGCAGCGCCCGGATACGCTCGGCGGCATGAGCAACCTGGAGGAGGCGGCCGCGGCCGTCATCGCCGAGCGCACCGGCGTCGAGAAGCACGACATCGCCGTGGTGCTGGGTTCGGGCTGGCGCCCGGCCGCGGACGTGATCGGAACAGCCGACGCGGAGATCCCGTTCGGCGACCTGCCCGGCTTCACCCCGCCCGGCGCCGTCGGCCACGGCGGCACCGTGCGTTCCCTGCGGATCGGCGACAAGCGCGCACTGATCCTGCTCGGCCGCACGCACTACTACGAGGGCAAGGGCATCGACCCGGTCGTGCAGAACGTGCGCACCGCGGCGGCCGCGGGCGCCCGCACGGTTCTGCTGACCAACGCCGCCGGCGGCCTGCGCGAGGGGATGCGCGTCGGCCAGCCGGTGCTGATCTCCGACCACCTGAACCTCACCGCGCAGTCGCCGATCGTCGGCGCGAACTTCGTCGACCTCACCGACCTGTACGCGGCGCGCCTGCGCGACCTGGCTCGCGAGATCGACGATTCGCTGGAGGACGGCGTGTACGCCGGCCTGCCCGGCCCGCACTTCGAGACCCCCGCCGAGATCCGGATGCTGCGCACCATGGGCGCGGACCTGGTCGGCATGTCGACCGTGCTGGAAGCGATCGCCGCCCGCGCCGCCGGCCTGGAGGTTTTCGGCCTGTCCCTGGTCACCAACCTGGCCGCGGGCATGACCGGCGAACCGCTGAACCACGAAGAGGTGCTGGAAGCCGGCAGGCAGTCCGCGGAACGGATGGGCTCGCTCCTGCAGAAACTCGTCACCCGCGCCTGACGCCGCACCGGCGAACGTCCGTGAAGGGAACATTGAGGGACTCTGAGTCCCTCAATGTTCCCTTCACGGGTTTCAACCCACGTACGCTCCCAACCCGGCCGCCACTTCCTCCGGCGAAGGCATCCCGGCCACTTCCGCCGCCAACCTCCGCACCGCGTCCGCTACCGCGCTGTCGGCCAGCAACCGCCGAGCCGACTCCCGAACCGCCTCCGCGGTCATCGCCTCCCCCACCAGCTGAGCCCCCACGCCGGCCGCGACCACCGCGTCCGCGTTGGTGTACTGATCCGCCCCCTGCGGCAGCACCAACTGCGGCGCCCCGGCTCCGAACGCCCCCAGCGTCGTCCCGCTCCCTCCGTGGTGCACCACCAAATCGACGTGCGGCAGCAACTCCGCCTGCGGCACCCAAGACTCCAGCCGCACGTTGCCCGGCACCTCCCCCAGCGCCGCGACGTCCACCGCCGGCCCGGTGGCCACCAGCACATCCGCGTCCAGCGCGGCCAGCCCCCGCACCGCC